>NZ_JAIUHK010000002.1:0-287291 GCF_020165075.1 Mesorhizobium sp. CA4
GCGTGAACCGCTTCGACGCAAACTGAAGCGGACAAATGATGTGCTACCAAACCGGACAACTTGATTAGCTACCGACACACCTCAAGCCATGCGACGCGCTGTCCTCGCCGTGCGCCGGCGGGAACGGTTGAGATTCCGAGGACCGGAGCGGAGCGTATTTTTCGTACGTGAGCACCGGAAGCGCAGGAAGCCGCCATTTGCAGGCCGGCCTCAACTGGCGGTCACCGTTCCTAAGGCAGCGTGAACCACACCGGCAGCATCCCCGACTGCTGCATGCTGTCGATCAGCTCGAAGGCCGGCAGCGCGACCAGGAACACCAGTCCGTCGAGCAGCGTGTTCAAGAGCAGGCGCGGCCTGAAGCTGCCGGTATCGCCTTCCTGGTAAAGCGCCAGGTTCGGGAAGAAGCGCGGCACCTTGGCGAGATAGGCCTGGTAGGGCGCATCGAGCACTTCTTTCAGATACCGCTCCTCGCGCAGGATGACGATGTGGAAGGCGCCGGCGCAGAGCAACGAGAACAGGATGATGCCGCTGAAGGAGCCGATCTGCGCCCCGACCCCGGCGGCAGCCACTGTCGAAAACAGATAGAGCGGGTTGCGGGTGATCGAATAAGGCCCGCCCGTGACCACTTCGGCGGATTTGCGTCCGCCTATATAGAGCGTCGACCACAGCCGTCCGACAATGCCGAGAAAGATCAGAAGCACGCCGAACATCTCGATCGACTCGTGCATCCAGGTCTCGGGTGGGAAGCTCGATTGGCCGAACAGCAGCGCGCAGAACAGCACCACGACCAGCACCGCCAGCACGATCCGGCGCATGTGCTGGTAGCCGCCGAGACCTTCTGTTTGCTCGGCGGACTGGGACTTCACTTCATCGGTCATGGCGAAACCCGATCGTCGATTTGCTCGCGATCGAGGAACTTGATCGTCGAGATTTGCAGGCGATCGGGGACCCGATCGCGAGTTTGAGAGCGATCGGATAGAAAACAGGCGCCCCGCCGATCGCCGGGACGCCTTGCACCATGATTTTGGCGGGATTTAGCGCGGCGCCAGAACCATCATCATCTGGCGGCCTTCGAGCTTGGGCTCCGCCTCGACCTTGGCGATCGCCGAGGTTTCCTCGCGCACCTTGTTCAGGAGCTGCATGCCGAGCTCCATATGCGCCATCTCGCGGCCGCGGAAGCGCAGCGTCAGCTTGACCTTGTCGCCTTCCTCGAAGAAGCGCCGCACGGCCTTCATCTTGGTCTCGTAGTCATGGCTGTCGATGTTCGGGCGCATCTTGATCTCCTTGATCTCGATGACCTTCTGGTTCTTGCGCGCTTCAGCCGCCTTCTTCTGGTTGGCGTATTTCAGCTTGCCGAGATCGAGGATCTTGACGACCGGCGGCACCGCATTGGGCGATATCTCGACCAGATCGAGCCCGGCCTCCTCGGCCAGCAGCAATGCGTCGTTGATGGAAACATCGCCTCGGTTCTGGCCGTCGGCGTCGATAAGCTGGACCCGGGGCACCCGGATGTCTCGGTTGGAGCGCGGCCCATCCTTGGTGGGTGCCGCTGCTTTGAAAGGTCTGCGAATGGTCGTGGTCTCCTCGGCCGTTTCGTTCAGGGGTTCTTTAGGTTCAAACAGGTGGACGCGCCTATGTGGTGAGCGCGCGGCCGGAGTCAATAGCATAGCCGCACCGGAAAATCACCTCCTGTCCGGCAATTGTCTGCACCAAGCAAAGAAACGCGCGAGCACTTTTCGTTGAACCCCGGCCTGTGCCAAAAAGACCGGCCGAAAGGACAAGCTCATGGCCGCCAGCGTTCCGGTTTTCATCGATGTGAATGGGTCGAACATCGCCGTCAGGCAGGCGCCCGGCGCGGCGCCCGGCGTGGTCTGGCTCGGCGGCTACAAGTCCGACATGCTGGGCACGAAGGCTGAGGCGCTTGCCGCCTGGGCCGCTCGCGAGCGCCACGCCTATCTGCGTCACGACTATTCCGGCCATGGCGAGTCGGGCGGCGAATTCGCCGAAGGCACGATCTCCAGATGGGTTGCCGAGAGCCTTGCCGTCTTCCGTCGGTTCAGCAAGGGCAAGCAGATCCTGGTCGGCTCCTCGATGGGGGCTTGGATCGCGCTGCGCATGGTGCAGGAACTGCGCAAGGTGGGCGACACGCGCGTTGCCGGCCTGGTGCTGCTCGCCCCGGCGCCGGACTTCACCGTCGAGCTGATCGAACCGGTGCTGACCGACGCGCAACGCCGCGATCTGGAGGAAAAGGGATTCTTCGCCGAGCCGTCGGACTATTCGGACGAGCCTTATATCTACACGCGCGCGCTGATCGAGGACGGCCGCGCCAACCGGGTGATGACCGGGCCGAGCGACACGCATTGCCCGGTGCACATCCTGCAGGGCCTTGCCGATCCGGATGTGCCGTCCGGCCATGCGCTGAAGCTGGCCGCGATGCTGCCCGCCGACGACGTGACGCTGTCGCTGATCCCCGACGGCGACCATCGCCTGTCCCGTCCCGAGGATCTCGAAATGCTCACACGGACCGTCGGCGACATGGTCAGGCGGGCCGCCGCATAATGCGCATGTCCATCCCGATATCCGCCTTCGTCGCGGCAATCGTCGGCTTCGGCGGCACGCTGGCCCTCGTCATCGCCGCCGCCAAGGCAGTCGGCGCGACCCAGATCGAGACCGCGAGCGGTGTCACCGCGATCTGCCTGGCCATGGTCATTGAATGCCTGTGGCTGTCCTGGCGCACGAAAATGCCGGTCATCACTGCCTGGTCGACGCCTGGCCTGGCGCTGATCGGGGCCTCCAGTGGTTTCACGATGCCGCAGGCCGTCGGCGCCTTCATGGTCACCGGCGTCCTTCTGGTCGCCACCGGCCTGTTCAAGCCATTGACCAGGCTGATCGCGAAAATCCCGGCCTCGGTCGCGTCCGGCATGCTGGCCGGCATCCTGGTCAGCTTCGCCGTGAATGCGGTGAAGGCCATTCCCGCCGACCCTTGGCTGATCCTGCCGCTGATCGCCACCTTCTTCGTCATCCGCCTGTTCAACCCGGCTTTATCGGTGCTGGTGGTGCTGATCGGCGGCGGCCTCGCCGCTTTCCTCACCGGCCGCGTCGGCAGCCTGCCGGCGCCGGAACTGTCGACATTGACGTTCATTGCGCCGCAATTCACCGCCTCGGCGATTATCGGCCTTGCCTTGCCGCTCTATCTCGTCACCATGGCCTCCCAGAACCTTTCCGGCCTCGCGGTGCTGCGCGCCGCGGGCTATCATCCGGAGCCTGGTCCGCTGATCGGCGTCACCGGTCTGTTTTCGTTGCTCTCGGCGCCGTTCGGCGCCGTGACCACCAATCTTGCGGCGATCTCGGCGGCAATCTGCACCGGCCCCGATGTCCATCCCGACCCGGCCGAACGCTGGAAGACCGGGCCGTTCTATGCGCTCGCCTATCTCATCTTTGCGATCTTCGGCGCCTCGCTGGTGGCGATCTTCGCCGTCCTGCCGCAAAGCCTGATCGTGCTGGTGGCGGGGCTCGCCTTGACAGCACCCTTGGCCAACGCGCTGTCGATCGCGTTGAAGGACGAGGCCGAACGCATGCCGGCCACCGTCACCTTCGCCGTGACGGCTTCGGGGCTCACGCTTTTCGGCGTCGGCGCGGCATTTTGGGGGCTGGTTGCCGGAATGGCAGTGCTTTTCCTTGAAAAGCTCAAAAAGCGATAATCATTTCAGATGCTTCGCCGGTTTTGGCCGGACTTGTCTTGAATCGCCGATTTCGCCTTCCCATTTCGATTCCACGCAGCCGGTTTGGCTGTCTCCAATGGAAGGATTGCGAGAAATGAACACAAGTGCATTGATCCGTCCGGCCTGGACGCCGGCCACGATCGCGCTGATGGTCATCGGCTTCATGGTGTTCTGGCCGCTCGGCTTCGCCATGCTCGCCTACATCATCTGGGGCGACCGGTTGGAAGGCTTCAAGCGCGACGTCAACCGCGCCACGGACGGTATCTTCGCCGGTTGCCGCCGTCGCTCCGAGAAGGCGGCCCGCTGGGGCCACGGCTCAGCCCGCACCGGCAACGTCGCCTTCGACGATTGGCGCGAGAAGGAACTCGAGCGCCTCGCCGAGGAGCGCCGCAAGCTGGACGAGATGCTCTCCGAGTTCGACGAGTACGCCCGCGAACTGCGCCGCGCCAAGGACCAGGAAGAGTTCGACCGCTTCATGGCCAACCGCAACAAGTCGACTGCGCCGACCTCGACCGGCTCGACCGACAAGGCTGGTCCGGAGGGTGGCAAAGGTACCAACCTGCTCGACGACTGAGATCCCGCGACACGTCTCGGTATGATATGCGGCGTCGCGTTTAGCGGCGCCGTTTCTTTTTTGTTCTCTGTGTACCTTCCCTCCACTGGCCGTTTTTTTCGAATCGCGTATCGTCCAGCCATGACCCTCGGCTTCTTTCGCAACCTGACCAAGCCAAAGCCCACGCCTGTCGTGGAGCGAGAACATTGCGTCGCCGGCCGCACGCTGCCGCTGAAAATCGTCGAAAGCGCCAGGGCCAGGCGGCTCACGCTGCGCATCGATTCCGGCGGCCAGGGCCTGCGCGTCACCGTGCCGCCCGGCTTGCGCCGGGGCGAGGTGGAGAAATTCCTCGACCGCCACCAGGATTGGCTGGAACAGCGGCTGGCCAAGGTGCCGACGAGGCCGCAGGTCCGCCCCGGCATCAGGATCCCGATCCGCGGCGTGCCGCACCGCATCGTGCATGAGCCTTCCAAGCGCGGCACCATTACCGTCTCGCGCGACGAGCGCGGTCCGCTCTTGATCGTCCACGGCGAGCGCATCCATCTGCCGCGCCGCATCGCCGACCACCTCAAGCGCGAGGCCAAGAAGGAGATCGAGCGACTGGTGGTCAAGCACACCGAGGCGATCGGCAAGCGCGCCAAGGCGATAAGGTACAAGGATACCTCCAGCCGCTGGGGGTCATGCACCTCGGAGGGCAATCTCTCCTTCTCGTGGCGCATCATGATGGCGCCGCCGGCGGTCATAAACTACCTGGTGGCGCATGAGGTGGCGCATCTGAAAGAGATGAACCACGGCCCGAAATTCTGGAGACTATGCGAGAAGCTTTGCCCGGATACCGACCGCTGCAAGGACTGGCTGAAGCGCAACGGCGGCGCCTTGCAGGCGATCATGTTTGAGTAGCTTAAACGGCTAGGCCGCGTTCCTTCACCCCCTCTGCCCGGCAGGGCAGAGGGGGTGCTGTCCCGCCGACCTTTCTGCTATCCGCCTGAACCCATCAGACCATCAATCGTCATTCGCCGCGTTCAGCTCTTCCGGCCGCAGCCCTTCCTCGGTATGCGGCCACGGCAAAAAATCCCGGTGGAACGTATCGCTGCCGAAATAATCCAGCGCGCGGTGCGCCTCGGCGCCGTTGAAGGCGGCCTTGTCCATCAGATGCGCGATCACCTCGCGCGCCTGCGCGATCTTCTGCTTCAGTTCGGCGACGGTCCTGTCGGCCATGATTATCCTGCTCCCGCTGTGGTTCCTATATGAAGGTAGTGTTTTCCGCCGAACCGGCAACATTATGCTTTTTCTCGACTCTTTTCCCGTTTCGTGCCAAGCCCGCGCCATGACGCTCGACATCAAGATCTGCGGATTGAAGACCGACGCCGCGATGGCTGCTGCCCTCGCCGGCGGCGCCAGCCATGTCGGCTTTATTTTCTTCGCCAAAAGCCCGCGCTACGTCGAGCCCGCCGCGGCCGGGCGCCTGCGCGAAGCGGCGCGCGGCAAGGCCAAGGCGGTCGCCGTCACCGTCGATGCCGATGATGCTTTCCTCGACGAGATCGTCGCCAAGATGCAGCCGGACATGCTGCAGCTGCATGGCTCGGAAACGCCCGCGCGGGTGGCGGAACTGAAGGCCCGCTATGGCCTCCCGGTCATGAAGGCGCTGCCGGTCGGCGAGGCGGCGGATATGGAGCGGGTAAAACCCTTTGTCGGCGTGGCCGACTGTTTTCTCTTCGACGCCAAGCCGCCGAAGGGATCGCAATTGCCGGGCGGCAACGGCGTCGCCTTCGACTGGCGCGTCCTTGCCGGCCTTGACGCCGGCGTCGAATACATGCTTTCCGGAGGGCTCAACGCCGCCAATATCGGCGATGCCCTGAGACAGGCAAACCCGCTCGGAATAGACGTTTCGTCCGGCGTGGAAAGCGCTCCGGGCGTCAAGGATCCGGCGCTGATCGAGCAGTTTTTCCGGGCCGCCAGGGCCGCGCGCGACGACCGCGCCGCCTGAATACAATTCACATCAGGAGATCGGCGATGAACAAGCCGGCAATGCCCAATTCCTTCCGCACCGGGCCCGACGAGCAGGGCATGTTCGGCATTTTCGGCGGCCGCTTCGTCGCCGAGACGCTGATGCCGCTGATCCTCGATCTGGAAGAGCAGTGGAACAAGGCCAAGACCGATCCCGAGTTCAAGGCCGAGCTGCAGAACCTGTCGACCCATTATGCGGGGCGGCCTTCAAAACTCTATTTCGCTGAGGGCCTGACGAAACATCTCGGCGGCGCCAAGGTCTATTTCAAGCGAGAGGACCTCAACCACACCGGCTCGCACAAGATCAACAATTGCCTCGGTCAGATCCTGCTCGCCAAGCGCATGGGCAAGAAGCGCATCATCGCCGAGACCGGCGCCGGCCAGCATGGCGTCGCCTCAGCCACCGTCGCCGCGCGCTTCGGCTATCCCTGCGTCGTCTACATGGGCGCCACCGACGTCGCCCGCCAGAGCCCGAACGTATTCCGCATGAAGCTGCTCGGCGCCGAAGTGCGGCCGGTCACCGCCGGCCATGGCACGCTGAAGGATGCCATGAACGAGGCCCTGCGCGACTGGGTCACCAATGTCGAGGACACCTATTACCTGATCGGCACCGCCGCCGGCCCGCATCCCTATCCGGAGCTGGTGCGCGACTTCCAGTCGGTGATCGGCACGGAAGCCCGCGCCCAGATGCTGGAGCAGGAAGGCCGGCTGCCCGATGTCATCATCGCCGCCGTCGGCGGCGGCTCCAACGCCATCGGCCTGTTCCATCCCTTCCTCGACGACAAGGATGTGCGCATCATCGGCATCGAAGCCGGCGGCCGCGGCCTTGACGGCATCGAGCATTGCGCCTCGATGAGTGCCGGCAAGCCCGGCGTGCTGCACGGCAACCGCACCTATCTGCTGCAGAACTCGGACGGCCAGATCCTCGACGGCCATTCGATCTCGGCCGGCCTCGATTATCCCGGCGTCGGCCCCGAGCATTCCTGGCTGCGCGATTCCGGCCGCGTCCAATACGAACCGATCCTCGACGACGAGGCGCTGGAGGCCTTCCAGCTCACCACCCGGGTCGAAGGCATCATCCCGGCGCTGGAATCGGCGCATGCCATCGCGCATGCGATGAAGATCGTGCCCAAGATGGACAAGGATCAGCTCGTCATCGTCAACCTGTCCGGCCGCGGCGACAAGGACGTGCATACGGTGGCCAACATGCTGGGCATGGAGATCTGACAATGACCACCCGCATCGACCGCCGCATGGCGAAGCTCAAAGCCGAAGGCCGCCCGGCTTTGGTCACCTACTTCATGGGCGGCGACCCGGACTACGACACCGCCTTGGCCATCATGAAGGCGCTGCCGGGCGCAGGCTCCGACATCATCGAGCTCGGCATGCCTTTTTCCGACCCGATGGCCGACGGTCCGGCGATCCAGGCGGCGGGTCTTCGGGCGCTGAAGGGCGGCCAGACCCTCGCCAAGACGCTTAAGATGGCGTCCGAATTCCGCGCCGGCGACGACGAGACGCCGATCGTTCTGATGGGTTACTACAATCCGATCTACATCTACGGCGTCGACCGGTTCCTCGCCGACGCAAAGGCCAGCGGCATCGACGGCCTGATCGTCGTCGACCTGCCGCCGGAGATGGATGAGGAGCTCTGCATTCCGGCGCTGAAGGCCGGTGTCAACTTCATCCGCCTGGCGACCCCGACCACCGACGACAAGCGCTTGCCCAAGGTTTTGGAAAACACCTCCGGCTTCGTCTATTACGTCTCTATGACCGGTATCACCGGCTCGGCGCTGGCCGACACGACGAAGGTCTCGGCTGCGGTCACGCGCATCAAGGGTCACACGGCGCTGCCGGTCTGCGTCGGCTTCGGCGTCAAAACCGCCGAGCAGGCGCGTGTCATCGGCGCCTCGGCCGACGGCGTGGTCGTCGGCACGGCGATCGTCAACGCGATCGCCAATGTGCTCGGGCCCAAGGGCGAAAAGACCGCCGACCCGGCCGAAGCCGTCGCCACTTTGGTCAGCGGGCTCGCCCAGGGCGTCCGTTCGGCTCGCCTTGCCGCCGCCGAATAGCCTGACTAATTCTTCGCCGCGCGATTCCGACCGGAAAACCGCCACAGACTTTTCCTGGACTAGCTTGAAGTCCTTTCCAGGACAGGAGCCGAAACCATGAACTGGATCACCAATTACGTCCGCCCGAAGATCAATTCGATGCTCGGCCGGCGCACCGACATGCCTGAAAACCTCTGGATCAAGGATCCCGAGACCGGCGAGATGATCTTCCACAAGGATCTCGAATCCAACCAGTTCGTCATCCCGGCTTCCGGCCATCACATGAAGATATCGGCCAAGGAGCGGCTGAAATACTTCTTCGACGACGGCAAATACGAGACGCTGGAAAATCCCAAGGTCTTCCAGGACCCGCTGAAATTCCGCGACGAAAAGCGCTACACCGACCGCCTCAAAGAGGCCAAGGCAAAGACCGGCCTGGAAGACGCTATCCTCAACGCGGTTGGCACCATCGAAGGCCTGCCGGTGGTGGTCACCGTGCAGGACTTCGCCTTCATGGGCGGCTCGCTCGGCATGGCTGCCGGCGAGGCCATTGTGCATGCCTTCGAGGTGGCGCTGCAGCGCAGGCGGCCGCTGATCCTGTTCGCCGCCTCCGGCGGCGCCCGCATGCAGGAAGGTATTCTGTCGCTGATGCAATTGCCGCGCACCACGGTCGGCGTCGACCGGCTGAAGGAAGCCGGCCTGCCCTACATCGTCGTGCTCACCAACCCGACCACCGGCGGCGTCACCGCCTCCTACGCCATGCTGGGCGATGTCCACATCGCCGAGCCGGGCGCGCTGATCGGCTTTGCCGGCCCACGCGTCATCGAGCAGACCATCCGCGAAAAACTGCCCGACGGCTTCCAGCGCGCCGAATATCTGATGGAGCACGGCATGGTCGACATGGTCGTGTCGCGGCTGGAGATGCGCCAGACCATCGCGCGGTTGCTGAAAATGCTGCTCAAGATGCCGCCGGCCGAGAAGCCACTCGAGCCGGAGATTCTGCCGCCGGCGGTGGTCAACGCGGAGGCGCGGCCGCAAGCCTGAGGCGAGGTCGGCCTGAAGCGATATCGGCTGGCGCGACATCGTTCGCCGCGAACCGCGATTGCGCCGCTTGTTGCGTGCTGTAGCCTCGGATTTGCGCATGGCCGTCGCGAAACCGATTCACGGTTTGGGGCCGTGCGCCAAAGCAATTCCAGGAAATGTGACACGGTTTCCGTTCGGAATTGCGTCAACAAAAAAGAAAGAGCGGTTCTGCATTCCGTGAGATGATGAACCGCTCTAGGATTCCATCATGACAACGCTCGCCGCCGAACGCGAAATCGAACATCTGATGACGCTGCATCCGAAAGGCTTCGACCTTTCGCTGGACCGTGTCACGCGGCTTCTCGAACGCCTCGGCAATCCACAGGACCGGCTGCCGCCGGTCATCCACATCGCCGGCACCAACGGCAAAGGCTCCTGCGCCGCCTTTTCGCGCGCGCTGCTGGAGGCTGCCGGCCACCTCGTCCACGTCCATACCTCGCCGCATCTGGTGAACTGGCACGAGCGCTACCGGCTGGCGGCCGAAGGCGGCGGCAAGCTCGTCGACGACGAGGTTTTCGCCGAGGCCATCGCGCGCGTCGCCGAAGCCAATCAAGGCCAGACGATCACCGTCTTCGAGATACTCACCGCCGTCACCTTCATTCTGTTTTCGGAGCATCCGGCGGAAGTGGCGATCATCGAGGTCGGCCTTGGTGGCCGCTTCGACGCCACCAATGTCATCAAGCGGCCGGCCGTTTCGGTGATCATGCCGATCTCCATGGACCATGAGGCCTATCTCGGCGATCGCGTCGAGCTGATCGCCGCCGAGAAGGCCGGCATCATGAAGCGCGGCTGTCCGGTGGTGATCGGCGCCCAGGAAAGCGAAACCGCGCTTCAGGTGCTGATCGAGACGGCCGAGCGGCTGGATTGCCCCACCGTGGTCTATGGCCAGGATTTCCTCGCCTTCGAGGAAAACGGCCGCATGGTCTATCAGGACGAGGACGGGCTTATGGACCTGCCCTCGCCCCGCCTGCCGGGGCGCCATCAATACGCCAACGCCGCGGCGGCGATCGCCGCCGTCAAGGCGGCCGGCTTCGAGATCGGCCACCGCGCCGCCGAGCGGGCGATGACCCATGTCGCCTGGCCGGCACGCATGCAGAAGCTGACGCAGGGCAAGCTCGTCGATCTGGCCCCGAAGGGCGCGGAGATCTGGCTGGACGGCGGCCACAATCCCGGCGCCGGCATCGTCATCGCCGAAGCGTTGGCCGAGCAAGAGGAAAAGAATCCGAGACCGCTGGTCCTGATCTCCGGCATGATCAACACCAAGGACCAGACCGGCTATTTCAGCGCCTTCAAGGGCCTCGCCCGCCATGTCTACACTGTGCCGGTGACCAGCAGCGACGCCGGCGTTCCCAACGACGAGCTGGCATTGCGTGCCGAAGAGGCCGGCCTGTCGGCGGAGCCGGTGAGCTCGGTCGCCAACGCGCTGATGCTATTGCGCGATTCTTGGGACGGCCCGGCGCCGCGCATCCTGATCGGCGGCTCGCTCTATTTCGCCGGGGCCGTGCTGGCCGAAAACGGCACGCCGCCGACCTGAGGCGAAACCGGGACAGCGTTGCGGATTTCGGCCGGGGCCGAAAGGAACCGGCCATGATCAAGGTGAAGCAGCTCGCCCATCTCTGCATCTTCGCGCATGATTTGGAGGCGACGCGCAGCTTCTACCGCGATGCGCTCGGCATGGACACCCGTTTCAATTTCCTGCGCGACGGCAGGATTTTCGGCTTCTACCTCGACTGTGGCGGCCGCAGCCATGTCGAGGTGTTCGAGAAACGCGAAGCCAGCTACAGCGAGGCAAACCAGATCAACCACTTCTGCCTTGAGGTGGAAGACATCGAGGCGGCCATCGCTCATATCCGATCGAAGGGCGTCGCGGTCACGCCCAAAAAGCTCGCCTGCGACGACACATACCAGGCCTGGATCGCCGATCCCAACGGCGTGAAGATCGAGCTGTTCGAATACACCGCCAAAAGCGCGCAATTCACGGCGGCGACCGTGTCGCCGACTGGTAGATTGGAGCGACACGTCGCCCGCATGAGCAGTTGAAGTTAGACGGCAACATGCATCGCGGCGGGCAGCGCCAGCGAGAGCCCCGACAGGAAAAGCAGAACAAAGACGATCTTTCGCATCGTCCCTTGCGATAGTGTCGGTGGCCAGCGCCGCGCCGCATAGGTCATCAGCATTACGGCCGGTATGGCGAGGACGAGCGCGACAGGCGACATGGTCGGCAGGTTGCCGCTCGCCGCCACCAGGATAAGCCGCACCACCTGCGCGGCGCCGAAAGCGGTCACCAGCGTTTCGCGGACGCGTTCATGCGGCATTGGCTGGCGAAAGAGATGATAAACGAGCGGCGGGCCGCCGGTCGCAAACAGTCCACTCATTAGGCCCGAAATGACGCCGAAGCCGGCGAAACTCGCGTCCGATGACCGTTTTGCCAAGCCGGCAGGCCTGATGGCCAGTTGCAGGCTGGACAGCATTATGACCAGGCCGAGCCCGATTTTCAGCAGGTCGGCCCGCGTATCCGCCAGCCATTCCAACAGGGCATACCCCAAGAGCAGCGAAGGCAGGCTTGCGATCAGGATAAGCCGCAGCTCCCGGCGCGCAATCTCGCGCCAGCCGCCCTGGATCAGCATCTGCGTGGCGTTGACCAGGGTCAGCATGCCGACCATCGCGGCTGCGTCGGGCAGCGGCAGCAAGCCGACAAGCGCAATCGCGCCCATCATCACCAGGCCGAAGGCGAAGCCCGACAGGGTCTGGACATAGGCGGCCACGGCCGCAAAACCGGCAAAGGCGAAGAGAGGCGTTAGACCCACGATATCCCGCTCGGGGCCGGAAAGGAACGCTGCGAGCCGGCAATCACGGCCGGCCTACTTCAGCTCGATCTCGATGAAAGCATACTCGCCGTCATTGGCGTTGATGACGTCGTGCTCGACGCCTTCCCGGCGGAAATAGGGTGCGCCCTGCTTCATCTCGGCGAAGGATTCGCCGTCCTTCGTCACCAGCTTCACCTTGCCGTCCATCAGCGGCACCACGACATAGTCGTGGCCATGGCGGTGCCAGCCGGTGTTGGCGCCGGGCGCGAAGCGATACTCGGTGACGATGACGCGCTCATTGTCGACGTGAACTGTGGCCTTGGCTGTCCCGGTCATAGCGCTCTCCTTTTTCTGAAGCAGAGAGTATGACGTGCCCGCCTGCGAGGGCCAGAACGCGTCGAGCGATGACGCCAAAGAAAAAGCCCGGCGCGATTGGCCGGGCTCGTTCCTTAGATATCCAGATTGGCTCAGGCGATGGCGCCGTTGATCCAGTGCGACAGCGCCGTCTTCGGCGCGGCGCCGACCTTCATGTCGGCCACTTCGCCGCCCTTGAAGATCATCAGCGTCGGGATCGAGCGCACGCCAAACTGCGCGGCAAGCTCGGGATTCTCGTCGATGTTGAGCTTGGCGACCTTCACCTTCGAGCCGAGCTCCTTGGCGATGTCTTCCAGCGCCGGGGCGATCATCTTGCACGGGCCGCACCACTCTGCCCAGAAATCCACCACGACCGGCTCCTTGGCGTTGAGCACATCGGCCTGGAAATTGCCCTTGTCGACCTTGACGGTGGCCATGCTGAAATCCTTTCGAAAACGCGGGTTGCACCAAATGTGGTGGTTGTGGCGGCGATCTTCAAGCAGTTCTTGTGTCACGCTCCCGTGAGTCGGGCAAGGGCATCGTCCATGGCCTTGCCCGGCAGCTCGATCAGGCGCGGCGTCTCGGTGAAGAGCAGCGCCGCCATCACCTCGCGCCGCGGATAGAGCGGCTGAAGCAGCGCGCGGTAGAGCGCAAGCTGCAGCACATAGGCCGGGGGCACTTCCGTCAGGTCTTTGGGCGCCGGCCGGTTGGTCTTGTAGTCGACGATCGACACCTTTTCCGGTGTGACAGCCAGCCGGTCGATCTTGCCGGAGATCGAGCGCAGCCTGCCCTTCACCTCAAGGCTGCCCATGACGGCGACCTCAGCTCGGGAGGATGGCGAGAACAGCGCGCCGAAGCGGCCGTCGGACAGGATCGCAAGCACGGCGTCCAGCGCCCTGTCGCGCTCACCATCCGGCCAGCCCGCGCCGGCGCGCGCCAGGTAGCGCTCGGCCGCGCCTTGCCTCTCCGCCTCCGCGATCCCGGGCAGCATCTGCAGCAATTTGTGCAGCGCCAGCCCGCGCATGATCGCAAAGCCGGGCTCGGCCTGGGCGTCGAGCACCGGCGAGCGTGTATCGGGCGCAGCGTCTTTCGCTTCCTCGATCAGCGCCGATGCGCCGGAAGGCGAAAGCGGCCGCGGCAGCTCCTCATAGGGCGGGAGCTGCCGGAACAGGTTTTCAGGCAGCGGTGCTGTGTGCTCGAAGGGCCCTGCCTCGTTGACGCTGGTCAGTGCCACCGGCGGCAATTTCGTCATGTGGAACCGGTGCACGGCCACCTCGGCCGTCGCCGGATGCCGCCGCTCCGAACTCTCCGGCGCACCAAGAAGCGCCCGGCTCACGATCGAATGCCAGGTGCCGGTGCTGGGCTGACGCTTGCCGTGATAGCCGCAGAGGATCAGCCGGTCCTCGGCGCGCGTCATGCCGACATAGAGCAGCCGCCGGTATTCGTCATCGGCCAGTTCGCGCGCCCGGACCGAGGCCGCCTTCGAGACGCCATTGGCGACATCGCTGGCCGAGCGCCACAGATAGCCCTTGCCCTTCCATTGCGCGCCGGAGCTCTCGAACGGCATCAGCCGCGGCAGATGCTGGTCGCTGAACGGCGCCGAGCCGCCATCGACCAGGAAGACCACCGGGGCTTCGAGGCCCTTGGCGGCATGCACGGTCATGACCCGCACCTCGTCGCGCGTCTGGTCCATCTCGCGCTTGATCTCGGGGCCGGCATTTTCCAGCGTCGACAGGAAGGACTCCAGCCCCGGCAGGCCGGTGCGTTCCTCGGCCAGGCAAAAGCTCAGGAACTCGTCGAGGATATCGCCGGCCTCCGGCCCGAGCCGCGCCGTCATCTTGCGGCGCAGGCCGTCGCGTGCCAGCGCGGCGGCGTAGAATTCGAACACCGGCTTGAAGGCCACTTCGGTTGCCCAGCCGTCAAGCCGGCTAACGACAGCGGCGAGTCCCACATCCTCGGCCACATGTTGCCGGAGCGAGGCAATCAGCGACTGGCCTTTCGGCCTCCCGCCGGCCAGCGCCAGCAAAGTCTCTTCGGAGACCTCGAAGATCGGGCTGCGCAGCACTGCAGCTAAAGAAAGATCGTCTTCCGGCTGGATCAGGAAATGTCCAAGCGCGATCAGGTCCTGCACGGCGATATGGCCGGGCAGGCTCAGCCTGTCGGCGCCGGCGACCGGGATCTGCCGGTTCTTGAGGCTGCGCGACAGCGCATGTACGAAGCGATCGCGCTTTCGGACCAGGACGAGGATGTCGCCCGCGGTCAGCTTCCTGCCCTTGCCTTCGATGACCTCGCCGCTGCGCAGCCAGGTCTGGATGGTCGTGGCGACATGCTCAGCCACCCGCACCGCCGGCGCGCTGGCATGGTTGACCGGCAAGGTCCAGTCGTCCGGCTCCTCGACCATCTCGGCGCCGATCGAAGGCCACACCTCGACATAGCCCGGCGCGTCATTGCGGATCGCCTTGTGGCTCAAAGGGTCTGGATCGTGGCTGATACCGCGCCTGACGCCAGGCTCGGCGAAGACGCGGTCGACGGCGGCCAGCACGTCGTCGCTCGACCGGAACGACCAGGTGAGCTTGAGATTGGCGAAGGCGGCTTCCGCATCGCGCACGCGCCCGGCAAACAACTGCCGGCTTTCAGCGAAGGAATCAGGCGCGGCGCCTTGAAAGGAATAGATCGACTGCTTCTCGTCGCCGACGGCAAAGATCGTGCGCCTGATCGCCTCGCGCTGGCCAAGCCCGGCAAAGAATTCCTCGGTCAGCTTCTTCACCACTTCCCACTGATCCGGGCTGGTGTCCTGCGCCTCGTCGAGCAGGATATGATCGATGCCCTGGTCGAGCTTGAACTGCACCCATGGTCCGGCATCGGGCCGCGACAGCAGGCTCACGGTGCGGGTGATGAGATCGTTGAAGTCGAGGAAGCCCCGCCCGCGCTTCAACTGCTCATAGCGCGCGATCAGCCAGCCGGCGACGGCGAGCGCTGCCGCTGTCCCTTCCAGCATGCGGAACAGCGCCAGCCGATCCGACACGTCGAGGATGGCCTTGGCTGCCGCGAGGTAGCGTTCCGGCAGATCCGGCAGCCGGTCGACAAGCGCCTTCTTGAAGATCTTTGGCGGCTCATAGGGGTCGCCGTCGGCCTTGAGAAAGGCCTTTGCCAGAAGCCGTAGCCGGCGGATCGGATCGGCTTCGGCGAATGCGCCTTGTGCATAGGGAATGACATTGTTCAGCACCTGCCGCGCGTCGGCGGCTTCGGCGACATGTGCGAATTCCGCGAACTGGCCGGGGTCGAAGCCGGGCAGCGGCCAGAGCGAAGCGGCGATGCCCTCGGCCGTCTGACCGGGCCTGAAGCCGAGTTCGGCGAAGAGCGGCCGGAAGTCCCGATTCTTGCCGAGCTTGGCGATGAAGTCGCGCAATTCGTCTCGCTTGCCGACGATCTCGGCAAGCAGCGTATCGAGCCCGAACTCGCCGCCGCGCTCCAGCACGGTGGCGAAGGCTTCCGCCAAGCCTTCGACACCAGCGCCCGCGCCGGAGATCATGTCGCGGCGGGCATCGGCGAACAGCGAGGCCTCCATCTGCGGATCGAGCATCTCGAAATGCGCCGGGATGTTGGCTTCGAGCGGGAATTGGTGCAGCACGGATTCGCAGAAGGCGTGGATGGTCTGGATCTTCAGCCCGCCGGGCGTCTCGAGCGCCTCGGCGAACAGCCGGCGCGCGCGCCGCATCATGTCGCGGTCGGCGCCGCGGCCGTCCAGCGCCGCGATCCTGAGCGCCAGCTCCGCATCGGGCAGCGCCGTCCATTCCGACAGGGTCGAGAACACGCGGTTCGACATGTTGGCGGCGGCCGCCCGCGTATAGGTGAGGCAGAGGATCTTCGACGGATCGGTGCCGTTGAGCAGCAGCCGGATGACGCGCTGCGCCAAGACATGCGTCTTGCCCGACCCGGCATTGGCCGACACCCAGGCGGAATAGGCGGGATCTGAGGCGCGCGCCTGGCTGGCGGCGGTATCGGAAGGGATGGGGTATTTCATCCTTCCGCCTCGTCTTCGCTGGCGCCGCCGGCCGACCATTCCAGCACGCGCGCCAGATGATCGTAGTCGCCGTCCGCTTCGCCCTCGCGGAATGGCAGGGCGCGCGACAGATAGCCGGTGGTCGGGTAGGCATAGTGGAAAAGCAGCCGTTCCAGCCGCGCCCAGGCTTCCTCGGAGAGATCGTTGGCGGTGCGCGGCTTGCGGTTGTATTCGAGGATCGATTCCTCGAACACCTCGCCATTCGGCTTCAGCCGCACGAAGGCAAGCTGCGACGGTTCACGAATGCCGAGCTCCTTGAAGGCGCCGCGCCTGAGCAGCGCGCCTTCCAGCGCAAGCTGGGGCGACAGCAGCGTGTGCGCCTGCGCTTTCGAGGGCGAGGAGCCGGTCTTGTAGTCGAGGATGTCGGCCATGCCGCCGGCAAGCAGGTCGACGCGGTCGGCATAGCCGGAAAGCGTCACCCCGGTGCGGCCGACCACCGTCTTCTCGGCGCGCTCCTCGGCGTAGCGCCTGGCAACGGCATCGGCGCGGGTATGCTCCCATTCGATGATATTTTCAGCGAGCTTTTCGAAACGCGGCCACCAGATGGCCTCGATATCAGGCGGAAGCTTTGCCTCGGCAAAGCAGAGACGGCCGGCCTCGATGAGATTTGGCAGCGCGCTCGACGCCCTTGGATCCTCCACCCGCCGGGAGAACAAATGCAGGATTTCGTGGAACAAAGTGCCGCGTTCGGCCGCGCCCGGATCGCGGATCAATGGCTCAAGCCGCATCAGGCCGAGGATACGCCGCGCATAGATCGCATAGGGGTCGCGGCGCAGCGTCTCGATCTCGGTGACCGAGAAATGCTGCGGGCGCATGCTGAGCGGCGGCTTGGGCTGCGGGCGGGAGGCAAAATCCTTCTTCTCGCCGGCATCGAGCGCGCGCCCCCAGGCAAGCAGCGCGTCGCCGCGGCCGCGAAGTGCTGCCGCCGGCTCCTTGCCGATGAAGGTCAGGATTCGCTGCAGCCAGCGCGACGGCACCGCCGGTGCGTCGCCGGAGCGTGCCGACCGCGTCAGAACCACTTCGCCGGCGCCCATCGCCATCTGGAAATCATGCGCGGCAAGGCCGATGCGCCGCTCCGGCGGCTCGAGGTCGATGCCTGTCTTCATCAGCCGCGACATGAAGCGGTCGCTCTCGGGCTTGCGCGGCCAAACCCCTTCATTGAGCCCGCCGACGACGAGCGTGTCGACATTCTGCAGTCGGGCTTCCAGCGCGCCCCAGATGGCAATGTTGCGGTCGGTGCCTTGCGCCGGCTTCACCGTCTCGGGCGCGATCAGCGCCTCCATCACGTCGGGCCACTCCGAAGCGGCGAAAGTAAAGGGCGAGGACGCGGCCACCAGTCCACGCAGCAGCTCGGCGAGTTTTTCGCCGGCGTCGCCGGCATAGAGCTCCGCCAGACTGCCATCGGCAGCGCGGCCAAGATCCTCCAGCGCAACCACGCTGGCGCTGGTCAGCGTCGCGATGTCGGCATCTTTCTCGTCGCGCATCGCGGTGAGCGGCAGGAGCGCGTCGGTAAGGCGGCTAAGCATACCTCGCGCCTGCTCGATGCCGCGCACCGTCAGGCGCGAAAACCAGAAAGGCTGCCTTGTGTCGCCGCTCAGCTCCGCCAGCCGTGCCTCGAAAAGCGCGCCGAGCGATGCGACATCGGGCCGGCCGGTGCCGCCGCGCAGCGCCACCAGCTCGATAAGCTCCGCCGCCTTGCGCACGGTCGGGCGTTCGAGACCGAGCCCGAGCAGCGGATGCTTGAGCAAGGCAAGCAGGCCGACCGGATCGCCCGGCCGGAAGGCGGCGCTCAGCGCGAGCCTGAGCAAGCTGGCGGCCGGTGTGTTGATGAGCGGCGCGCCGCCGGAATCGTCGGCAACGACGCCGAAACGCAGGAGCTCGGCCGAGACCCGCCGTGCCAGCGCGCGGTCGCCGGTGACGAGCGCCGCGCGCTTGCCCGGTGCCTCTACGGCGCGCTTCAGCGCGATGGCGATTGCAACCGCCTCGTCGCGTTCGTTGGCCGCTTCCACCAGCGTCACGCCGGCCAGCGCCTGTTCGATGTTGTATGCCGCGAAGCGCGGCCGCGTCTCGGTCCAGTATTCGGTTGTTTCGGCCGGCCGCAGCGCCTCGCCGACAAGGGCCGCGCGCAACGCGAGCGGCGGTGGAGCGGCAACGATGTCCTCGACGTCTCGGCGCGGAATGCCGATGCCGCCGATCAGCTTGGCGAGGCCATATTGCGGGTGGCCGAGCGTTGCCGGACGCGCGCCGGGCGCGGTGATCGCCGCAAAGGATGCATCGTCCAGCTCGCGGTCGAGCCCGGGCAGCACGACGGCGCCGTTGGGCAGGCCGGCGATCACGGCAAGCAGTTCGGCGGTGGCGGGAATGGAACCGGTCGAGCCGGCGGCGATGACCGGTCCGGCCGGCGGATTGCGCTTCAGCCGCGCCGCTTCCAGGCGGATCAGCGCGCCGCGATGCGCGGCCGGATTGGAACGGTTGCGCTCCTTGAGCAGTTCCGGCCAATTGTCGGTGACGATGCCGAGGAAATCGAGCGTCACCTGCCACCAGCCGGCGAGGTTGCCGGTGACCAGCGTCGCGAGCTTCGCCCAATCCGTGCCTTCGGTCTCGATCTCATCCATCAGCCGGGCAAGGTCGCGCGCCAGCCAGATGGCGTCGGCGGCCGAGGTCGGCACGACGAATTCCTCGTTGAACCGGGCTCTGACATGCGCCGGGAGGCTTTCCTTCCAGGCGCGCACGAGCGGCGCCAGCAACAACAATCGCTCCTGCGCCGCGATCGGCGGCGCCAGATCTATTGCCGGCGCCGCTTCCGCGTCGAAGGCTGTCTCATCCTCGTCGAACTCGCCGAGCGGCCGCACCGTCGGCAGGATGGCGGAGCGCCTGCCCCCTCCCAATCCGGAAAGCATGTCGACGAAGGCGCCGCGCAGCGCCCGCGCGGCGCGCCGCGTCGGCACATAGATGGTGGCATCGGCCAGCGCCAGCGGCTCACCATCGAAGCGGAAGCCGGGGATCAGGCGTCCCTCGAGCAACGCCCCCGCCAGCGTCGGCAGGAACGGCGCTCCGGGTGGGATGGAAAAGACGCGGCGCGTGCCGCTCATACCGCCTTCGCGAGCGCGCCGGCGACGGCCGCTTCGGCGGCAGGGATCGCGTCCGGCGTGCCGACGGTGATCCAGCGTCCGTTCATCTTCATGCCGAACAGGCGCCCTACGGCGATCGCCTTGTCGAAATAGATATTGAGCGAATGCGAGCCTGTGGGCGCGTCCTTGAAGATGCGCGGATGGATGATGGCGGCGCCGGCATAGATCAACCCCGCCGGATCACCCTTCGAGCGCCGTAGGGCTCCATCGGGGGCAACCAGGAAATCCGTGCCGACGCAATGCCCGGTCGCTGAGTCGAGATCGGTAAGCATCAGCAGAATATCCATTCTCGCGGCGTCCCATGCAAGGGCAAGACGCTCGAGGCTAGGCTGACCGCTGTCGATCCAGAAGGTATCGGCATTGATGATATAGAAAGACTCAGTGCCCAGAAGCGGCAGTGCCTTGACGATGCCGCCCGCCGATTCCAGCAGCGCCTCGCGCTCATCGGAGATGACGATCCTCGGTGCGCGCCTATTGGCGACATGCTTGACGATCTGCTCCGGCAGATAGTGCACGTTGACAACTGCCTTGGTGACGCCAGCGGCTGTCAGGCTGTCCAGCCCCCAGTCGAGCAAAGTCTTGCCGGCGATCGTCACCAGCGGCTTGGGCATCGTGTCGGTGATCGGCCGCATGCGCTTGCCGAGCCCGGCCGCCAGCACCATCGCGGTCGTCGGCTTCATGGGACCCGTTCCTCGAGCAGGCCGTGGGCCATGTAGAATTCCTTCAGGCCGGCCAGCGCCGGATGCGCCAGCGCCCGCCTCAGATAATCGCGGATGCGCGGCAGGTGCTTCAGATAGTAAGGCTTGCCGTCCCGCTTTTCGAGCCGCACGAAGATGCCGAGGATCTTCGAATTGCGCTGCGCCGCCATGATCGCATAGGCCTCGGCGAACCCGGCCTCGTCGAAAGCGCCGGCGGCGCGCCTGGCCGCGCCATAGGCGGCAACCGTCCGCCGCTCGATCTCGGGCGGGACGGTGACGCGCGCATCCATAGCCAAGGAGGCGACGTCATAGGCGGCAGGGCCGATCAGCGCGTCCTGCACGTCGATGATGCCGAGCCGGTCGAGGCCGGAACGCTCCGCCCGCCAGATGATGTTGGGCGAATGGAAGTCGCGCAGCATCAGCGTGTATTCGCTGCCGGCGAGGCGGTCGAGCACCGCATTCCATACCTGGTGATAGCCGTCTCGCAATTCATCGTTAGCCGGTCCGCCGGTGATCCAAGGCACATACCAGTCGACCAGAAGATCGGCCTCGATCAACATGGCTTCCCGATCGAAAGGCGGCACCTCGTGGAACACGCCGGGTGCCGCTTCCATGCGCGTGGACCAGGCCTTGCCATGCATCATGGCCAGCAGCTCGGCCGCCGCTTCGTAGCGTTCGGCGATGGGCAGGCCGTCCTCGCCGAGAAAACCTTCCGAGCCGAGATGTTCGATCAACAGAAAACCCTGGTCGAGGTCCTGGGCATGGATCGCCGGCACGCTGACGCCTGCTGCATAGATCGCCCGGTCGATGGCGACGAAGGCGGTCACGGATTGCGCCGTGTGGGCGATCACCGCATAGGGCTTGCCGTCGCGCACCGGCGGCCCGAGCACCAGGCGCGGCGAGTTCATCAGCACGCGCGGCGCTTGGCCTGGCAGCGAGACGATCTCGTAGGAGCGGGCGGAGGCGTCGCCGACGAAATAGCGGCGGGCAGCTTCGCCCCAGCCGGCGGCGGCCAGGAAATCGCGCATCGCCAATGATCGCGCCACGCGCTCGAAAACCGGCCCCTGCCCGGAAAGCCGCGCCACGCGGCCTTCGCCCTGCTCGGCAAGATCGACCCACAGCGCCGTTTCCGGCAAGCGGTCTGCGGCCCGTTCCGGCCATTCGATGAGCGCCGCGCCTTGGCTGAGCGCGTCGTCGAGCCCGAGCTCATCGATCTCGTCCGGCGCGGACAGCCGATAGAGGTCGAAATGATGCACCGGAACGCGCGTCTCGTAGCTCTGTACCAGCGTGAAGGTCGGGCTCGGCACTTCGAGGCCGGTATCGTCGGCAAGCGCCCGGATCAGCGCGCGCGCCAGCGTCGACTTGCCGGCGCCGAGATCGCCTTTCAGCGCGATCGCGTCGCCCGCGCGCAACGCCATGGCGAGGTCCTCGCCAAGCCTTGCCGTTGCCGCCTCGTCGGCGAGAAAACGCTCCAACACCGTTCCTGCCATGTAGTCCGCGCTACTCGGCCGCGTCGCGGATGCCCGCCGGCGTATCGGGGATCCCGGAAGGCTTGTCCGGGAAGGTGCAGATCACCGTGGTGCCCTTGTCCTTACCGGTCTCGATGCGCACGGTTCCACCATGCAGTTCGACGAAGCTCTTGACAATCGAGAGCCCGAGCCCCGCGCCGCGCCGCCGCCCGCCATTGGTGCGCGGCTCGAAGCGGCGGAAGACCGATTCCAGCACATCCGGCGGCATGCCGGGGCCGTCGTCATGCACGGAGAACTCGACGCCGTCGGCCAGCCGGCGGCAGGTGAGCCGGATCGTGCTTGCCTCCGGCGCATAATTAGCCGCGTTGCTGAGCAGGTTGTAGAGGATCTGGCGGATGCGGGTCTCATCGCCATGGAAGCTCGCCGGCGCCTCCGCCGCATCGATCTCGAGCTTGATTTGATGCTCGTCCAGCCGGTCGGCGACCAGCTCGGCGGCCGCGGCGATCGTCCTGTCGACGCTCATTTCGGAGATGTCGAGCTGCATGATGCCGGCATCGACGGTCGCCAGGTCGAGGATATCGTTGACGATGGTGAGCAGCACCGATGAGGACGAGCCGACATGCTCGACATATTCGCGCTGCTTGGGCGTCAGCGGCCCGGTCGCGGGCAGCGACAGAAGCTCGGTGAAGCCGATGATGTTGGTCAACGGCGAGCGCAGCTCATAGGACACGTGCTGCACGAATTCATTCTTCAACTGGTCGGATTTCTCCAACGCCTCGTTCCTGTCCTTCAGCGCCCGTTCGACATTGACGGTGTCGGTGACGTCGACGAAGGTTATCATCACCTGGCCATTGGGCAGGTGGATCACCGCATAGCTCAGCACGTCGCCGTTCATCAGCTCGATCTGGCCGCGGCGGTCGCGGCGCTCGTCGTCGAAGCCGGTGACCGCGGCGACGAAGCCGCCCCACGGGCTGTTCGCCGCACGCTGGTCGCACAGGTCGCGGATCACCGAAACATGGATGTTCGGCTTGACCGCTTCCGCCGTCAACCCCCACAGCGCGACGAAGGCCGGATTGGACAGCCGCAGCCGCCCGTCCGGACCGAACACGACCACGCCCTCGGCGAGATTGTCCAGCGTCTCGCCCTGCACCCGCACGGCGGTCTGGTAGCGGCTTTCGAGGTCCATCTTCTCGGTCAGGTTCTCGAACACCCAGGTGACGCCGCCCTTCGGCTGTGGGTTCGCCACGACGCGGATCGTCTTGCCGTCCGGCAGGTGCCACCAATGCTCCTGCGATTCGACGGCGCGATAGGCGCTGAGCAGGTTTTCCTTCCAGCGCCGCCATTCCGGCTGCTCGGCGATCCTGCCTTCTGAGCGCAGCCGGTCGAGCAGCAGCGTGTTGGAAGGAGCGCTGAGCAGGAAGCCCGAGTCGAGGCCCCAGAGCTTCTGGAAGGCCTGGTTGAAGAAGCGCAGCTTTTCCTCGGTATCGAAGATCGCCACCGCGGTGTTCAACTGGTCGAGCGTGTCGGCATGGCTGCGCACGGTCCGCTCATATTCGGCGCGGATCGTCTCGGCCGCGCTGGTGTCGCAGGCAAGCCCCGCCGAGCCCTCGGCGCCGGCGAAGTCGGTGACCGCGAACATGCGGCGGTCGCCTTCGATCACGGTGGAAAGCGTCTGTTCGAAGACGGGTCGCGTCTTGTGCTGCTCGGCGATCTGATCGCGCGCCTGGCCGCCAAGGAATTCCTTCGCGTCGCGCACCGCCGCGGCCGGGCTTTCGGCCTCCACCGCCTCGGCATAGGCGCGGTTGACCCATTGCAATCGCCCGTCCGCGGCTCGCAGCCATGTCGGCATCTTCAACGCGTCGAGCAGGCCGATCAGGGTGTCGTATTCTGCGTTGAGCCGCTGGTTCTCGATCTTCAGCCTGGCCTGGTTGCGCAGCGTCTCCGACAGCGACACGAAGCGCACCAGCACATGCGCCGCGCTCTTGCGGCCATGCACCTCCAGCGGCACGCCGGCCTGCGTTTCGATGACGAGGTCAAAGGCCTTCGCCTGTTCGCGCAGCGCGGCGACCGCGTGCTCCAGCGCCGCCGCCGAGCGCGGCATGAGCCAACGGCCGAAGGCGAGGAAGGCTGACCTGTCGTAGGGCGCGCCGCTTTCCAGCGGCAGGCTGCCGATGAGCTCGGGCTTCTTGTTGTCCATTGTCCAGACGATCAGTCGCTGGTCGCGCAGGTTGAGCAGCGCTTCGGAACGCTGCAGCGCCGCGTTGATGTCCGCGACGCGGGCCCTGAGCTGGACATTCTGCGAGGCGGTGCGGGCACGCTCGCGGATCAGGAAGATCGCCGAGACCATGGCGGCGCCCATGACGCCGACGAACATGGCGAGCTGCATGACCTCAACGGTGCCGACCGGTGCAGCGACCTTTCCCGGAATGCCCGCATCGGCGTGGGCCGCAAAGACAAGCAGCGGGCCGGCAAGCGCCGAGGTGCCAAGAAGCGAGGCCAGCCGCAAGCCGGCGCGAAAACCGCCGCCGCTCACGGCCGGGCCGATCTCGTTCGAATCCCTATGGCCGCCGGAAACGGCCTTTCCCGCGCGTGGCGGGTAATCCCCCGGCATGTCTTGGTCCTCTTCGCCGCTTGAATGCAAGACCGCCCTGAATGCGTCCCGGCCCAACATGTCCCCGGACCGCGAATCACAACAATAACGCCTGCCGGAATCGGCGTGAAGAATCATTGGCGCAAAAAATAAAGCCGGGCGGAAAGTCAACCACCCGGCTTCAATATCTGGTAGATAATTTAGCTTTGGTTAATAGCGGTAGTGTTCCGGCTTGTACGGACCCTGCGGCGTCACGCCGATATAGGCGGCCTGCTCGCCCGAAAGCTCCGTCAGCTTGGCGCCGAGCTTGTCGAGATGCAGCCGCGCCACCTTCTCGTCGAGGTGCTTGGGCAGCACATAGACCTGGTTCTGATACTGGCCGTGCTTGGTGAAGAGCTCGATCTGCGCCAGCACCTGGTTGGTGAACGAAGCCGACATGACGAAGCTCGGATGTCCGGTGGCGTTGCCGAGGTTGAGCAGGCGTCCTTCGGACAGAAGGATCATCCGCTTGCCGTCCGGGAAGGTGATCAGGTCGACCTGCGGCTTGACGTTGGTCCATTTCAAATTGCGCAGCGCCGCGACCTGGATCTCGTTGTCGAAGTGGCCGATATTGCCGACGATCACCATGTCCTTCATCGCCCGCATATGGTCGAGCGTGACGACGTCCTTGTTGCCGGTTGTGGTGATGACGATGTCGGCGGTGGGGGCGGCGTCTTCCAGCGTCACCACCTCATAGCCGTCCATGGCCGCCTGCAGCGCGCAGATCGGGTCGACCTCGGTGACCTTGACGCGGGCACCGGCGCCGCGCAGCGAGGCCGACGAGCCCTTGCCGACGTCGCCATAGCCGCAGACCACTGCGACCTTGCCGGCCATCATCGTGTCGGTGCCGCGGCGGATGCCGTCGACCAGCGATTCCTTGCAGCCATATTTGTTGTCGAATTTCGACTTGGTGACGGAATCGTTGACGTTGATTGCCGGGAAGGGCAGCAGGCCCTTCTTCTGCAGCTGGTAGAGGCGGTTGACGCCGGTGGTGGTCTCCTCGGTGACGCCGCGGATCGCTTCGCGCTGCTTGGTGAAGAAGCCCGGCGAGGCCTTCAGGCGCTTCTTGATCTGGGCGAACAGGAGCTCTTCCTCCTCGCTGCCGGGATTGGACAGCACGTCCTCGCCGGCCTCGGCGCGCGCGCCGAGCAGAATGTACATGGTGGCGTCGCCGCCATCGTCCAGGATCATGTTGGAGGTGCCGCCGTCGGTCCACTGGAAGATGCGGTCGGTGTAGTCCCAATAGTCTTCCAGCGACTCGCCCTTGACGGCGAAGACCGGGACGCCGGCCTCGGCGATGGCCGCCGCGGCATGATCCTGCGTCGAGAAGATGTTGCAGGAGGCCCAGCGGATGTCGGCGCCCAGCGCCTTCAGCGTCTCGATCAGAACCGCCGTCTGGATGGTCATGTGCAGCGAGCCGGTGATGCGCGCGCCCTTGAGCGGCTGCTTGGCGCCGAACTCCTCGCGGCAGGCCATCAGGCCCGGCATTTCGGTTTCGGCGATCTCGATCTCCTTGCGGCCCCAGCCGGCAAGCGAGATGTCGGCGACCACATAGTCCTTGCTACCCGTCATGGCAGTGCTCCGGTGTGATTTTTCTCAAAGGCGCGCCGGCGCCGGGAGGCGCGTGGAAGGGGCGCGGTTGCCGCCTGACTAGCAGATCGGCCGCCATACGACAATGGGACATAAAGAAATCTTTATGCGCGCATGTCTTGAGAGCGCAACACACGAGCGTTGCGCGATCAGATTTCCTCGCCGAAACGCGAGGCGACCAGCTGCTCCAGCGCGTCCATGGCCGGCACGGCCTCAGGGCCGCTGGCGATGACGCGGATCGAATAGCCCGGGCTCGCCGCCAGCATCATCAGGCCCATGATCGACGTGCCACCGACCTTCACGCCGTCCTTCTCGACATGGATGGTGGCGTCGAAGCCGCTGGCGACCTGGACGAACTTGGCCGAAGCGCGCGCATGCAGGCCGCGCTGATTGATGATCGGGAACTCCCGCACAACCTCGTCCGTCTGCGGCGCCGATGCGTTCATTTGCTGCTCAGGAGCTGGCTGGCGACGTTGATGTATTTGCGGCCCGCCGCCTGCGCTTCGTCGAGCGCGGCAGCCATGTTGTCACCCTTGCGGATCGAGGAGAGCTTGATCAGCATCGGCAGGTTCATGCCGGCGATGACCTCGGTGCGGCCGGATTCCATCACCGAGATGGCGAGATTGGAGGGTGTGCCGCCGAACATGTCGGTGAGCACGATGACGCCGGCTCCAGTGTCGACGCGCGCCACCGCGTCGACGATGTCGGCCCGGCGCTGCTCCATGTCGTCGTCGGCGCCGATCGCCACGGTTTCGAAATTGTCTTGCGGCCCGACGACATGCTCCACGGCATGCCGGAACTCGGTGGCGAGTTGACCGTGCGTCACGAGCACGAGTCCGATCATTCTCTGGTGGCTCCCGTCATCGCCGCTTCACAGGCGTATCTTATGTTCGCCAGCCATTCCAGGCGGCGGGAGCGCTATCTTGTCGACGCACGGCCGGTTGACAAGCCCAAAATTGCGGCGGTCCGGGCCATTTTGACGCATCGCAACAAAAAACCCCTAGCGGATCACGAAAAAGGCCGGATCGACAGCCGCGCCATCAGCATGGGCAGAGCGGCGGTGACATTTTGCCGGACGACGTCGATGCGGGGCAGCCGGCATCCGCCGATCGTCTCTGCGGCTTCGTCCTGCAGACGCGCCATGTCGGCCGGTTCGACTAGCCGAACCACCAGATCGACCACAGCGGCCGGCTCGAAGGCCAGCGGCCGCGGTCCGATGCCGTGCACCTCGCAGAGCCCGGCGATGGTGGGCGGCGCGCGGCACACCAGCCGGCCGCCATGCGCGGTCGCAAACAACTGGTCGTCGCCGACCAGCCGGGAAAACACGCCGCGGGTTCGGCAATGATCGATAAGCGCCAGCGCCAGCGTCGTCTTGCCGAAGCCGGACGGGCCGGTGATCAGCACGCCATGCTCGCCGATCAGGAGGGCCGTACCATGGATGTTGCGGGGTTTCGTGGCGCTGTCCGGCATGTTCGGTTCGGCGATCAGCCTTCCGCGGGCAGCGTCACCACGAAACGCGCGCCCTTGATCTCGCCGGGCTTGGTGCCGGGGATGTTCTCGGCCGTCAGCGTGCCGCCATGCGCCTCGACGATCTGCCGGCTGATCGATAGGCCGAGGCCGGAGTTCTGGCCGAATGCCTCGCCGGCTGGCCGGTCGGTGTAGAAGCGCTCGAAGATGCGGTCGATCGTCTCGGCCCGGATCCCCGGGCCGTTGTCGTCGACGGTGATGATGTTGAACTTGCCCGCGCGAGCCAATGAGATCGCGATGTGCCCATGCTCGTCGGGCACGAAGGAGCGCGCGTTCTCGATTAGGTTGGTGATGACCTGGCCGATCCTGAGGTCGTGGCCGACGACGAAATAGCCTCGAGCGCCGGCCGGCAGCTTGGCCACCTTGAGCTCGATCTCGACCGCCTTTTTGTTGCGCGTCGTCTCGCGCGAGACCGCGATGAGATCGGTGATGAACTTCTTCAGGTCGACCGTCGCCGCGTCGTCGCGCGCAAGCTCGGCGTCGAGCCGCGATGCGTCGGAGATGTCGGTGATCAGCCGGTCGAGCCGCTTCACGTCGTGCTGAATGATCTCCATCAGACGCGCGCGAGACGTATCATTTTTCGCCAAAGGCAGCGTCTCGACCGCGCTGCGCAGCGACGTCAGCGGGTTCTTCAGTTCATGCGACACGTCGGCCGCGAAGCTTTCGATTGCCTCGATGCGCGCATAAAGCGCGTTGGTCATGTCCCGCACGGCAATGGACAAATTGCCGATCTCGTCCTGACGATCGGAAAAATCGGGGATTTCCTCGCGGCTCTTGACGCCGCGTCGCACCCTGACGGCCGCGGCAGAAAGCCGGCGCAGCGGATTGGCGATGGTGGATGCCAGGAGCAACGACAGGATCGCGGTGACGAGGGCCGCCACCCCGAACACGCGCAGGATCGCCTTGCGCTCGGCCGCGACGATCTTGTCGATATCGCCGCCCTCGGTGGACAGCATCAGCACTCCGAGCACGGCGCGGAAGCGCTGGATCGGCACCGCGACGGAGACGATCTGCTCGCCCTGCTCGCTCACCCGCACGATGGTCGAGGGGCTGCCGGTCAGCGCCTTGACCACTTCCGGGAAGGCCGCGCCATTGCCGCCGGGCTGCTCGTGATAGACCGGCAGGTCTTTGTTGCGGAAGAAGTCGAAGATGAATTTCTCGACCCGTTCCAGGAGGTCCGGCTGCTCGTCCTCGACCGGCGGCAGGTCGTAGCGCAGGATCTGGCCGCGCGAATAGAGATGCCGCGAATCGAGCAGCAGATTGGCGTCGCGGTCATAGATGCGGGCGCGTGTGCGCGTCGGCGAGATCAAGCGCCTGAGCACCGGCGCGACGCGTTCCGGATTGATCGGGAAATCGAGATTGTCGAGCTGGTCGGAGCCCGGCCCAAGGCTCTCGCCGGCCTGCAACTCCAGCAGCTTTTCCGGGTCGATGCTGATCGAGTCGGTCTCGACGGTCGCCGAAGCCGCGATCGCGCCGGCGATGATCTCGCCCTGCGTCATCAGGCTTTCGACGCGCGCGTCGATCAGCCCGTCGCGGAAGGTGTTGAGATAGAGGATGCCGGTGACCAGCACGGCGAGGCCGGCCATGTTGAGGAACAGGATGCGCCGCGTCAGGCTGGAGAAGATATGATGGCCGAGAAACCGGCGCATCGGCACCGTGAATTTCGACACGAAGGCGGGCACGATCCGCGGCGGGCGCCTCGCCGCGCCCGCCCGTCTGCCTCGCTCTACTTCCACTGCCATCGAATAGCAGGCCCTGCTTAATTGGTGAGTAGGCAGAAGGCGGTAGGGAATAGAGAAATGGTTGCGACTATGGGGCCGTTAGCACCATTCAAAACTGACTGCCGACTGTTCCCTGCTGCCTACTCACTACTGCCTATTCATGCCTCGCGGAACCGGTATCCGACTCCGTAAAGAGTTTCAATCATCTCGAAGTCGTCGTCGACGGCCTTGAACTTCTTGCGCAGCCGCTTGATGTGGCTGTCGATGGTGCGGTCGTCGACATAGACCTGTTCATCATAGGCCGAATCCATAAGCGCATCACGGCTTTTTACCACGCCGGGGCGCTGCGCCAGCGAATGCAGGATGAGGAACTCGGTCACCGTCAGCGTCACCGGCTCGCCCTTCCAGGTGCAGGTGTGCCGCTCCTGGTCCATCACGAGCTGGCCGCGTTCGAGGGAGCGGGCCTGCTGGGTGGGCGCCTTGGCCGCCGCCTCGCGGGCGCTGGTGCGGCGCAGCACCGCGCGCACGCGCTCGACAAGGAGGCGCTGCGAGAACGGTTTGCGGATGAAGTCGTCGGCACCCATCTTGAGGCCGAACAATTCGTCGATCTCGTCGTCCTTCGACGTCAGGAAGATGACCGGCAGGTCCGACTTCTGGCGCATGCGGCGCAACAGCTCCATGCCGTCCATGCGCGGCATCTTGATGTCGAGGATGGCAAGGTTAGGCGGCCGCGCCGCCAGGCCTTCCAGCGCCGACGCGCCATCGGTGTAGGTTTCGACCCGATAGCCCTCGGACTCGAGCGCGATCGACACCGAAGTCAGAATGTTGCGGTCGTCGTCGACAAGCGCGATTGTTGCCATTTCAAGCGGCTCCCTCATGAGCTGTCCCTTCTGTCGTCGAGAAGGGGCTTTTGCAGGACAAATTGGGTACAAAATGTGGCACGGGCCGTGGCCGAAGTCACGGGCGGCCTGCCGCTACACACGATTGCACCCATAGTGGGATTGGACGAACGAGCCTGCCAATCCTTTGGGCAACCTCTATGGTTTTTTGCACATATAAACGATTTAAACAACTTTCAAATTTTTTAAATCGATTAATGATTTGATATCATTCGGCTTTTCTGGTTCTGAACCTGGGCAGCCCTGTGCCGGCTCCGGGAAACCTCCCGTCACATGCGGCCAAATCCAGAGAGGAAATTTGATGTCGGAAGCCGGCAAACGCAACCCCGACTGCGCCATCGACGCGATCGGCCTGACGACCACGGGCATGGTGCGCTATAATCTCGGCGCGGCCGAACTCTATGAGGAAGCGATCCGGCTCGGCGAGGCACGGCTGACCGCGCGGGGCGCGCTGGTCGCCGAGACCGGCCAGCATACCGGCCGCTCGCCGAAGGACAAGTTCGTCGTGCGCGATGACAGCACCGGTCCGCATGTCTGGTGGGACAACAACAAGGCGATATCGGCAGGTGAGTTCGAAGCGCTGCTTGCGGACTTCAAAGCCCATGCAGCCGGCAAGGATCTCTACGTGCAGGACCTCGTCGGCGGTGCCGACGCCGATCTCAAGCTGCCGACCCGGGTCGTCACTGAATTCGCCTGGCATTCGCTGTTCATCCGCAATCTCCTGATCCGTCCCGAAGCCGCGGAGCTCGAGCGTTTCGTGCCGCAGATGACGATCATCGACCTGCCCTCCTTCCGCGCCGATCCGGCGCGTCACGGCACCCGTACCGAAACGGTGATCGCGGTCGATCTCACCCGCCAGATCGTGTTGATCGGCGGCACCTCCTATGCCGGCGAGATGAAGAAGTCGGTTTTCACCATGCTGAACTATCTGCTGCCGGCAAAGGGCGTGATGCCGATGCACTGCTCGGCCAGTGAGGGGCCGGATGGCGACGCGGCGGTGTTCTTCGGCCTGTCCGGCACCGGCAAGACCACCCTCTCCGCGAATCCGTCGCGCACGCTGATCGGCGACGACGAGCATGGCTGGGGTCCGCACGGCATCTTCAATTTCGAGGGCGGCTGCTACGCCAAGACGATCAGGCTCTCGGCCGAAGCCGAGCCGGAAATCTTCGCCACCACGCAGCGCTTCGGCACGGTGCTTGAAAACGTCGTGCTCGACGCCGGCCGCGTTCCGGACTTCAATGACGGCAGCCTTACCGAAAACACGCGCTGCGCCTATCCGCTGGATTTCATCCCCAACGCCTCGAAGACCGGCCGCGCCGGTCACCCGAAGAACATCATCATGCTGACCGCCGACGCCTTCGGCGTCATGCCGCCGATCGCCAGGCTGACGCCGGCGCAGGCGATGTACCATTTCCTGTCGGGCTATACCGCCAAGGTTGCCGGCACGGAAAAGGGCGTCACCGAGCCGGAGGCGACCTTTTCGACCTGTTTCGGCGCCCCGTTCATGCCGCGCCATCCGTCCGAATACGGCAACCTGCTACGCGAGCTCATCGCCAGCCATGGCGTCGACTGCTGGCTGGTCAACACCGGCTGGACCGGGGGCGCCTATGGCACCGGCCGCCGGATGCCGATCAAGGTGACGCGCGCCTTGCTGAGCGCCGCGCTCGACGGTTCGTTGAAGTCGGCCGAGTTCCGCACCGACGCCAATTTCGGCTTCGAGGTGCCGGTGGCGGTGCCTGGCGTCGACAGCGCCATTCTCGACCCGCGCTCGACCTGGGCCGACAAGGCTGCCTATGACCGCCAGGCCGCGAAGCTGGTCAACATGTTCGCGACCAATTTCGAGAAGTTCGAACGTCACGTCGACGCCACTATCCTGGGCGCCGCGCCGCGCCTGCAGGAAGCGGCTGAATAGCGATCACTGCTAATACCTTTCCTCCAGGGCCCGTCTTGCGTCGGGCCTTTTCTTTTTGCCGCCGCCACGCCATGACTGCGTGCATGGCGAGCGACGACGACATCATCATCACCGGCGAAGCGGTCATCCGTCCTGGCGACCTGCATGAGGACTTCATCCGTTCCTCCGGCCCAGGCGGCCAGAACGTCAACAAGGTGGCGACCGCCGTACAGCTGCGCTTCGACGTGGCGAACGCATCCGGCCTGTCCGAGCGCGTGCGCGAGCGCGCCCTCAAGCTAGCCGGTCAGCGCGCCACCAAGGACGGCGTCATCGTCATCGAGGCCGGCCGCTTCCGCACGCAGGAGCAGAACCGCGCCGACGCGCGGTCGCGGCTGACGGCGTTGATCGCCAAGGCGGCCGAGCCGCCGCCGCCGCCGCGCAAGAAGACCAGGCCGTCCAAAGGCGCCGTGGAGCGCCGCCTCAAGAGCAAGGCAGGCCGGTCGACGGTGAAAAAGCTGCGCGGTCGGGTGGAAAGCGACTGATCCGGCAAAGCCGCAGTTTTCGGGTCGCCGTCTTTTTTGAAGGATGGCAGGCTCAGAGCATGATGCGGAAAAGCGTGAAGCGGTTTTCGGACGAAATCATGCTCTATCTCTTTGATTTGGAGTCGGATGATTTCAGGTCGATTCGACCTGAAATAACCCGACTCTGCGGATAAAACGGATCGACCCATGCTCGTTCTGCCCAAAGGCGTCCGCCATATGCCGGGTTACCTCGCGCGCCCGGCGCAGGAAGCGCTGGTCGAGGAAATCAGGCGCGTCGTGCAGGCAGCACCGCTCTACGTGCCGGCAATGCCGCGCACCGGCAAGGAGATGAGCGTGCGCATGACCAATTGCGGCGCGCTTGGCTGGGTCACCGACAAGGAGCGCGGCTATCGCTACCAGCCGACACATCCGGTGACGGGCGAGCCGTGGCCGCCAATCCCGGACGCCTTGCTGAAAGTGTGGCGCGAGGTTTCGGCCTATCCGCATCCGCCCGAGGCCTGCCTGGTCAACTTTTATGCGGCGGATGCCAAAATGGGCCTGCATCAGGACCGCGACGAGCAGGATTTCAACGCGCCGGTGGTGTCGGTCTCGCTGGGCGATAACTGCCTCTTCCGGGTCGGCCAGGACAGGCGCGAGGGCGGCACCAAGTCGTTCAGGCTGAAGAGCGGCGACGTCGTCGTGCTTGGCGGCGAAGGGCGCCTCGCCTTCCACGGCGTCGACCGCATCTATCCCGCGACATCGGCGCTGCTGAAGAATGGCGGCCGCATCAATCTGACGTTGCGGCGGGTGACGGTGCCTGCCTGAGCATGCCTGGCGCCGGGGCAACACGATCTTAAGGACAAAAGCCTAAGAAAAGCTCGGACAGCCGGGATTGCCATGGAACCGAGCCGAATCAGGATCCGACGCCTCTTGGACGTGGCCACCGTGACCATCGTGACGGTGATCGGCTTCTGGATGGCCGAGTTTTACCTGCGCACATTGTGGGCCTATCGTCCCGATGGCTTGTCGCTGCTCTCGCGCAAGCTCCCCTACTGGGATTTCACAAATCTCTGGGCCGGCTCCCGCATGGCCATGGAAGGCCACGTTGCCGTCCTTTTCGACGTGGATGCCTACCGCACCGCGCTGCGCGCCATGTTCTCGCCCGATCTTCCAAATCAGGAATGGAGCTACCCGCCGAGCATTCTCTTGCTCGGCGTTCCGCTTGCAACCTTGCCGATCCTGCCCGCCTATCTGATCTGGACGGTTGGAACCGTTCTGTGTCTGTGGCTCGCAATCCGACCGCTGAAGCTTGGGATTGCGGTGGAACTGGCGATCGTCTTGAGTCCCGCGGTCATCTGGAACTCGGTGTTCGGCCAGAACGGCGCGTTGACCACCGCGCTGTTGATCGGAGGCCTCGCGGTAGCGCCCAGGCGTCCGCTGCTGGCCGGTACCCTGTTCGGCCTGCTGACGATCAAGCCGCATCTCGGCATCCTGGTGCCCTTCTGCCTGCTCGCCAGCGGCAACTGGCGGGCTATGTTCGCCGCCATCGGGACCACGGTCATGATCGCTATCGCCACCGGCCTGTTCTTCGGCTTCGATGTCTGGCGCCTGTTCCTGACCGAAACCCGTCCCTTTATGACGGCGATCATGGAGGCACCTTTTCCGCAGCCCTACCACTACAATGCGGTCACGGTGTTCTTCACGGCGAGGGTAAGCGGCTTTGGGCTGGCCGCGGCCTATGGTGCGCAGGCGATCGCGACGATCGCTTCCATCGCCGCGGCGGTCTGGCTCTGGTGGCCGGGGCGCCGGGTCCCGCATCAGGAACGCGTGGCGCTTACCGCTGTCCTTGCAATTCTTGCCACGCCCTACGGCTACACCTACGACATGATCGGTATCGCGGTCGCGGTTGCCATGCTGTTCACAATGGCGTCAAGACCGCCCCGGCTTCTTCTCGCGCTATGTTGGCTCTATCCCTTTCTCGCGCATATCTTGAACAATGCCGGGTTTTTCGTTGGTGTTCTGGTGCCGCTCTCGCTCGGCGCCTGGATGCTGATTTCGATACTGGCCCGAAACCGCAGGGCTGAAATGGGCAGGGAGCCTGCCGTGACATAGAACGATGGCCAAGGCTGGAGCAGCGTCCTGCAGCGGTTCGGTGTTATTTCGCCGCTTCACCGCCGGCAGCAAAATGCTTGCGGAAATACACTCTTATCCCCGGCTCCTGGTGCAGGATGCTGTATTGATGCAATTCGAGTGCGATCCTTGGATCGCGCAGCATGAGATTGCCCCAGTCTGGTCCGGTCTCGTCGCCGTAGAGCACGATATCCGGTCTCTTGGTTGCGATCTCGTCGGCCAGTTGTCCAATCATGCGATCGCGTATATCGGCGAGCCGGCGTCTGATCTGCGGATCGTCGCCTGTTTCGGCAAGCTTGTCGGCATCGAAAACCATCGATGCCGACGGATATCGCGAGACGAAATGGCCGCCGACCCGTCGCGAGAGCGGATGTGCCACTTGCAGCCTTGCTGCGAGCGAGACGATCGTCGGGTTGCGGTCGACCTGTTGAATTGAAGCGATGGAGCGTTCCAGCGGGCTATAGTCATTGGTCAGTGTAAACCATTGAATTTTGGCCGTCAGCTGCAGCACCAGAAAGCAGCCGAAAATGGCGGCCGTTTTGCCGATGAGCTTCAATCTGCCCGGACTCTCGCCGTGCAGCAGCTGCATGCCAAACGCAAGGGTGCCGAGAACAATCATGGGCATGGCATGGTTAGGCCAGCCCTTGCCCATGATCAGGAAGGCGGGAAGCAGTCCAAATGCGGCGAGAAGCGGAATTTTTGCGTCCCAATGCATACGCTGGAAGCCGTCAGCCAGAAGCACCGTCGCAATTGCCAGAAGGATGAGTTCCCTGGGCCAGTCCAGCAGCGCCAGAAGCGGCTCCCGCGCGGGCAGGTACACGTCTCTCGCCAAAGGCAGGATCTCGGTAATGAATTGTGTCTGGAACACAACGATATAGGCAACATAGAACGCGACGATTGCCGCGCCAGTGATGTTTTCCGGGACAAGCAATGGCTTGAGGGAACGACGCTGGATGGCCAACAAGGCCGCCGGCAGGACAAAGGCGAGGGCGAAATGCGGCGGCTTGACCATGACCACGATGGCGGCGCACACGCCCGCAAGCATTTGTTCCAGTCTCGAGCCCGCCGCGAAGTCAGACGCGCGCTGGCGGGCGCATTGCAACGCAATCCAAGGCAGGATCGCTATGATGGAGAAATGCTCTCGCTGCCCGAATTCATGGGGCTGGAAACAGACGATCAGCAGAAACGCCGCAGGCAAGACCCAAATGAAACGAGGTTGAAAATAGATCGGGTCGGCACGCGCCAGGATGCGGGCTGAAAACGCAAGGCTTGCCAGCGCGAGCCCGATCACGCCCAGGATCAACCAGAGTTCGGCGCGGCCACCGGTCAGCCGCTCCAGGAACATGAACGGCATGTACATCCAGACGGAGAACGGCGGATTGATCTCCACGATGTCGGTATGCAGATGCTCGCCGTTCAGCAGCCGATCGCACACGACCAGCAACCATGAAACGTCGACATTGGTCGGCACGATGGCAACGGCCAGCCAGGCTGCGTAGACGGCCACAAGCAAGGTCAGGAGTACTGGTATCGCCGGCAGGCGCTCCTGCAACACGTTCATTCGGGGGACACTCCCCGGTTCGGCGAGAGCCTTTCCGAAGGCCCAGTGGCGAAGCACCACATAATTGATGAGCGCGACGAGCAGGCAGGTCAGCGCGATGGGGATCCACGCCGGCAGGGCGAGCCTTTCCGACAACGTGAGCGGGAGCACGAAGGACATCGCCAGGCCGACCAGCGTCAGCACCGCGAAGCGCGGTACTTCAAGGCGGTGCGCACCGTTGAAGTATGTGTGCCCGGCATAGGAGAAGGTCGCGGCCAGGGCGTAGGCGAATAGCGAAGCCAAGACCGGGCTCATTGCTGTCGAAAATGCCGCGGCAAGCAGGGCATAGAGCAGCGTCGCGCCAATGCCGGTCACCAGAAACCGGATCGATCGAGGGCTTGCTAACGGGTCAGACGCGGCCGCTGCAAACACAGTGCGCTCCCAATGACAGGTGCGAGACCCAGCTTTCGGCCCTGCGTGCGACAGCGTTGGCGAAAGGAAGCAACAGGAAGTGCCGGCCTTCGATTTCGCTAAGCCCGGCGGCCTTCAACAATCGGCCCGCTTTCTGCCTGCCGATCAGCACGGCCGCCTCGTCGAAGGCACAACAAAGGGCCTTGCGGCCGGCGGCATTGCCCGCGTTGATCACCGGTTGCCTCCCGACACCCGCTGGAGTTTGGCTGCCAACGCTAGTCGCGATTGCCTAAGGCGCCGTTAAGGGGTCACAATTTCCTTAACGCCACTTCCTCGACCAGGTGGTTGGTGCCCTTGCGCAGGATGAGATCGGCCCGCGCCCTCGTCGGCAGGATGTTCTCGCGCAGGTTCTTCAGGTTGATATTGGCCCAGAGCCCCTCCGCGATGGCGCGCGCGGCATCCTGCGAAAGCTGCGAATAGCGGTGGAAGAAGGAATCCGGATTGCGGAAGGCGGTTTCGCGCAGCCGCATGAAGCGCTGGATGTACCATTGATGGATCAGCTTCTCGTCGGCATCGATATAGATGGCGAAATCGAAGAAATCGGACAGGAACGGCACGATCTTGCCGTCCTTCGGCAGCTTGCCCGGCTGCAAGACGTTGATGCCTTCGAAGATCAGGATGTCCGGCCGGTCGATGGTGACGAACTCGCCCGGAATGACGTCATAGGTCAGGTGCGAATAGACCGGCGCCCGGACGCTGCCTTGCGCCGATTTGATGCCGGACAGGAACCTGAGCAGCGCGCCGACATCGTAGCTTTCCGGGAAACCCTTGCGCTCCATGAGGTTTTCGCGGCGCAGGATCTCGTTTGGCAAGAGGAAGCCGTCGGTGGTGATGAGGTCGACCTTCGGGCTCGATGGCCAGCGCGCCAGGAGCTCCTTCAGCACGCGCGCCGTGGTCGACTTGCCGACCGCGACCGAGCCCGCAATGCCGATGATGAAGGGTGTCTTGGTGACGTCCTGCGCCTTGAAGAAGGCCTGGCGCTGCCTGAACAGCAGCTGGCTCGCCTCGACATGCGCCGAAAGCAGCCGGGAAAGCGAGAGGTAGATGCGCTTGACCTCTTCGAGGTCGACCGGGTCGTTGAGCGAGCGCAGCCGGTCGATCTCGTCCCCGCTGAGCGTCAGCGGCGTGTCGGCGCGGAACTGCGACCATTGCTCGGCGGAGAAGAATCGAAACGGGGAGTACTTCTCGGTCGGAGCCAGCTGGTCCATCGGGTTTCCTGCCTCCTAGAGCATGATGCCGAAAAGTGTGAAGCGGTTTTCGGGCGACATCATGCTCTATCCCGTTTCTTTCAATCCTTTTGATCGGGCTGCCTTTTCGGCGATGCCCGAGCGGCTGGTGCGGCCCTCGAGCTCCTTCAGCACGTCGTCGAGCGGGACGCCCGCAATGCCGAGGACGACCAGCCAATGATACAGAAGATCGGCACTTTCCGAAACGAGCGCCTGCCTGTCGCCGCGGATGGCGGCGATCACGGTCTCGACCGCTTCCTCGCCGAGCTTCTGCGCCGCCTTGTCGATGCCCTTGGCGAACAGCTTCGCCGTCCACGATTCCACGTCGCCGGAATGGGCGCGCTGGTGGATGATCGTTTCCAGATCGGCGAGCGAAAAGTCTGCCATAACAGTCGTTTAAGCCCGCTGGACGGCCGAGTCCAGCCGCATCGGCAGGCCGGCCCTGGCCATATGCGCCTTGGCTTCGGCGATTGTGTAGGTGCCGAAATGGAAGATTGAGGCGGCAAGCACGGCGGCCGCATGGCCGTCGTGGATGCCTTCGACCAGGTGATCGAGCGTTCCGACGCCGCCCGATGCGATCACCGGCACGCGCACCGCGTCGGCAATCGCCCGGGTGAGCGCAAGGTCGTAGCCCTCCTTGGTGCCGTCGCGGTCCATCGAGGTCAAAAGGATCTCGCCGGCGCCGCGCTCGACCATGCGCCGTGCGAAGTCGACGGCGTCGATGCCCGTCTTTTCGCGCCCGCCATGGGTGAAGATCTCCCAGCGGTCGGCCTCGCCTTGCGCCGATACCTTCTTGGCGTCGATCGCCACGACGACGCACTGGTTGCCGAACTTATCGGCCGCTTCCGCGACGAAATCCGGGTTCTTCACCGCCGCCGTGTTGATCGATACCTTGTCGGCGCCGGCCAGGAGCAGCTTGCGGATATCGGCCACCTGGCGCACGCCGCCGCCTACGGTGAGCGGCATGAAGCACTGCTCGGCCGTACGGGCGACCACATCGAAGATCGTCTCGCGGTTGTCGGACGATGCGGTAATGTCGAGGAAGCAGAGCTCGTCGGCGCCGGCAGCGTCATACGCCTTGGCGGCCTCGACGGGGTCGCCGGCATCGACGAGATCGACGAAATTGACCCCTTTGACCACGCGGCCGTTCTTGACGTCGAGGCAGGGGATGACGCGGGCCTTGAGCATCACTTGCCCTCCAGCGTCGAGAGCAGATCGACCACCAGCGCGCCGACCAGCGGCGGCACGTCGCCCCTGGGATCGAAGGCCGGATCGTAGGCGGAGATGGTGAGCCCGGCGATGGCGAGCGGCCCGGCGAGGCCGCACATAGCGGTACGTATCTGCTCCGGCGCCGGACCGCCGGGCGTGGTGTAGCGATTGGCCTGCAGCTTCTCGGGGTCGTGCACGTCGAGATCGACATGCATGTGGACCTGGCGTGCACCGTCGGCCTTCAGCCTTTGCGCCGCGCTCTTCCAGTCCGGGCATTCGGTCCGGATGATCGGCAGCTTCTCCAGCAGTTCCTTTTCCGCGCTGTCGAGGTCGCGCGCATTGACCAGAACGCAACGCGCCGGATCGACCGGCCTGAAACCCGGGATCTGCGCCGCCATCGATCGCCAGCACAGGCCCAGCACGGTGGCCAGCGCCATGCCGTCGAGAAAGCCCGTTGTGGTGGTTTCCGGCGTGTTGAGGTCGCCATGCTGGTCGGCCCAGATGATGGCGTCGGCGCCGGCACCGGCCACGGCGCCGGCGGCGGTCAGGCAGTTTCCGGCCAGCACGATCGGAAACCGTTTCCTGTCCAGCGCCATGCGGACTTCGCCGGAAACGGCGTTGCAGACGGCAAATCCGGTGCCGATCTCGCGCTCGGCTTCGTCCTCGACCACCTTGCCGATGTCGCTCACCTCGACATCGTGGCCGGCGAGCTTCAGCGCCTCGGCCAGCCCGCCCGAAATCAGCGCGTCTGGGCCCTGGCCGCAGCCGCCGTGGAAATGGCCGCTGTCATAGGAGGCCAGGATGATCGAAATGTTCACTATTCTGCCTCCGCCCGCTCGCCGCGCAGGATCGCCAGCGCCCCGGCCGGGTCGATACGTCCGTCATATAGGGCCCGTCCGGAGATCGCGCCTTCGAGTTTTTGCGCATCCGGCATGGTCATGCGCACGATGTCGGCGATCGAGGCGAGGCCGCCGGAGGCGATCACCGGAATCGACACGGCCTCGGCGAGGTCGATGGTCGAATCCCAGTTGATGCCGGTCAGCACGCCGTCGCGGTCGATGTCGGTGTAGATGATGGCGGCCACGCCCGCGCCCTCGAATTTCTTGGCGAGCTCGATGACGCCGAGCTCGGAGGCCTCGGCCCAGCCTTCGACCGCGACCTTGCCGCCCTTGGCGTCGATGCCGACCGCTATTTTCCCGGGAAATGCCTTGCAGGCCTCCTTGACCAGGTCGGGTTCGCGCACCGCCACGGTGCCGAGGATAACGCGCGTCAGGCCGCGATCCAGCCAGTCTTCGATCTGCGGCAGGGTGCGGATGCCGCCGCCGAGCTGCACCGGGTTCTTCGTCGCCTTCAGGATGGCGCCGACCGCTGCGCTATTGACGCTCTGGCCCTCGAAGGCGCCGTTGAGGTCGACGACATGCAGCCATTCGAAGCCCTGGTCCTCGAAGGCCTTGGCCTGCGCGGCGGGATCGTCGTTGTAGATGGTGGCGGTGGCCATGTCGCCGTGCTTCAGGCGCACGCATTGGCCGTCCTTGAGGTCTATCGCCGGAAACAGGATCATGGATCAGACGCCCTCGACGATGACGAAATGGCCTGTCGAAGCGGCGAGCCGGAACTTCGAGGCGTGCTGATATTCAGGCGAATGATAGCATTCGACCGCCTTGTCGTAGGACTCGAACTCCACCAGCACGTGACGGTTGCCGGTCGCTCCTTCCGGACTCTCGTAGCGTCCCGCGCGGACCGCGAACTTCGCGCCGTATTTCGCGAAGGCGACGGCATTCGCTTCGATATACTGCTTGTAGACGTCCGGATCGCGGATATCGATCATCGCCATCCAATAGCCCTTGTTGCTCAATTTCAGGGCCTCCATTTCAGGAAATTGGTGATCAGCGCCAGGCCGAGCGCCTGGCTCTTCTCGGGATGGAACTGCGTACCGGCAAGGTTGTCGCGCGCCACCGCCGCCGTCACCGCGCCGCCGTAGTCGGTCGTCGCCAGCACTTCGCCGGAATTCTTCGCGTCCAGATGATAGGAATGGACGAAATAGGCGTGCAGCCCTTTCGGACCGGTCTCAATGCCTGAAAACAGCGGGTGCTTGCGTTGGAGTTCGATCGTATTCCAGCCGATCTGCGGGATCTTCAGCGCCGGATCGGAAGGTTGGATCTCCTTGACGTCGCCGGCGATCCAGCCAAAGCCTTTGGTGATGGTCTTCTCCAACCCGCGTTGCGACATCAGTTGCATGCCGACGCAGATACCGAGGAAAGGCCGGCCCTTGGCGATTGCCGCCTCCTCCACTGCCTCCCACATGCCTGACACGGCATGCAGGCCGGCGGCGCAGTCGGCAAAGGCGCCGACGCCCGGCAGCACGATGCGGTCGGCGGAACGCACGCGCTCGGCCTCGGCCGTCAGCTCGATCGTCGCGGCAAGGCCCGCCTCATGCGCGGCGCGCTCGAAAGCCTTGGTGGCCGAGCGCAGATTGCCCGAGCCGTAATCGATGATGGCCACCCGCATGTCAGGGCCTTCCAGGTGTATGGGTCAGGCCGAGCGCCATGCCTGTCTGCGGCGGACGTGCCTGCGATGCATCCGGCACGATGCGCGGCAGGACTGGCGGCGCCTCGCTCACCTCGCCGGTTTCCAACGCATGGCGCGTCTCGGCATCGGCGAGATTGCCGGCCTCGATCACGCCCCATTCGCGCCAGCCGCGCCGCCGCAGCGAGGCGATCCGCAAGCCCTGGCCTTCGAAGCCGACATAGAGCGAGACCAGCAGCGACAGCAGCGATCCGGTCCCTTCGAGTCCGAGCCTCTCGCCGGCCACCGACAGGAGCGCAATGATGATGAAGGTCAGGGCCGCCTCGATCCACATCCGGTGCCAGGCAAGCCAGAGCGGCGCGACCAGGAAACCCAGCCAGGTGAAGCTGTCGCGCACGAAACTTGCGTCCTCGGCTTTGTTGCCGGCCGGCGGCGCCATCACGACATAGATCGCCATAGGGCTATCCTTTCAGCGATCCCTTGGTGGACGGCACGGCATCCGGCTGGCGCGGATCGGGTTCCAGTGCCGCGCGCAAGCTGCGCGCCACCGCCTTGAAGCAGGTTTCGGCAATGTGATGATTGTTGGCGCCGTAGTGGTTGGTCACATGCAGCGTGATGCCGGCATTCTGCGCCAGCGCCTGGAAGAACTCCCGCACCAGCTCGGTGTCGAACGTGCCGATCTTCGGCGACGAGAAGCCGACATTCCAGACCAGGAAAGGCCGGCCGGAGACATCGATCGCCGCCCTAGTGAGCGTCTCGTCCATGGCAAGGTCGATCGAAGCATAGCGCATGATGCCGCGCCGTTCGCCCAGCGCCTTGCTCAGCGCCTGGCCGATCGCGATGCCGGTGTCCTCGACCGTGTGGTGATCGTCGATATGCAGGTCGCCCTTGGCCTTGACCGTCATGTCGATCAGCGAATGCCGCGACAGCTGGTCGAGCATATGGTCGAAGAAGCCGACGCCGGTCGAAATGTCGGATTTCCCCTTGCCGTCGACATCGACGGAGACCGAAATCTCGGTTTCCTTGGTCTTGCGGCTGACTTCCGCCGAACGCGTCATCGCTTTGTCCTTGTTGCCCTGCTCGGAGGCGCCAGGGCTTGAAAACGAAAGCCTTCTACCAGCATGATCCGGCGATTGCCAGTTGCCATTCCGGCCGCTATCGGCGCTCGGGCGAGGGGCGGTTTGCAATCGTTGGCCTTGTGCATACATATGGCCGATCAAACTCACTCGTACCGCGCCAATCGCCTTTTCAAGGGATAGCGCGCATCGGAGCTCAAATGTCGAATGAACTCACCATGCACGCCACGACCATCATCAGCGTGCGCAAGGGCAACAAGGTCGTGATCGCCGGCGACGGCCAGGTCAGCCTCGGTCAGACGATCATGAAGGGCAATGCCCGCAAGGTGCGCCGCATCGGCAAGGGCGGCAGCGTCATTGCCGGCTTCGCGGGCGCTACCGCCGACGCCTTCACCCTGCTCGAGCGGCTCGAAGCCAAGCTCGAACAATATCCGGACCAGCTGACGCGCGCCTGCGTCGAGCTCGCCAAGGACTGGCGCACCGACCGCTATCTGCGCCGGCTGGAAGCCATGATGCTGGTCGCCGACAAGTCGGTCTCGCTGGCGCTGACCGGCAATGGCGACGTCCTGGAGCCCGAACATGGCGTCATGGCCATTGGTTCCGGCGGCAATTACGCGCTGGCCGCGGCCCGTGCGCTGATCGACACCGACAAGGATGCCGAGGAGATCGCCCGCAAGGCCATGCAGATCGCGTCCGACATCTGCGTCTACACCAACAACAATTTTGTTGTCGAAACGCTCGATGCCGCCTGAACGACCATGATCCTGAACCGAAGGATCGCGAAAGCGAAAGGTGGCCGCCGGTTTTCAGACAAGATCATGGTCGAACCAGCAGATACATATGATTTTCGGCCGGTTACGGAAAAAGACCTGCCGATGATCGCCGGTTGGCTGCGCGAGCCGCATGTCGCTCAATGGTGGGACGATCCGGAAAAGGAAATCGCCGAGATCCGCGAGCATATCGATTCGGTCTCGGTGGAGCCGCTGATCGTCGAGCTCGACGGCAGGCCGATCGCCTATCTGCAGAGCTATGATCCGCATATGGAGGACGATCATCCTTATGCTGACCAGCCCTTCGGCACGCTGGGTATCGATCTCACGATCGGCCCACCGGAACTGGTCGGCATCGGTCATGGCTCGGCCATCGTGCGCCAGTTCGTCGAGGAGCTGTTCGAGGAAGGCGCGCCGCGCGTCATCATCGATCCGCATCCCGACAATGGCCGCGCCATCCGCGCCTATGAGAAGGCCGGCTTCAGGCCGATCGGGCGCAGGCATTCGCAATATGGGGACGCCGTGCTGATGGCCGTCGATGCGGCCGACGACGATGAAAATCTGGGGGACTGAGGCAATGACCGCATCTGGAGAGGACAAGACGCTTTCGGCCTACGAAGACAGCTGGCGCATGGGCCTGCTGCTCGTGCTCGCTTTGATCGTCTTCCAGGCAGGCACCCTGTACGGCATGGGCCATCCGCCGATCTGCACCTGCGGCTATGTCAAGCTCTGGCACGGCGTGGTCAACAGCTCGGAGAATTCCCAGCACATCGCCGACTGGTACACCTTCTCGCACATCATCCACGGCTTCCTGTTCTATGCGCTGACCTGGGCGCTGTTCCCGCGCTCGCCGATCGGGCTGAGGCTCGCCTTCGCCGTCCTCATCGAAGGCGGCTGGGAGATCCTGGAAAACAGCCCCTTCATCATCGAGCGCTACCGCGCCGGCACCATCTCGCTGAACTATTACGGCGATTCGATCATCAACTCGGTGTCCGACACGCTGTTCATGGCGCTGGGATTTGTGATGGCGCGAAAGCTACCTATATGGGTGATCGTGGCCCTGGCGCTCATCTTCGAGCTCGGCACGGGTTACATCATCCGGGACAATCTGACGCTCAACGTGATCATGCTGCTGCATCCGTTCGAGTTTATCAGGCAGTGGCAAAGTGGAATTTGAGTAATATGAGCACCTTTTCTCCCCGCGAAATCGTTTCGGAACTCGACCGCTTCATCATCGGCCAGAAGGACGCAAAGCGCGCCGTGGCCATCGCCTTGCGCAACCGCTGGCGCCGCCAGCAGCTGGAAGGCCAGATGCGCGAAGAGGTGATGCCGAAGAACATCCTGATGATCGGCCCGACCGGCGTCGGCAAGACCGAGATCTCGCGCCGTCTGGCTCGGCTCGCCGGCGCCCCCTTCGTCAAGGTCGAGGCCACGAAATTCACCGAGGTCGGCTATGTCGGCCGCGATGTCGAGCAGATCGTGCGCGACCTTGTCGAGGTCGCCATCGGCCTGACGCGCGAGAAGATGCGCGAGGATGTCGCCGCGCGCGCCCAGATCAACGCCGAGGAGCGCGTGCTGGAAGCGCTGGTCGGCAAGACGGCGAGCCCGGCGACCCGCGACTCCTTCCGCAAGAAGCTGCGCGACGGCGAGCTCGACGACAAGGAGATCGAGATCGAGGTGGCCGACACCGGCAATGGCGGCATGCCCGGCTTCGAGATTCCCGGCATGCCGGGCGCCAATGTCGGCGTGCTCAACATCAACGACATGCTGTCGAAGGCGATGGGTGGCCGCAGGACCAAGACCCGCAAGACCACGGTGCGCGATTCCTATGCGCTGCTGGTCAATGACGAGTCCGACAAGCTGCTCGACCAGGACGAGGTGGTGCGCAGGGCGCTGGAATCGGCCGAGAATGACGGCATCGTCTTCCTCGACGAGATCGACAAGATCGCCGCCAGGAGCGACATTTCGGGCGGCCCGTCGCGTGAGGGCGTGCAGCGCGACCTGCTGCCGCTGGTCGAAGGCACCACTGTCGCGACTAAATATGGGCCGATCAAAACCGACCATATATTGTTCATCGCGTCGGGCGCCTTCCACGTCTCCAAGCCTTCGGACCTGTTGCCCGAGCTGCAGGGCCGCCTGCCGATCCGTGTCGAGCTGCGCGCGCTGGAGAAGGCGGATTTCATCCGTATCCTAACCGAGACGGAGGCAAGCCTCATCAAGCAGTATATCGCGTTGATGAAGACAGAAGGCGTTGAGCTGACCTTCACCGACGACGCCATCGATTCGCTCGCCGGCATCGCCGTCGATCTCAACGCCAGCGTCGAGAATATCGGCGCCCGGCGCCTGCAGACGGTGATGGAGCGTGTGCTGGATGAGATTTCCTACGACGCGCCCGACCGCCACGGCACGGCCGTCACCATCGACGCCGCCTATGTCGAGAAGCATGTCGGCGACCTGTCGCGCAACACCGACCTGTCGCGGTTCATCCTTTAAGCTCTATCTGGGTTTCGGGCTGGCCTTCGCGCCGGCCTGAAACGCCCTTCCAATGCCCGGATTTCGGGCCGGCTCAGGCCGGCCTGAAACCCCTTCCAATGCAAAGTGTGGCCAAATGGAAGCATCTGGCCACGATTTTTGACGGGAGCTCGAAGCCTTCTCTCGACTCTGCCATGCGCTTTACCTAGTTTGCCGCGCACTCGAAAGCGGCGGCGTATGAAGAAACTTATCCTGCTTTTTCTCGGCATGGCCTTGGCGGCGGCGGTGGCAACCGCCGACGCCGCGACCATCGTGCCTCCAGGCAACCGCAACAGCGTGCAGCCGGATATTCCAGGCGCCTCCAGCCGGCGCACCCAGGCCACCAACACCACTTTCCAGGCCAAGTACCGCAAGGTCTACGCGCTCTTGCAGAACGATGCCGAATTGCGCGGCAAGATCAGGAAGGTGGCGGCTGCCTACGGCATCGACCCGATGCATATCGTCGGCGCCATCGTCGGCGAGCATACCTACAATGTCGACGCCTACGACCGTCTGCAGACTTATTACGTCAAGGCGATCTCGTACCTGTCGAGCAAGCTCTCCTTCGCCTATCACGGCGAGGACATCTCGGATTTCATCCAGCGGTCGGAATTCAAGAAATGCGCCGGCGCGGACGACAGCTACGACCTTTGGGAGTGCCGCGAGCAGGTCTGGAACCATTCCTTCCGCGGCAAGACGGTGGGCGGCGAGGATTTCCCCAACGACCGCTTCGGCGCCACCTTCTTCCAGCCTTATTACGCCGGCCAGACCTTCGGCCTCGGCCAGTTGAACCCGTTGACCGCGCTGCAGATGAGCGACCTCGTGCACAAGGTCTCGGGCCTGCCGAAGCTTGACGTCGATGACCCCAACACCGTCTACAAGACCATCATGGATCCCGACCTGACGCTGCCTTACGTCGCCGCGACCATCAAGAAGTCGATCGACGCGTATCGCAGCATCGCCGGCTTCGACATCTCAAAGAATCCCGGCCTGACCGCCACGCTCTACAATGTCGGCAACCCCGAACAGCGTGCCTATGCGCTGAAGGCCGAGAACGAAAAGCGCCGCGCCGAAGGCCAAGCCGAAAAGCTGCCGGAGGAAAACTATTACGGCTGGCTGGTCAACGACAAGCTGGATGAGCTGAAGGCGCTGTTTTAGCCGGGTCCATCATGCCGCCAGCAGCGACTTCAGCTTGACCGCTTGCGCGCCGAGCGCTTCCGGCGCCGGGCTCGCCCGCTTGGCGATCAGCATTTCCGCCAGCCGGATGTCGCGCGCCACCGCATTGCCGGGGCCGATGCCGCTGGCGGCGACCAGCCTGCCGTCCTCGGCCAGATGGAACAGGATGAAGGCGCCGTCGTCGAGGTCGCGCCGCACGATGCTCTTGCCTTCGTCGGACAGCCCGGCGATCTGCAGGGTCAGCCCATATTGATCCGACCAGAACCACGGCACGGCGGCATGCGCCTCGCCGGCCCCTAGCATGTTCTTGGCGGCTAAGGCGCCCTGTTCCTGCGCGTTGCGCCAGGCTTCGAGACGCACGCGCCGGCCGCCATAGACGGCGAGCGGGAACGAGCAGCAATCGCCGGCGGCGAAGATGTCCGGATCGGCGGTGCGCAAATGCTCGTCCACGGCGATGCCGTTGTCGATTGCGAGCCCGGCTTCGGCGGCAAGCGCCGTCACCGGGACGGCGCCGATGCCGATCACCACGAGATCCGCAACGATCCGCTGCCCGTCGGCCAGTGTGATGGCGACTTCCTTGCCGTCGTCGGCGATCGCCGCGATCCCCTGGCCGGTGCGGATCGTAACGCCCTCGGCCTCATGCGCCTTATGGATGATCTCGGCGATCTCGGCCGGCACGCCGCGCATCAGGATGCGCGGCTGCGCCTCGATGACGGTGACCGTTGCGCCGAGCTTGCGTGCCGAGGCGGCAAGCTCCAGGCCGATGAAGCCGCCGCCGATGATGGCGACACGGTTGCCGGCGCTGAGATGGGCGCGGATGGCCAAGGCGTCGTTGAAGGTCCTGAGATAGACACAACGGCCTCCAAGGCCCGGCATCGGCAGCTGGCGCGGCACCGAGCCTGTCGCCAGCAGCAGCTTATCGTAGGAAAGGGAGGATCCGTCCGACAGCTGCACGACATGCCCGGCACGATCGATCGCGACCGCCCGGGCGGAGTGTATGTGGCGGATCGAGCGTTCGGCGAACAGCGCGTCGGTGGCGATCGCCTTGATGGCCGGCGCCGTCCCGGTCATCGCTTCCTTCGACAGCGGCGGCCGCTCGTAAGGCAAATGCGGCTCGTCGCCGACCAGCGTCACCGGCCCTTCGAAACCCAGATCGCGCAGGGCGAGCGCGGCGCGCCCGCCGCATTCGCCTGCTCCGATGATCAGCATCCCCGCCTGCATGGTCTCATCCGATCTGGATCAGGATTTTTCCGGCATCGACCTTGACCGGATAGGTCTTGAGGTTGACGCAGACCGGCGCGCCGCGCGCGTCACCGGTCTTGTAGTTGAAGCGGCCATTGTGCTTCGGGCATTCGATGATGTCATCCATCACCAGCCCGTCGGCCAGATGCACCTTTTCATGCGTGCACAGGCCGTCGGTCGCGAAATATTCGTCGTCGGGGCTGCGGTAGATGGCGAAGGTGCGGCCGCTATGGTCGAACCGCATCACGTCCTCCTCGTCGATGTCTCCGGCCGCGCAGGCCTCGACCCAGTCGCTCATCTCGTCCTCCGCGAAAATCGGTTGGTTAAGCTCTTCGGCAGATCATTCGGCCGCGGCTGCCACCGGATTGTCGTTGTGCAGCTCTTCCCGGTAGGGCTTCGCCGTCGGCGGCAGTGCACGCTTGAGGAAATAATCCTCGTTGCGCAGCTGGCGCAGGAAGGCCGGGATCATCTCGCGATAGCCGGCCAGGATCGATGGCGTCGGCGCCGGCAGATCGTGCTTGATCATCTCGTGCAGCTTCGGCAGCGCGTGATAGGGCACCATCGGGAACATGTGATGCTCCACATGGTAGTTCATGTTCCAGTAGATGAAGCGGCTGACCGGGTTCATGTAGACGGTGCGGCTGTTGAGCCGATGGTCGATGACATTGTCGGCGAGGCCGCCATGCTGCAGCAGGCCGGTCATCACGTGATGCCAGGCGCCATAGAGGCGGGGCAGGCCGACCAGCATCAGCGGCAGCCACGAATGCAGATAGAGCGCCAAAGCGATGGTCGCGAGATAGATGGCGAGCCAGATGCGGGCCACGCGGATCGCCTTCGGCTGTTCCTGCAGGGGAATGAAGGTCTTTTCCGCCGCGCTGATGACGCCCGCGGCGTTGCGGACCATGCCGACCATGGCATGCCAGGCGTCGAGAATGCCGAAGAAGTTGAGCACCACGCGCAAAAGGTCCGGCGGGCGCATGACGGCGATCTCCGGGTCGCGGCCGACGATGATCGTGTCGGTATGGTGGCGCGTATGGCTCCAGCGCCAGGTCACCGGGTTGCGCATGATCATGAAACAGGCGAGCTGGTAGACGGCATCGTTCATCCACTGCGTGCGGAAGGCCGTGCCGTGGCCGCATTCGTGCCAGCGGGAATCGGTCGAGGAGCCGTAGAGCGTGCCGTAGACGAAGAAGAACGGCACGCACCACCAGCTGCCCCAGAACCAGATGCCGCCCGCGGCGCTGACGATGAACGCGGTCAGCCAGATGATGGTGTCGCGGATCGCCGGTTGGTCCGAGCGCTGCATCAGCTCCTTCATCTGCTTGCGCGGGATCTCGGTGTGGTACCACTCGGCCGCAGCCAGCCCGTTCTCGACCGCGAGCCTAGCGTCTCGCCCGGTCAGGCTGTAATCGCGCGGCGACGCCGCCGAAGACGTGATTGCCGTCATTGGGATTCCTCCGCCAGCGCCTTGGCGGCCGCCCCGACCGTGCAGGGCTCGCGCATCGCTGACTATCGGCTTCAGCATAGCCGGAAGGTCTGATAGTCTCAACATCAAGAAGATAGTTTCTATCATTTCCTATCAGAATGAGATATCCTTAATCGGACAAGCGAGGAACCATTCATGGCAAAGCGGCCGACCATCACCGATCTCGCGCGGGTCTCCGGCGTCAGCGTCGCCACTGTCGACCGGGTGCTGAACAGCCGTCTGCCGGTGCGCGAGGAGACGGCGCGCCGGGTCTATGACGCCGCCACCGAGATCGGTTATCATGCGGCCGGGCTGATCAAGCAGCGCATGCGCCAGGAATTGCCGGAATACCGGCTTGGCTTCCTGCTGCTCAGGGGCAATGATGTCTTCTACGGCGATTTCGCCAGGGAGCTTGAGCTGGCAGTCGCGCAATCGCAACGCTTTCGCGGCGTTGCGACGGTCGATTTCGCCGCCTCGCTGGCGCCCGACGAGATCGCCGCCCAGATGCGCAGCCTGGCGGCGAAGTCGAGAGCCATCGCCGTCGTCGGCCCTGATCATCCGACGCTGACGGCGGTCGTGGAGGCGCTGAAGGGGAGGGGCCAGCCGGTCTTCTCGCTGCTGTCGGATTTTGCCGCCGGCATCCGCGAAGGCTATGTCGGGCTCGACAACCGCAAGGTCGGGCGAAGCGCGGCCTGGATGATCGCCAAGGCCGCCAGGAAGCCCGGCAAGGTCGCGCTCTTCGTCGGCAGCCACCGCTTCCACGGCCATGAGCTGCGCGAGATCGGCTTCCGCTCCTATTTTCGCGAGCATGCGCCGGACTTCACCGTGATGGAGACGCTGGTCAACCTCGAGGCCAACGACGTGACGCATGACGCCATGCTCGATCTACTGGCGCGCCATCCCGATCTTGCCGGCTGCTACGTCGCCGGCGGCGGCATGGAAGGCGCGGTCTCGGCGCTGCGGACGGCGCGCCCGGCCGAGATGCCGGTCGTCATCTGCAACGAGATCAATGCCGTCTCGCGCGCCGCGCTTGCCGACAACATCCTCACCATGGTGATCTCAACGCCGCTCGCGGCGCTCTGCCGGGAACTCGTCGGGCTGATGGCCCATGCCATCGAAAGCGGCGCTGCCAATGCGCCGGGGCAGACCTTCCTGCCTTTCGACATCTATCTGCCGGAAAACATCTAGGCGCCTATAGCGAAGTAACCCGTGTGATAGAATCTATCAGGCTGATGGATTCTTTCATCGCGGTTCATGCGGATTCGGGCACAAGTTTCGACGATTTTTGGTCTTCGTCACGTCGATAGTGATCGAAAACCGGCCGCCTCGGTCGGAATCGCCCTTGACGTTTCCAAAACGAAATGGAATGAATATTTCACTAACTAGGCTTTTTGGTTCTTTCGTTCCGGAACGTCTGTTCGAACGGAAGAAGAGGCGTTCCAATCAATTTGGCGACGCCGCATGGTCGCAGGGAGAGATTCCCCGGGCAAACCGGGGATTCCGGTTCAATGGGTGCAGCCGGACACCAAGTGGAGGAGAATAAAATGAAGAAACTTCTTTTGGGCGTCGCGCTTTCGGCGCTGATGTGTTCATCCGCCTTCGCCGCCAAGATCGGCGTTTCGATGGCTCTTTTCGACGACAACTTCCTCACCGTGCTGCGCAACGGCATGATCGCGCAGGCCAAGGGCATGAGCGGCGTCGAGCTGCAGGTCGAGGACGCGCAGAACGACGTCGCCAAGCAGCTCGACCAGATCAAGAACTTCGCCGCCTCGGGCGTCGACGCCATCATCGTCAACCCGGTCGACACCTCGGCCACGCAGGCCATGTCGGACGCGGCCGCCGCTGCCAAGATCCCGCTGGTCTATGTCAACCGCCAGCCGGTCAATGTCGACACGCTGCCCGACAATCAGGCCTTTGTCGCCTCGAACGAAGCCGAATCCGGCACGCTCGAGACCAAGGAAGTCTGCCGCCTATTCAAGGAAGCCGGCAAGAAGGAAGCCAATGTCTATGTGATCATGGGTGAGCTCTCCAACCAGGCCGCGGTGCAGCGCACCAAGGACATCGAGGAAGTGATCGCCACGCCGGACTGCAGCTTCATCAAGATCATCGACAAGCAGACCTCGAACTGGAAGCGCGACGAAGCGCAGAACCTGATGACCAACTGGCTGTCGTCGGGCAAGCCGTTCGACGGCGTCATCGCCAATAATGACGAAAGCGCCATCGGCGCCATCCAGGCGATGAAGGCCGCCAACATCGACATGAAGTCGGTCGTCGTCGGCGGCGTCGACGCCACCCAGGATGCGCTGGCCGCGATGCAGGCGGGCGATCTCGACGTGACCGTCTTCCAGGACGCGGCCGGCCAGGGCGCCGGCGCGCTCGACGCCGCGCTGAAGCTCGCCAAGGGCGAAAAGGTGGAACACAAGGTCTACATCCCGTTCCAGCTCGTCACCCCCGCGAACATCGACAAGTTCTTGAAGAAGAACTGAGCCGCGCCCGCGCAATTCCGGGAAATCACGCAGCGATTTTCCGTATGGGATTGCGAGAACGGACGCGGAGTGGTGCCGCGACGCATCGGACTGGCTGAAATCGGCTGCTGACGAAGCGGCGCCGCTCTGTTCCTCTCCCGCCCGACCGGGCGGGAGAACGGGCGCGGTCACTCGGAGGAAGAAGACGTGTCACAGACATCGCATGGCATTGGCGGGCTGAGCTATGACGCCAAGAAGCGCCCATGGCCGGCCGAGTTCAACGTGTTCCTGGCGCTGGTCATCTTGGTCGGCGCCTTCGAACTGATCGGCCGCGTCTTCCTCGGCGACAGCTTCCTGTTCAACACCCGCGAGAACGTCTCCGGGCTTTTCAACGAGCAGCGCCTGCAGATCATCATCCTGCAGGTTTCGATCGTCGGCATCATCGCCATCGGCGTCACCCAGGTCATCATCTGCGGCGGCATCGACCTCTCCTCGGGCTCGATCGTCGGCGCCACCGCCATGATCGCCATGAGCTTCGCCCAGGTTGCGACCGTCAACGGCAATCCCAATCCCAAGGCGATGTTCATCAATTTTGGCTGGACCGACCTGCCGGTCATCGTGCCGCTCCTGGTCGCGATCGGCTGCGGCCTGATCGCCGGCCTGATCAATGGCTTCCTCATCGCCTACACGCGCATTCCACCTTTCATCGCCACGCTCGGCATGATGGTCACGGCGCGCGGCATCGCCAAATGGTGGTCGAAGGGCCAGCCGATCTCGTTCCCGACCGATAGTTTCGCGGCCATTGGCAAGGGCCTGATGCCTGTCGTCATCTTCATCTCGCTGGCGATCCTGTTCCAGCTGATTTTGACCTACACGAAATACGGCAAGCACTGCTACGCCATCGGCTCCAACGAGGATGCCGCGCGCATGTCCGGCATCAAGATCGCCAATCATAAGGTGCTGGTCTATGCCATCGCCGGTATCCTGGCCGCGATCGCAGCGGTGGTGCTGTCCTCCAAGAACCTTACCGCCCAGGCCGGCATGGGCGTCATGTACGAGCTCGACGCCATCGCCATGGCGGTCATTGGCGGCGTTTCGCTGTCGGGCGGCCGCGGCTCCATCATCGGCACCGTCATCGGTTCGCTGATCTTCGGCGTCATCATTTCCGGCTTCACCTTCCTGCGCCTCGACGCCTATTATCAGGAGATGGTCAAGGGCGTGATCATCGTCGGCGCTGTCGTTCTCGATCAATGGCGCCAGCGCCGCCGCGCGATAGGAGCATGACCATGTCGGACATCGTTCTGAAGACCGAAAACCTCACCAAGCATTATGGCGGCGTGCACGCGCTGCAGGAGGCGAATTTCGAGCTGCGCAAGGGCGAGCATGTCGCCATCATGGGCGACAACGGCGCCGGCAAGTCGACCTTCGTGCGCCAGATCACCGGCGTCGAGCAGCGCACCGACGGGAAGATCTGGTTCGACGGCAAGGAAGTGAACTTCGCCGGCCCGATCGAGGCGCGCGAGGCGGGCATCGAGACGGTGTTCCAGAACCTTGCGCTGGCCGATGATCTCGATGTGCCGTCGAACCTGTTCCTCGGCCGCGAGAAGGTGCTTTTCAATCTCGGGCCTTTCTCCATTCTCGACCGAAAGGCGATGCGCAAGGCGACGGAGGCAGCGCTTGTCCGCACCGCGGTGAAGATCCCGAACCTGTCCAGCACCATCCGCCACATGTCGGGCGGCCAGCGCCAGTGCGTGGCGATCGCCAGGACCGCGACTTTCGCCTCCAAGCTGATCATCATGGACGAGCCGACGGCGGCGCTTGGCGTGCAGGAGACCGCGCAGGTCGAAAACATCATCCGCACATTGAAGGAGAACGGCGAACCGCTGATCCTGGTCAGCCACAACATGCGCCAGGTCTTCGACCTGGTCGACCGTATCGTCGTCTTCCGCCGCGGCCGCATCGTCGCCAACCTGCGCAAGCAGGACACCGACGGCAACGACATCGTCGCCTACATAACCGGCGCCAAGACCGGACAGGCGGAACTGCAGGCCGCCTGACGGCGCGTCGCGACAGGACCAACCAATCTTCCGCGCCGGAAGGCGCGGATATGCCTACAAACCCACCCCTTCGAAGGACATTCCATGACACTCCGTTTCGCTCTTCTCGGCGCCGGCCGTATCGGCAAGGTGCATGCCCGCGCCGTCGCCTCCAATCCGCAGGCCAAACTGGTGGCCGTGGCCGACGCCTTCGAGAAAGCGGCGACGGAACTGGCCTCCGCCTACGGCGCCGAAGTCCGCACGATCGATGTTGTCGAGCAGGCCAAGGACATCGACGCCGTCATCATCTGCACCCCGACGGACACCCATGCCGATCTGATCGAGCGCTTCGCCAAGGCCGGCAAGGCGATCTTCTGCGAGAAGCCGATCGACCTCGACGTCAAACGGGTCGAGCAGTGCCTTGCCGTGGTCGAGAAGACCGGAGCCACGCTGATGGTTGGCTTCAACCGCCGCTTCGATCCGCATTTCGCCGCCGTGCGCAAGGCGATCGACGAGGGCGCCATCGGCACGGTCGAGATGGTCACCATCACCTCGCGCGACCCGGGCGCTCCGCCGCTCGATTACATCGCCCGCTCCGGCGGTATTTTTCGCGACATGACCATCCATGATTTCGACATGGCGCGCTTCCTGCTCGGCGAGGAACCCGTCGCGGTGAGCGCCCACGCTTCCGTGCTGGTTGACAAGAAGATCGGCGAAGCCGGCGATTTCGACTCGGTCAGCGTCATCCTCGAAACCGCCTCCGGTAAGCAGGCCGTCATCTCCAACTCGCGCCGCGCCACCTATGGCTACGACCAGCGCATCGAGGTGCATGGCTCCAAGGGCATGGTCGCGGCCGAGAACCAGCGGCCGGTGTCAATCGAGCTCGCCAACGACAAGGGCTATACACGTCCGCCGCTGCACGACTTCTTCATGACCCGTTACATCGACGCCTACGCCAACGAGATCGCGGCCTTTATTGCCGCGGCAACTGCCGGAAAGAAGGCGGCGCCGAGCGGCAAGGACGGGCTGATCGCGCTGAAGCTGGCCGACGCGGCCTTGCAGTCGGCCAAGACGGGCAAGACCATCCGCGTCGATTGAAATTTGAATACGGATTGAGGAGCACAGCGATGAACGGTTTGGCCGGTCGCAATTCAGAAACGCGCGCCATCGTCACCGGCGGCGCGCAGGGCATCGGCTTCGCGGTTGCGGAAGCCTTGGCGGATGAGGGTTGCCGCGCGCTGGCGCTGATCGGCCGCTCCCAGGAAAAGGGCGACAGGGCGGTCGCGGCGCTGAAGAAGAACGGCGTCGACGCCATCTTCATCAGCGCCGATGTCGCCAAGGTTGCGGACTGCAAGCGCGCCGTCGAGACCGCGATCGAGCATTTCGGAACACTGAACGCGCTGGTCAACGCCGCCGCCACTTCCGCGCGAGGCTCGCTGGTCGAGACATCGGAAGAACTCTTCGACCAGATCTTCGACACCAATGTCCGCGGCCCCTTCTTCCTGATGCAGGGCCTCGTCGCGCATCTCCTGGAGCGCAAGGCGCCGGGCTCGATCGTCAACGTGCTGTCAATGTCGGCGCATGCCGGCCAGTCTTTCCTCACGCCCTATTCGACCAGCAAGGGCGCGCTGATGACGCTGACCAAGAATGTCGCGAGCTCCTATCGCAAGGACCGCATCCGCTGCAACGCGGTGCTGCCGGGATGGATGGACACCGAGGGCGAGGACATCGTGCAGAAAAAGTGGCACGACGCGCCCGACGACTGGCTGGCAAAGGCCGAGGCCGCGCAGCCGATGGGCCAGTTGGTCAAGCCGGCGCAGCTTGCCCGGCTGATCACCTATATGCTGAGCCCCCAGGCCGGCGTCATGACCGGCTCGCTGGTCGATTATGATCAGAACATAGCCGGGGTGATAGGAGAATAAGAGCCGGCGCCGCGGCCAGCCCTTTCTCCCCGTCACTATACGGGGAGAAATGCCTGGCAGGGCAATGAGGGGCAGCGCCAGCATTGACAATTGGCACTTCCAAGCGCGGCCGTCGCTGTTTAGGCGATCACCTTCAGAGGGCAGCATCATCGGCGCGTGACAAACGCCTTCGCATCGACTATATGGGCCGCATGATCCACCTGACCGCCTCGTTTTGGTACTTTTATGACAGCTCGCTGGCGGCGGGAGGATTGCGCTCGATCTGAAAACTCCAGATCAAAAATCCGACAAGCCGCCAGACCTGGCGGCTTTTTTGTTTCAAGCCGGCAGGTCTCCTAAACCAGGAGCAGAAAGCCGTGTTGACCGCCACAGACGACCTTCGGGTCAAGGAACTCAAGGTACTGACCACGCCGGACGAGGTGATGCGCGAGATACCGCGCTCGCTCACGGCGACGCGTACCGTTGCCGCGTCGCGCAACGCCATCCATTCCATCCTGAATGGGGCCGACGATCGACTGGTGGTCATTGTCGGCCCTTGTTCCATCCATGACCCGGTCGCCGCCGTGGACTACGCCAGCCGTCTGGCGGCGCTGCGCGAGGCTCTGGCCGACCGGCTCGAGATCGTCATGCGTGTCTATTTTGAGAAGCCGCGCACCACAGTCGGCTGGAAGGGCCTGATCAACGATCCCGACCTCGACGGCAGCTTCAACATCGACAAGGGGTTGCGCATGGCGCGCAACGTTTTGTCGGCCGTCAACAATCTCGGCCTGCCGGCGGCGACCGAGTTCCTCGACATGACGACGCCGCAATACATCGCCGACCTTGTCGCATGGGGCGCAATCGGCGCGCGCACCACCGAAAGCCAGATCCATCGCGAGCTGGCCTCGGGCCTTTCTTGCCCGGTCGGCTTCAAGAACGGCACCGATGGCAATCTCAGGATCGCCGGCGAGGCGGTGAAGTCTGCCGCCCAGCCGCATCACTTCATGGCGGTGACCAAGGGCGGCCGCAGCGCCATCGCTGCGACCACCGGCAACGAGGATTGCCATGTTATCCTGCGCGGCGGCATCACGCCGAACTATGATGCCGCAAGCGTCGACGCCGCTGCTGCCGAGCTTGGCCGCATCGGCGTCGCGCCGCGGCTGATGATCGATGTCAGCCACGCCAACAGCGCCAAGAAGCCGGAGAACCAGCCGAAGGTCGCGCATGACGTGGCGGGCCAGGTCGCGGCGGGCGACGAGCGCATCATCGGGGTCATGATCGAGAGCAATCTCGTCGCCGGCCGCCAGGATGTCGTGCCTGGCAAGCCGCTGGTCTACGGCCAGAGCATCACCGATGGCTGCATCGACTGGGCGACCACCGAGACGGTCCTGCACGGCCTCGCCGGCGCCGTCGAATGGCGCCGATCGGTGAAGCGCGAGATGCTCGCCAGCCGTCAGGGCGCGGCCTGAGCGAAATGGAGAGGGCGGCGATCACGCCGCCCTCAAGCCTTCCCAGGCCGTGAATATCGAAACGGCAAACAGCAGCAGCCCTGCCGCGCGGCCTGCAAATGTGGTCGCCTTCGGATTGTCGACCAGCAGGCTCCGGCTGCGGCCGGCGGTGACGGCGAGCCCGCCATAGATCGCAGCCTGCGTGGCGACCGTCAGCAATCCCATGATTGTCGCCTGCATCCAGATTGGACCGTAAGCCGGTTTCAGGAATTGCGGATAGACGGCAAGGATGAAGAGATAGGCTTTCGGATTGATCAGGCAGGTGACTAGGCCCTGCCGAAACGCCTTCCAGGCCGAGCGGCTCCCCGAGGGCCCGTCATCGCCGACGGTGATCGAGCTGCGCATCAGCGAAATGCCGATATAGGCCATGTAGGCGGCGCCGGCGATTAGCAGCGGCGTAAACAGGATCGGCACAAAATGCATGAGCAGGCCGACGCCGATCGCGCCGTTCAGCGTGTGCACGGCGCCTCCGAGCATGATGCCGGCGGTCGCGGCCAGGCCCCTGTTGCTGCCGCCGGCCAGCGCATTGGCCAGCACGAACAACATGTCCATGCCCGGAACGGCGATGATGCCGAACAGAAGCACGAAGAACAGCCAGAGGTTTTCGGCATAGCTCATGTCAGTTGCCTGTCGCATTATCCGCTTGCGCGAAAAGGAATCTGTTGCTTTTCAAGCGGGTAGGCGACTCTATAGGTCACTCCAACTGACGGGGATGTGTCAGTTGCGTTCTGATCGGGCCAAGGAAATGCGCAAGGCCTCGCGGCTGTTCGAGATCATCCAGATCCTGCGTCTGGCCAAGAAGCCGGTGACGGCGGCGACGATCGCCGGGCATTTGGAAGTCACCGTACGCTCGGTCTATCGCGACATCGCCGCCCTGCAGGCGATGCGCGTGCCGATCGAGGGCGGGCGCGGCATCGGCTACATATTGCGCCCCGGCTTCGACCTGCCGCCGCTGATGTTTTCCATCGAGGAGATGGAGGCGATCGTGCTGTCCTTGGCGCTGCTCGAGCGCACCGGCGACGAGGAGCTCAAGCAGGCCGCCAAACGCGTCGGCGCCAAGATCGCCGGCGCCGTGCCGCCGCCCTTGCGGCAGACGCTCGACGCCAATGCCCTCCATGCCTGGGGCTTTGCCGCACCCTCCGCTTCCGCCGTCGACCTCGCTCTGGTCCGCCGCGCCATCCGCGACGAGGAGAAGCTAAGCCTCTCCTATCGCGACGAGGCGGGACGGGCGAGCGACCGCATCATCCGCCCGGTCGCGCTGATCTATTATGCCGAGACCGCCAACATCGTCGCCTGGTGCGAGTTGCGGCAGGCCATCCGCAATTTCCGCAGCGACCGAATCGAGGACTGTCGGCCGGGGGGCCTGTGGTTCAAGGGCGAGGGCGACCGGCTGCGGCAGGTCTGGGTCGACGGCTGGGAGATCAACGCCGCGGCCACCGGCGGCAACTGAGGCGTCCTGCCTTGCGATGCAGTGCTGCGCGGTCGACGCGATTTCAGGGCACGATGCCGCGGCAGGCCCAGGCGACGTTGGCGAAGGATCGCGGGCCGTCGGGCCGGCCGGCCTGATAGGCATCGCGAACTGCGGCCTCCGTACGGGTTCGCTCAGCCGCGTCCAGCGTGGTCATGTATTTGCCGAGCGGGCCTTCGCCGGCGCCGATCGGCGCCCAGAAGTCGTCGAAATCCGCGTAGTCCATGCGGATCATCAGCTCGGCCTCGGTGACATCGACGAGACCCTGCTCGACAAAGGTCCGCTTCATCTCGCCCGGCTGCATCATCGGCTGGAAGCAATAGCGGCTGCGCATCTGGCGCCCGCTTTCGCTGAGCGCCGCGACAGTGTCGATTATCATGCGCATGCCGGTCATGCCGCCGTAATGGTCCCAGACCACGGCCGCGACCACGCCGCCCGGCCGCGTCACGCGGCGCATCTCCGCCACCGCCTTGCCGGCCTCCGGCACGAAGTGCAGCACCAGCAGCGCCAGCGCGCGGTCGAACGCATTATCGTCGAACGGCAGGGCGGTGGCATCCGCCTGCTGGATGGTGACGCGCGGATCTGTGTTCCTCTCCTTCGCCGCCGCGACGAAGACCGGCGAGAAGTCGATGGCCTGGATCTCGGCGAGATCGCCCGATTTCGCCAGTTCGAAGGTGAGGCTGCCGGTGCCGCAGCCGACATCGAGGATTTTTTCGCCGCCGGCCAGACCTGCGAAGTCGATGAACTTGGGCGCGAGTCTTCTGCTCCAGCGCCCCATCAGTTGCTCATAACCGGACGCCGCGTGAACGGTGAAGCTTGATGTCATCCCGCCCTCCCTTCGCTGGTTTCAGCCTAAACCTGCGCGGAAGCCATGCCAAGCAGCGAAAACAGCGGTTCGTTCCGTGATCGCACGCAAGGGTTGGAGTGGGTGGGCGCCGGCCGGCCAGGCACGTTGCCGGGAACGTGTGCAGAAGCTAATATAGCACCGGACCCTCGCGAAAAATTTGGGGGACGGGTGAGCAAGATCCTGATTTGCGGTGGAGGCGTAATCGGATTGTGCACGGCGGCCATGCTTGGCCGTGACGGTCATGACGTGACGGTCCTCGAGGCTGATCCGGCGGATCGGCCTTCGAGTTCCCTTCAAGGATGGGACTGGGAGCGCCCCGGCGTTGCGCAATTCAGGCAGCCTCACAACCTCAGCTCGCGTTTCCGAATGGTCGCCGATCAGGAGCTGCCGGGGCTGACGGATATATTGCTGCGCGCCGGCTGCGTCTGGATGGATTTCTTCGACCCTCGATCGTTGCCCCCGACGATAACGGACAGGGCGCCCCGCCCGGGCGACGAAGCCATGCGCTTCGTCACCGGCCGGCGGCCGGTGATCGAGTGGGCCACAGCAGAGATGGCGCAAGCGGCGCCCAATGTGACGGTGCGGCGGGGGATCAAGGTTCGCGAGCTGATCACGGGAGCCTCAGCCATTCCCGGCGTGCCGCATGTTGCGGGCGTTCGCACCACGTCCGGCGAGGAGATTCGCGCCGACCTGGTGATCGATGCGATGGGGCGGCGGAGCCCTGCCTGCGAATGGATCGTTGCGGCCGGAGGCCGCAGTCCGAGGGAGGAAGCTGAAGACAGCAATTTCGTCTATTTCACTCGCTATTTTACGGGCAAGCAGCGGCCGCGCCGAAAGGGCCGCCTGCTCACTCCGATGGGACTGTTCTCGATTCTCACGCTGGATGGCGACAACGACACCTGGTCGGTCACCCTGTTCACCTCCGCGAGAAACAAGGCCATGCGGGCTTTGCGCGACACCGCCACGTTCCACCGCGTCGTCATGGCATGTCCGATGCAGGCCCATTGGCTTGACGGCGAGCCGATCACGCATGTCCTGCTGATGGCTGGCGTTCTCGACCGCTACCGGCGGTTTGTCGTCGACGGCCAGCCTGTCGTCACCGGGTTTGCGGCTGTGGCCGACGCCTGGGCCTGCACCAATCCGTCCGCCGGGCGGGGGTTGAGCGTCGGCCTCCTGCACGCGCAGGTGCTCAGGAATGTCGCTCGCCGGCACATCGACGACCCCGCCGAATTCTCGCGAGAATACGATGTCGAGACCGAGCGCCAGGTCGGCCCCTTCTATCGCAACCAGATCGCCGCCGACCGCGCCCGGATCGCGGAGATGAACGCCCTGGCGGACGGCCGTCCTGTTCCGCCGCCCAATCCGGTGATGGCCCGGCTTTTCGCCGCCGCAAGCGAGGATGCCGACGTGTTTCGCGGCGTGATCGAGATCGCCATGTGCGTTTCGCTGCCGCAGGACGTCATCGCCAGACCGCATATCGCGGCAAAACTGGCCGAACTGGACGGTCGCCCTTTGCCGCCGAATCCCAACATCATCGATCGCGACCGTATGGCATCCCTGCTTGCCGGCTGATCTTTTCGCAATCCAGCGTCGACGCGCGGAGATAAAAGCTCATCGGGGACGCCAACGACCGGAGACTTCGCTCACGCAGGCGTCGTTTTGCCGGCCGAGAGAGCGTCGAACACTTCGCCCGTTTCGGCCACGAGCGTTCGCACCAGTTCGCCGGCCGGAAGTTCCCTGTTGAGCGCCGCCGCCTGCCCATAGAGATGGAAGGCGAAATCTTCCTTGGCGTCGCTGAGCGGAGCGCTGAGCGCGACCATTTGCGGGAAGTCCGGAAGGGGCACCCTGCTCTCTTCCATTTCCAGGGCGAAGCGGGTGCGTCTGGCCCGCGCCGCGCGGCCGGTGAAGACATCGGTGACCATCGTGTCCATATCGGTCGCGGTGCGGATCAGGGCGCGGCGCGGCGCGTCCGTGCCGGCTTCGTCGCAGGACAGGAAGCCGGTCCCGATCTGCACGCCGCTGGCGCCAAGCGCGAAAGCGGCCGCTATGCCGCGGCCGTCGGCGATGCCTCCCGCGGCAATGACCGGGAGCTCGACGGCATCGACGACCTGCGGAACCAGTGCCATCGTTCCAACGCCGTCGCCGGGACCATTGGGAGCGTGCGAACCGCGGTGACCTCCCGCCTCCCAGCCCTGGGCTATGACCGCGTCGGCTCCACCGTCGGCGAGCTTGCGCGCCTCGGCGACATTGGTCGCGGTGCCGATGATTGCGATCCCGGCTTGCTTCAGCCTGCCAACGGCGGCCGCATCCGGAATGCCGAAATGAAAGCTCACGATAGGCGGGCGGATCTCGAGCAGCAGTTCAAGCTTTTCGTTGTCGAAACCCGGTCCGATCGGCGGAAGCCTCCGCGAGGGTTCACCGAGCGACAGCTCCTCATAGTAGGGCCGCAACCTGTCGATGACCTGGGTCAGCACGGCGTCGCCGGTGTCGGGTCTGGGAATAACAAAGAAGTTGAGGTTGAAGGGACGCCCGGTCAAGGCGCGCATCTGGCGCGCAACGTTGCGCAGGCCATCCGGCAGCATCGATGCGCATCCGAGCGACCCCAGCCCACCGGCATTGCTCACTGCGGCGGCGAGTTCGGGCGTTGCTGAGCCCGCCATAGGCGCCTGGATGATCGGATGCTCGATCTTGAAGAGATCGCATAGACGGCGGTTCGGCCACATGAGCGTTTTTCCTGTTGGGAAGGAACACACGCCCACCCATCATAAACCGGTCGCGGGGCCGGGTCACCGGAATTGTGCGGGTACGCTCCCTACGCACTCTCTTTCCACCAGCGGGCACTCCAACTTGGTGATCGGATACCGTCCGCGGCCGGGCGTCGGCGGCGTCTTCAGCTGCTCGATCGCCCATTGGCCCATCCCCAGATGCGGCAAGGTCGTCAGCGGCGGGAAGAGATGGTCGGGCGATCTCCTCGTTATTGCAGTGGCCTGCACAGCTCGCCTCAAGTTTTCGAGAACAGCGCCTGTACCGTCTCGAACGGCATCAGCATGACGCGCTCGCCCAGCGGAGACATAGTGAAGCCGTGACGCTGGTAAAAACCAACGGCGCCGTCGTCGATGGCGTGTGCCACTACGGCACGAACCCCGGCAATTTCCGAAACCGCGAGGCAACGCCGCAGCGCATCGGAAAGCAGGTCGCCCCCGAGGCCCATTCCCTGGAACGCCTGATCGACCGCAAGGCGGCCGATCAGCAGCAGAGGCACTTGCTCGGGCATGCCGGGACGCAGTTTCGCGCTTGGCAGCGCGACCCGTTCTTCCATCGCTGTGGAGATCGCGTAGTAACCGACGACCCGATTTTTCGTGCCCGCGTCGCAGACGACATAGGTTCGGGCAGACAGTCCCTCGCCGGCGGGGGCACGGTTTCGCAGCCAGTCATCAAGGGTGGAATACCTGCCGTTGCGAAATTCTGCGACGTCATGACTGATGGTCAGCCGTTCCGGAGCGCGGACTCGCGGGCCTTGCGATTGCCCAGCGGGCATCAGCGGTCCCAGGGTGGCTTGCGCGTCATGCGGGCGCGAAGCTCTTGCGACGGCTTGTTCGGCGCGTCGAGCAGATCGAGAAATTTGTCATGCGCGTCTGCATCGAGAAAGAAGGCACGCTGGTCGAGAATGGTCTCCTCGGCCTGCTTGCGCGCACTGTCCAGCATGAACTCCGACAGTTTTTGCCCGCGCAAGCTCGCGGCGCGGTTGAGAATGGCCTTCGTCTCGGCCGAGGCGCGGATCTGAATCACGTCATTCTTGCGAACTGCGTTATGATCGCTGCCAGCATGACTGGACTGCGCCATCGAAATCCTCCTGTGTCGGGGTCAGATATCTAGCGATTGTCAATACAATGTCAATACGTTCCAAGTCTTGAAGCGGCGATCTGGGACGTCCTATCCTTCACGTCTGCCACACTCTCCCGCTCCACCAGCGGGCATTCCAGCTTGGTGATCGGATAGCGGCCGCGGCCGGGCGTCGGCGGCGTCTCCAGCTGCTCGATCGCCCATTGGCCCATCGCCAGATGCGGCAGGATGGAGGTCGTCAGCGGCGGGAAGAGATGGCGGGCGATCTCCTCATCGTCATAGCCGACCACCGAGATGTCCTGCGGGATGTGCAGGCCGGCTTCCTTCAGCGCCTCGTAGCAGCCGATCGCGGTACGGTCGTTCTGGCAGAAGATGGCGGTGGGTCGCTCCTTGAGTCCGAGCAGCTTGACCGTCGCGGCGTAGCCGGCGCTGGCCGACCAGTCGCCCTCCACCACCAGTTCCGGATCAAACGGGATATCGGCGGTGGCTAGAGCGCGGCGGTAGCCCTTGAGCCGATCCTGAGCGGCCTGCATCCACGGCTCGCCGGTGATGGTGGCGATGCGGCGATGGCCGTGGGCGATCAGATGCCTGGTCGCGCTCTGGCCGCCGGCGATCTCGGAGGGAACCACGGCCGGAAAGGCATAGTCGGCGGTGTAGCAGTTGAGCAGGATGACCGGGATGTCGAGGCTGTAGAGGAAATCGGGCGCGGCGATCTCGCGGGTGAAGATGGTCATATAGATCAGCGCCGAGATGCCGCGCCTTGTCAGTGCCTGGATGGCGCGCGGCTCCATCACCGCGTCGCCCATGGTCTGCGCCACCAGAAGCACATTGCCGGCATTCCACGAGGCCTGCCGCGCGCCCTCGATGGCGACCACCGCCTCGGGGCTGGTGGCGAGCTGGTCGACCGCGAAGCCAATGACGCCGTCCAGGCCTTCGAACGGCGTCACCGGCGGCCGCAACGCCGAAAAGACTGGTGGCGAATAGCCCAGCGCCCTGGCCGCCTCGATCACCCGGTCGCGTGTCTGCTGCGACAGCCTGATGCCCGGCGAATTGTTGAGCACGAACGAGACCGTCGCCTGCGAGCAGCCGGCGGCGCGCGCAATGTCGGTCATGGTGACGCGCCCCTTGGGCTTAGCGGCCGGCTTGCGGCGCCTGGAAGCCCCGGGAGTATCGCGCAGTTCCGTCGGTTCGCTCATGGTCGTTTCCCAAACCCAGACGGCCCTAAAGCAAAGGCCGATGGCAACGGCAAGATGGTCGAGGCCGGTGCGTTATTGAGATTGCGTCAACTAATTTATATTATCAAGCGCGGCATGCAAATCGCCGGCTGCGCCGCTTCGCGACGAAACCGGCCAAACAAGTCAACAATGCTGACGATTCCCGTATTCCTGCGCGGCTGCAAGGCTTGCTACGCTCACTCTCCTCGCTCCCCGCGCGTCCTTCGACCAGCAACTCCTCCGCTTCGAAAGCGCGCGTCGTGGTCTTATAACTAATACTCTTTACTAATAGCCGGCAGCGTTCTACTGTCAACTCGTCGTCACCGTTCGGGCTTCCGTTGGGTGATGACGGGTGTGAGGGACGCTCGCTCGAAACCCGGCGGGATCGCCGGTTTGGGCTCATGTCCATTCTCACGAAAATGTCAGACAAATCGGACTATTTACGAACGCCACATGAGTGTCTAGTGTCCCCATCGCGGCCGGATCGGCACCGTTCTTAAGTCGGCGGACCTTCGCCGTACCCTTGAGGAGGAGGTTGTCCGGGCCGCAGCCGAGACATCGGCAACGAGTTCTACAGGCAAGTTCTACAAGGGAGGTTGAACTATGAAATCCATGATCCGTAATGCATCTGTCGCCACGGCGGCCTTGCTCATCGGGCTTGCGGCCACGGCGGTAACCCGCGCGGACGACAAGCCGACGCTGGCCTTCGTCGTCAACGGCGCGTCCGACTTCTGGAAGGCGGCGGAAGCCGGCGTGAAGAAGGCGCAGGGCGAACTGCCCGACTACAATCTCGAGCTCAAATATCCGGAGCAATCCTCGGTCGCCATCCAGCAGCGGCTGATGGACGATCTGGTGACGGCAGGCGTCAAGGGCATCATGGTCTCGGCCGTCGATCCCAAGACCTCGACCGACGGGCTGAACAAGATCGCGTCGGAAACCGCGCTGTTCACCACCGACTCGGATGCGCCGCAGACCAAGCGCGTCGCCTATATCGGCTCGTCCAATGTCGATGCCGGCAAGCAGGCGGCCGAGATCGCCAAGAAGGCGATGCCCAACGGCGGCAAGTGCCTGGGCTTCGTCGGCCTGCTCGGCGCCGACAACGCCAAGGAGCGCATCCAGGGCATGAAGGACGGGCTCGCCGGCAGCAAGATCGAGCTGGTCGACGTGCGCGGCGACGACATCGACCAGGCGCGCGCCAAGAAGAATGTCGAGGACGCGCTGGTCGCCAGCCCCGACATCACCTGCATGGTCGGCTTCTACTCCTACAACACGCCGCGCATCTATGAAGCGCTGCGCGACGCCGGCAAGCTCGGCCAGATCACCGTCGTCGGCTTCGACGACGATCCGATCACGCTGGGCGGCGTCAAGGAAGGCACCGTCGCCGCGACCGTGGTGCAGCAGCCGTTCGAATGGGCCTATCAGGGCATGAAGCTGATGGCCGCCTATCTCAAGGGCGACAAGTCGGGCATCCCGGCCAACAACCTGATCATCATCCCGACCAAGATCATCGGCAAGGATGATGTGGACGCCTACGCCGCCAACCTCAAGGCGATGCAGGGCAAGTAAGCTCAGCACAGTTGCGCCGGCTCAAGGTTCGCCTTGAGCCGGCGTTCGTATTGACGGACCCGCCAAGGCCCGTCAGTCTGTGGCCACCGGCTGTTGCCCCCGTGCGGTAAACTTTAGGCGCGATGACCTCTACCGACACCACTCAACCGATCACCGCTCCGTTCCTGAGCCTGGATGCCGTGCGCAAGACCTATCCGGGCGTTGTCGCGCTGGACAGGTTCTCCATGGAGGTCCGGCCCGGCGAGGTCATCGGCCTGGTCGGCGAAAACGGCGCCGGCAAATCGACGCTGATGAAAATTCTCGGCGGCGTGACGCGGCCGGACAGCGGCACCATCACCGTCGATGGCACAGCACATGACGCGCTGACCGTCGAGCACAGCATCGGCTCCGGCATCGCCTTCGTGCACCAGGAACTCAACCTCTTCGAAAATCTCGACGTCGCCGCCAACATCTTCTTCGGCCGCGAGCCGCTGCGCGCCGGACCGCTGAGGCTGGTCGACCGCGCGAAACTGCGCGAGATGGTGGCGCCGCTGCTGAAGCGCGTCGGCGCCAATTTCTCAGCCGACGCCCCTGTCGCGTCGCTGTCGCTCGCCCAGCAGCAGATGGTCGAGATCGCCAAGGCCTTGTCGATCAAGGCCCGCCTTGTGATCCTCGACGAGCCGACCTCCAGCCTGCCGATCGCCGAGACCGAAAAGCTGCTCGACGTCATCAAGGGGCTGAAGGCCGAAGGCATCAGCGTCATCTTCATCTCGCACCGGCTGCATGAGATCGAGCGCGTCGCCGACCGTGTCGTGGTGCTGCGCGACGGCACGCTGGCCGGCACGCTGGCGAAAGACCGGATCAACCACGACGAGATGGTCAGGCTCATGATCGGCCGCATGCTGAAGGAGCGCGAGAAGGCCGGCGAAGCCGCGCGGGCTCCGGGCAGCGTTGCGCTGTCGGCCGACGCGATCTGCACCAGCACCTATCCGGACAGGCCGGTCAGCATCGAACTGAGGCGTGCGGAGATCCTTGGCCTCGCGGGCCTGGTCGGCTCCGGCCGCACGGAGCTCGCGCGCGTGCTGTTCGGCATCGACGAGCGGTTGGCCGGCAGCGTCACGCTCGACGGCAAGCCGCTGAATGTGACGTCGGCCGCCGACGCGGTGGCGAACGGCATCTTCCTCGTGCCGGAGGACCGCAAGCTCACCGGCATATTGCTCGATCTCTCGATCGCGCAGAACATTTCGCTGCCCAACCTGCCGGCCCATGCCAGGCGCTCGCTGGTCTCGGTCGGCGCAGAGCTCGCGACGGCGGAAAAGCAGAAGAGGAACCTCGGCATCAAAGCGCCGTCGGTGCTCACCCGCACCGGCACCTTGTCGGGCGGCAACCAGCAGAAGGTGGTCCTGGCCAAATGGCTGGCGATGAACCCCAAGGTGATGATCCTGGACGAGCCGACGCGCGGCATCGACATCGGCGCCAAGGCCGAGATCTACGGGCTGATGCGGGCGCTCGCCGATGCCGGCGTCGCCGTGCTGATGATTTCCAGCGACATGGAAGAAGTGATCGGCGTGTCGGACCGCATCGCGGTCATGCATGAGGGGCAGATCTCCGGCATCCTCGACAAGGACGATTTCAGCCAGGAGAACGTGCTCTTGCTGGCGGTCGGCAAGAAGCCGAAACTGCTGCAAGCGGCGGGAGGAGCGCAATGAGCAAGAAAGATCTCGGCCTGCTGATCCTGATCCTGGTGGTCGGCGCGGTGGTGACGGCCATCAATCCGCGCTTCCTGTCGGCGATCAATCTCGCCAACACCTCCAACCTGGTCGCGCTGTTCGGCATCCTGTCGATCGGCCAGGCCTTCGTCATCATCACCGGCGGCATCGAATTGTCGGTCGGCTCGGTGATCGCGCTGCTCGGCACGCTGTTCATCGACTTCATCGCGGTGCGCGAGGTGAGCTGGCCGCTGGCCTTCGTGCTGATCCTCGTGCTCGGCGCCGTCATCGGCTTTGTGCATGGCTGGCTGATCACGCGGCTCAAATTGCAGCCATTCGTGGTGACGCTGTGCGGCCTGCTCATCTATCGCGGCGTGGCGCGCTTCTACACCGCCGACGGCACGGCCGGCTTCGCCTTCGGGCAGAATTTCCCGACGCTCGAATTCCTGACCGCCGGCCGCTCCTATGGCCTGCCGAACAGCTTCATCGCGCTGATCGTCATCGCCATTGTCATGTGGGTGGTGCTGCACCGCTCGGTCTTCGGCCGCTATCTCTACGCAATCGGCAAGAACGAGGAAGCGGCGAAATATTCCGGCATCCGCACCGGCCGGGTAATCATTGCCGCCTACGTCATCTGCGGCGTCCTGACGGCGCTGTCGGCGATCTATTTCGCCATGTATACGCGCTCGATCTCGCCGGCGAGCCATGGCCAGTTCTACGAGCTCTATGCCATCGCCGCGGCGGTGCTCGGCGGCTTCTCGCTGCGCGGCGGCGAGGGCTCGCTGGTCGGCGCCGTCCTCGGCACCGTGCTGCTGCAGGAGTTGCAGAACCTCGTCAATTTGCTCGGCATCCCCTCGTCGCTCAACTTCGCGGTTATGGGCGGCGTGATCCTGATCGGTGTGCTGGTCGACCAGCAATGGGGCGCCTTCCGCGCCCGGCGCCGGATCCTGGAGGCGTCGCGCAGGGGCGTCGCCGGTGCGCCGGCGGAGTAGCCTCGCTCCCTTCCGCCCACTCCCGGACCGGGTTCCGATTGGATCGATGCTCGTGGTGAAGCCGCGGGCAAGTCCGGATTCGTGGACGAATTGCAACAACGCGTGAACCGGAAAACAGCCCTTGTCGCAGAATCGGGGCTGGGCTAAGCAATTGGCATCTGAGGGTTCCAAGAACAAAATATGGGAGAAATGACCGTGACATCATCACGTTGGATCGCGCTTGCCGCGCTGGCCTTGACCTGCTCGACCCCGGCGATGGCCAAGGACTGGAAGACCGTGACGGTGGCGATGGAGGGCTCTTATGCCCCGTGGAACCAGACGGATGCCAGCGGCAAGATCGTTGGCTTCGAGGTGGACATCCTGAACGACGTCTGCGCCCGCGCGAAGCTCCAATGCAACATCGTTGCGCAGGATTGGGACGGCGTCATTCCTGGCCTCACCGCCGGCAAGTTCGACATCGTCATGGACGGCATGTCGATCACCGAAGAGCGCATGAAGACCATCGACTTCTCGATCCCCTATGCCTCTTCGCCGGTGGCGTTCCTGGCCGACAAGAACGGACCGCTGGCGCACATGTCGAACAGCGGCAAGATGATCGACCTGTCGAAGGACGACGCCGAATCCAAGGCGGCGATCGACACGCTGCGCAAGGAGCTCACCGGCAAGAATGTCGGCCTGCAGGTCTCGACCACCGAGGCGACGTTCGCCGACAAATATCTCAAGGATGTCGCCAACGTCCACGAATAAAAGACCACCGACGAGCACGACCTCGACCTGATGGCGGGCCGTATCGACGTGGCCTTCGCCGACACCACTTATTTCCTAGGCACGCTGGCCAAGCCCGATGCCAAGGACCTGGAATTCGTCGGCCCGCAATTCAAGGGCGGCCCGATCCTCGGACCGGGTATCGGCGCTGCCTTCCGCAAGACCGACAAGGACCTGCAGGACATCTACAACAAGGCGCTCAAGGCCGCGCTCGACGACGGCTCGGTGTCGAAATACTCCATGCAATGGTTCAAGATCGACATTACCAAGTAATGTCGCAACGGGAGCAGCCAAGGCTGCTCCCGTTTTGCATTGAGCAATATACGTCGATACCTATCTCGGCGCCCGCAGGAGCCGTAAGTGGAGTTTCTCAGCGATCTGAAAGACCAGGTGTCGACGGCGTATGAGCTGTTGGCTGCCGGCTGGGGTGTGCAACTGCTCTGGGGCATCGCCTGGACGCTCGCCGTCACCGTAGTCTCGATGCTGATCGGCGCGATACTGGGGTCCTTGGTGGCGGCGGCCAAGCTTTCGCATCGCGGCGGATTGAGGTTCATCGGCGAGAGCTACACCACCGTCTTCCGCGGCGAACCGGAACTCCTGATCATCTACCTGTTCTACTATGGCGGCACTCAGGTGCTGACCGGCGTGGCGCGGTCGACCGGATCGATCGGCTCGACGGACATCTTGAACATGCCGAGCTTCCTGGGCGGCGTGCTCGCGGTCGGCATCATTTCCGGCGCCTACCAGGCCGAGGTCTTTCGCGGGTCGTTCCTGGCCATCCATCGCGGCGAGCTGGAAGCGGCCCGTGCCTACGGCATGTCGGCCTGGCTGCGGTTTCGCCTCGTGATCATGCCGCAAGTCCTGCGTCTCGCGGTGCCGGGGCTGGGCAATGTCTGGCAATTGACCATCAAGGATTCGGCGCTGATCTCGGTCACCGGCGTCGCCGAGCTGATGCTCACCGCCAACAAGGCTGCGCGTTCGACGCATCATTCGCTGCTTTTCTACACGCTCGCCGGCATTCTCTACCTGGTGATGACGTCGATCTCGACGCCGATCTTCGACAAGGCCGAGCGTTACACCTCGCGCAGTTTCACGCGGCCGAAGTGAGAGGTGGCGGTGGGGTTTGATTTCTATCTTTCGACCATGTGGAGCGTGCTCAAGGCACTGCCGCTGACGCTCGAGATCTGGTTCTTCGGCATCGCCTTCGGACTCATCATCGCCACCGGCCTGACCTGGCTGCGGGCTTCCGGCTACAAATTGGGTGAATATTTCACCCGCGCCTATGTCTTCGTCTTCCGCGGCTCGCCGCTCTTGGTGCAGCTCTATCTGATCTATTTCGGGCTCTCCCAGTTCGACTTCGTTCGCCACAGCCCGATCCTGTGGCCGATCCTGCGCGATCCGATGTATTGCACGATCGTCGCCATGGCCTTGAACACAGCCGCCTATGAGAGCGAGATTTTCCGCGGCGCGCTGCGGGCGGTGCCTGTCGGCCAGATCGAAGCGGCCAAGGCGTTCGGCATGTCCGCCTTCACCCGTTTTCGCCTCGTCACGCTGCCGATTGCGCTGCGGCTCGCCTTGCCGGCCTATTCGACGGAAATCATCCTCATGACCAAGGCGACCGCGCTGGCCTCCGTGGTCACCATCATGGAGATGATGGGAACGGCGCAGAAGATCCAGCACGACACGTTCCGGCCGATCGAGGTGCTGACCTGCGCCGGCGTGATCTACCTGCTGCTCAACCTGTCGATCGCTCGGCTGTTCGCCTGGGTCGAGCACCGGCTTTCACCGCATCTGCGTCCCCCGCCTGAGCAGAGACAGCTCATCAAACCCGTCCCGGAGGTGTTGTGATGTCGGCAAATGTCGCCGCTGCCGCGAAAGCCGCACCGTCCTCCGACGGGATGCCCGCTATCAGCGTCAAGGATCTGCGCAAGTGCTTTGGCGATCATGAAGTGCTCAAGGGCATTTCGCTCGAAGCGCACAAGGGCGACGTCATCTCGATTCTCGGCTCCTCCGGGTCCGGCAAGAGCACGATGCTGCGCTGCATCAACCTCCTGGAGACCCCGGATTCCGGCGAAGTGCGGGTCGACGGCGAGCTCATCAAGATGAGGCGGGGTCGCGACGGCCACCAGGTGCCCGCCGACATTCGCCAGGTGGAGCGGATCCGCGCCAACCTCGCCATGGTTTTCCAGAGCTTCAATCTCTGGTCGCATATGACGGTGCTGGAAAACCTCGTCGCCGCACCGACGCATGTGCTCAAGCGGCCGCGCGCCGAATGCCTGGAGCAGGCCGAGGCGCTGCTGAAGCGCGTCGGCATATGGGAGCGCCGCAACTACTATCCGCCCCACATGTCCGGCGGCCAGCAGCAGCGCGCGGCAATCGCCCGCGCCCTGGCGATGAATCCCAAGGTGATGCTGTTCGACGAGCCGACATCGGCGCTCGATCCGGAACTGGTCGGCGAGGTGCTGCGCGTCATGCGCTCGCTCGCCGAAGAAGGACGCACCATGCTGGTCGTCACCCATGAAATGGGCTTCGCCCGCGACGTGTCGAGCAAGGTAATGTTCCTGCACAAGGGCGAGGTGGATTCGGTTGGCGAGCCGAAGGAAATGTTCGCCAGGCCGCCGACCCCGCAGTTCAAGCAGTTCATCGCCAACTTCAACAAGTGAAGCGCCGCTATCGCTTCGTCATTCTATGGCGGAGCAAGGAGCGAAGCGACGCAGCGAAGACCATAGAATCCATTCCGTGACTTCGATGCGTTGCAACGGTGCAGAATTCTGCTCCGCTGTGCCCTTCGGCGAAAGTCACGGAATGGATCCTCGGGTCTACGCGCCGCTTCCCGGCGCTCCGCCCGTGGATGACGACGTCGAGTCAGATCATGTCCGACAGATCCGAAAACGCCATCGCCCTGCGCAGCACCTCGGCGAAGCGTTCGCCGGCGATGTCCTTGTCGCCGCTGTTGTCGATCGAGGTCACGTCCGGTCCCGTCAGCTTGACGCTGGTGCTGCGCGCCAGGCGGGCAAGCACCTCGCCGCGCGATTCTCGGCCGCGCGCCGCCAGCCGTTCGGCGAGCATCTCCGGCGTGGCGGTGATCTCGACCACGGCCAGGTTGGCATAGCGCTCGCGCAGCGCCGGGATGACCGCGCGGGAGACATTCGCCACGGCTACATGGCCGTTCGCCACGGCCCAGTCGACATCGGCCGGCAAGCCATAGCGCAGGCCGTGCGCGTCCCAGCAAAGCGAGAAGGCCCCGTCGGCTTCCGCTTCGGCAAAGGCGGCATCGGCCAGCGTATCGTGATCCTCGCTTGCCGTATCGCTTGGCCGGGTGATGACGCGGCGCACGAATTCCAGCCGCGTCTCGCCGGCAAAGCGCGCTTTGGCGTAGCCGATCAGCGTATCCTTGCCGGCGCCGCTCGGGCCGACCACCGCGACGAAGACGCCGTTGCGGATCGGCAGGCTGTCGGCCAGCTCGCGCTCGATGAGAGCCGAGACCATCATGCGACCCGGCCGCCCTGGCGCCACACGATACGCACGACCGGCACGTGGTCGTCGACGCGCACGCGCACAAGGTCGGCCCGGCGGCCGGGCTCGATGACGCCGCGGTCGTTGAGGCCGATTGCTTCGGCCGGGTTCTTCGAGACCATGGCGACCGCCTGCGGCAGCGAAATGCGGTCGACGAGATCGCCGAGGAAGAAGGCGGACTGGATCAGGCTGAAGGGAATGTAGTCGGACGAAAGGATGTCCAGCAGGCCGTCGGCGGCGAGCGTGCGCGCCGAGACATTGCCGGAATGCGAGGCGCCGCGCATGACATTCGGCGCGCCCATCAGCACGCCGAGGCCCGCCGCCTTCGAGGCCTTGGCCGCCTCTTTCGTCGTCGGGAACTCGGCGACGCGCACGCCCTGCTCGATCGCTTCGTCGACATGGCCGGCGGTCGCGTCGTCATGGCTGGCCAGCACAATGCCGCGCTCATGGCAGGCGGCCGAGATGAAGACGCGGTTCGGACCGGAATTGCGAGCCGATTCCGCCATCCGCTTCTCGCAGAATTTCTGGAAGTCGTGGTCCGTCAGCTTCAGCTTGCGCTGGTAGTAATAGGCATAAGTCTCGAGGTTGACGAACTGGCGCTGTCCAGGCGCATGGTCCATCAGCGAGGCGAGCTTCACCCGCTCGTTGGTCTCGAAATTGGCGAAGGCCTTGAGGCAGTCCGGCGCCGAGACCTCGCAGCGCAGGTGGATGAAATGGTCGGCCCTGAGCCGATCCTGGCGCACGCTGTCCTCGATCGCGTCGGCGAGCTTGCGGACGTCGTCGGACTTCAGGTCGGCGTCATCGTCCATGCCGACGCGCAAGGCGTCGAGTACGGTGGTGATGCCGGCGGTCGCCACCTGGGCGTCATGGGCAAGCACGGCGGCGATCGGGTTCCAGCGCACTTTCGGGCGCGGCGCGTAATGGCCCTCGAGGTGGTCGGTGTGCAGCTCGACGAGGCCCGGGATGATGTAGTCGCCGCCCATATCCTCGCCGGTGCGGGCAGCACCCGGCTCGACGGCGGCAATCAGGCCGTCGCGCAACAAAAGCGAGCCCTCGATGATTTCATCGGGCAGCACGATGCGGGCATTGGTGAGAACGGTTTCGGCGGTCATCTTGGGCGGTCCTATATCAATCAAGCTGTTTTGCGGGCAGGGCCGCGGCCAAGCGCATGGTGGGAAAGCACCATGAATGGGGCGCCGGGTTCGCTTTCGACAAACAAGGTCAGCGCATCCACCGGCACCGGCTGCCGCAGCACATCGGCGAACAGGCCGTCGATCGCCGCGCGAAGACGTGGGCTTTCCTCTGGCCCGACGCGCCCCGACAGCGTCATGTGGAAGCGGAACGTGTCGAAGACGTAGGGATAGCCCCATTGGCAAAGGTTGCGAAACTCCTCCGGGTTCAGCGCATCGGGGCTGCGGCGCTCGATCTCGGCCTCGGTCAGCGGCGCGCGGAACGGGTCAAAGGCGCGCACCACCTCGCCGGCGAAATCGTGGAGCGGCGCAAACTGCGTTTCCGGCACCAGCGCGAAGAAGCCGTCGATCTGGCCGACGACCAGACGCGGGATGACGACCGGCGGCGTCGCCGCGGCAAAACTGTCGAGCGCGGCGCGCAGCGAGGCTTCCGTCTCGTTCGGCGCCAGCCGGAACGGCGCCTTCAGCGTGGCATGGAATCCGTAGCGCCGGGCGGAGGCGGTGTGGAAGGCGACTTCCGCGGCCGACAGATCGCCCACGGCCTCGACCGGCCGCGTCGCCGCGCCGAACGGGTCGCGGCCCAGCCAGTTGGCGGCAATGCGCGCCAGCTTCTCGTCCTGCCCCGGGGTATAGTAGATGGCGTAGCGCATGGGCGTTCCTCGTCAAGCGCGCTGCGCCCCGAAGGATTATGCGACGCGCTTCAAGTCATTGTTTCGGCAAGTCGTGGCCCAAACGCCGGAGCGCTTGCGGCGACATGCACCGGAACCGCTGCCATAGGTGATTTCCATGACGGATTGACGAAGCTTTCATGGGTTTTCGAGGGCAAGTCCAGCACGGAGCTCGTTAGCCGACGATTTTCCGGACTGGACCAACGGCTTTGCCGGCCTGCCTATCCGGCCTTCATCAGCCATTCGTGCTCGGCCGCGTTGTGGAACTTCCACGTCCGCTTCGGTCCGGCCATGACGTTGAGGTAATAAAGGTCGTAGCCGTGGCAGGCCGCGCAGGGGTGATAGCCCTTGGGTACCAGCACGACATCGCCGTCCTCGATCGCCATCGCTTCGTCCAACTCCCGCACGCCGTTGCGGTCGGCATCGGTGTAGACGCGCTGAAAGGCAAAGCCCTGCGTCGGGTTGAGTCGATGGTAATAGGTTTCCTCGAGATAGGATTCGGCCGGCAGATTGTCCTGGTCGTGCTTGTGTGGCGGATAGCTCGACGTATGGCCGCCGGGCGTGATCACCTCGACCACCAGCAGCGAATCCGCCGGCTTGCCCTCGGGCAGGATGTTGGTGACGTAACGCGTGTTGGTGCCCTTGCCGCGCACTTCCTGGCCGAGATCGTCAGGCCCGATGACGCGCACCGGCAGGCCGCCGCTTAAGCCGGGCGCCGAGCAGACGGCGAGCTCCAGTTCGGTATCGGCGGTCACCGACCAGTCCGAGCCCTGCGGCACATAGACCGACCATGGCTTGCCTTCAAAGGGCGACATGCGCTCGCCGAGCAGGCCGAGATCCTTGCCGCCGGCCGACGCCTTGCCCTTGCCGGTGACGAACACCAGGCACACCTCGCGCTCTGCCGTCTTGCCCGACGCCGTCTCGCCCGGACGAAGCCGATGCAGATCGAAACCGACATAGGTCCAGCCGGCGCTTTGCGGCGTGACGTGGGCGACATGGCCGTGGCCCCTATCGGCCTTGACGAGCAGTTTCGACATGGGAGCTCCTTTGATCATTCCTTCGGCTCGGCCGGAGGCTTAGCCTCTTCCACCGGCTTGTAGAGGTAGAAAAACTGCCACACCGCGTAGCCGGCGAAGCCGAGGGCGATGACGCCCCAGAAGGGCGTGCCGGAGGCGAACTCGATCACCGACCAGGCCAGGCAGACGGCGACGACGGCGATACGGCGCCACAGCGGCCGGAAGAAGGGATGCTCATAATCTTTCATCGCGCCAATCCAGGATTTGCCCAAAGCGCAACGGATAAACCGCGCGCCCCGACTAATCCATCATTCAATCCACCGTTCAGGCCGGAAAACCTTGCGTCTCGACCGTATAGCCGGCGTCGGTCATCACCCGCATCAGCTCCTTGTGGCCGACCTGAGCCATCTTGAGCGGCGGGTTCTTCTTCGGATCCTGCTCGGCCTCGACCACGAACCAGCCTTCATAGCCATGATCGGCGAAACGCTGGACAATCGCCCCGAAGTCGAGCGAGCCGTCGCCCGGCACGGTGAAGGCGCCGAGCGCGACGGCATCGAGGAAGGACTGTTTTGTCCGGTCGAGCCCGTCGATCACGTCCATGCGCACGTCCTTCACATGGACATGGTTGATGCGCTTGTGGTGGTTGTCGATGGCGCGCAGCACATCGCCGCCGGCAAAGGCGAGATGGCCGGCATCGAGCAGCAGCGGAATGCCTTCGCCGGAATTGCGCATGAAGGCGTCGAGCTCCGGCTCGGTCTCGACCACCGCCGCCATGTGGTGGTGATAGGAAAGCGGCATGCCCTGCTCCGCGCACCATTCGCCGAACTCGGTGACGCGCCGGCCGTAAGCCTTCATCTCGTCGTCTGAAAGTTTCGGCTTGGTGGCCAAAGGCTTGGAGCGGTCGCCCTGGATGGACCGGCCGACCTCGCCATAGACGATACAGGGTGCGTGGACCGCCTTGAACAGGTCGATCATCGGCTGGATGCGATCCTTGTTCCGGGAGATGTCCTCATCGACCAGCGTGCCGGAGAACCAGCCGCCGCAGAGCGTGACGTCGGCCTCCTTCAGGATCGGCAGCATCACCTTCGGATCCTTGGGAAAGCGGCGGCCCATCTCCATGCCGGTGAAGCCGGCCGAGCGCGACTGGCGCAGGCATTCTTCCAGCGACACGTCATCGCTCAATTCCACCAGATCGTCGTTCCACCATGCGATGGGGGACATGCCCAGTTTGGCTCTCAAGTCGTCACTCCAATGTCGGTTTATTCCTACCCCCCTTGTGGGGCGGGTCGCTGCGAAGCAACGGGGTGGGGGCGGCGCTGCCCCCACCCGGACCTTCGGTCCGACCTCCCCACGAGGGAGAGGTAGGGAGCATCGCCTCGCCGGCTTCAATCACCGACGCTCTGTTTCTGCTTCTTCTCCTCATACGCCTTGCGCGCGGCATTGACCTGCGGCCGCGACGAGACTTCCGGCACGGCGACATCCCACCAATGACCGCCGGCCTCCGTCGACACCAGCGGGTCGGTGTCGATGACCAGCACCGTGGTCTTGTCGTTCTTCTTCGCCTTGGCCAGCGCCGTCTCCAGTTCGGCAATCGACGCCACCTTCTCGGCGACGGCACCGAGGCTTGCCGCATGCGCGGCGAAGTCGACGTCCGGCATCACCTCGTGGCGGGCGTCCTTGAGCAGGTTGTTGAAGTTGGCGCCGCCGGTCGCCATCTGCAGCCGGTTGATGCAGCCATAGCCGCGGTTATCGAGAAGCACGATGGTGAGCTTGAGGCCAAGCATCACCGAGGTGGCGATCTCGGAATTAAGCATCAGATAGGAGCCATCACCGACCATGACGACCACCTCCTGGTCGGGCTTGGCCATCTTGACGCCGAGACCGCCGGCGATCTCGTAGCCCATGGTCGAGAAGCCGTATTCGGCATGGTAGGAGCCCGGCGCGCCGGCCTGCCACAGCTTGTGCAATTCGCCCGGCAGACCGCCCGCGGCATGCAGCAGCGTGACGCCCGAGCCCATGGCGCGCTGCACGGCGCCGATCACTTGCGCATCGGACGGATAGGCGGCGTTGGTCGAGGCCGTCACCTTGGCGGCGGCGGCCTGCCACTCCGTCTTGCCCTTCAATGCATTGTCGGTCCACGCGGCTGGCGCTTTCCAGCCCTTCAGCGCGGCGGACAGCTCGGCAAGCCCTTCGGCCGCGTCGGCGACCAGCGGCAGCGCCCAATGCTTGCCGGCGTCGAAACCTTGCGTGTTCAGGCCGATGATGGTGCGGCCGGCATTCTTGAACAGCGCCCAGGAGCCGGTGGTGAAATCCTGCAGCCTGGTGCCGACCGCAAGCACGACATCGGCCTCCTCCGCCAGCCGGTTGGCGGCCGACGTGCCGGTGACGCCGACCGCCGCCATGTTGAGCGGATGGTCGTCGGGCAACGAGGATTTGCCGCCCTGTGTCTCGCAGACCGGAATGCCAGCGCCCTGCACCAGCTTGGCGAGCTCGTCCGAAGCCTGCGAATACAGCACCCCGCCGCCCGCGATCACCAGCGGCTTCCTGGCGCCCTTCAGCGCCGCGACGGCCGCCGCCAGCTCGTTGCGATCCGGGCGCAGCCGGCGCGGTGTCCAGACGCGCTCGGCGAACAGGCTTTCGGGATAATCATAGGCTTCGGCCTGCACATCCTGGCAGAGCGAGAGCGTCACCGGGCCGCATTCGGCCGGATCGGTCAGCACCTGCATGGCGCGGTTCAGCGCCGGGATGATCTGCTCCGGTCGCGTGATGCGGTCGAAATAGCGCGATACGGGACGGAAGCAGTCATTGACGCTCGCCGTGCCGTCGGAAAAATCCTCAGCCTGCTGCAGCACCGGGTCGGGCAGGCGGTTGGCGAAGATATCGCCTGGCAAAAACAGGACAGGCAACCGGTTTACATGCGCGAGCGCGGCGGCCGTCACCATGTTGAGCGCGCCGGGGCCGATCGACGAGGTCGCGGCCATGAAGCGGCGGCGGAAATTGGCCTTGCCATAGGCGATCGCCGCATGCGCCATCGCCTGCTCATTATGGGCGCGGAAGGTCGGCAGCTCGTCGCGGACCTGGTAGAGCGCCTCGCCGATGCCGGCGACGTTGCCATGGCCGAAGATCGCCCAGACTCCGCCGAAGATCGGCACCTTCTTCCCGTCGATCTCGGTGATTTGCCGGCTGAGGGAGCGGGTCAGCGCCTGCGCCATCGTCAGGCGGATTGTCTTGCTCATGGTGTCTCCTCCGCAGTCCTTCAGCGGTCCTGTTATGCGGCTTTGCGGCCGCGTGCGGCAAGCCATGCCTCGGTCAACTGCTCGAAGCGCGCGGCCATGTCGGCGATCGCCTCGTCATCCGACATCCTGCCGGCCAGCCATCTTTCGGCGGCGTTGACGAAGATGGTGCGACCGACGGCAAAGCCCTTGACGATCGGCGCATTGGCGGTGGCGGCAAATGCCGCGACCAACTCGTCCTGCGGCGCTTCCAGCCCGAGCAGCACGACGCCGCGGCACCAAGGATCGTTCCTGACGATCACCTGTTCGATCTTGGCCCAGGCGCCTGCGGAAGCCTGCGGCTCGAGCTTCCACCAGTCGGGCTTGATGCCCAGCGCATAGAGCTCTTCCAGCGCGCGCGGAATGGTGGTGTCGTCGAGCTTGCCGTGCTTACCGGCGATGATCTCGACCAGCAATTCGCGGCCGACTTTCCGCGCCGCTTCGAACAAAGCGCGCAGCTTCTGCTGCTGCTCAACTTTGAGCGCCTCCGGGTCGTCCGGGTGATAGAAGCACAGGCATTTGATGCAATGGTCGACCGGCCATTCGGTGAGCTGCGAGCCGATGTCCTGCGAAAACTCGAAGCGCAGCGGCCGCGATCCGGGCAATTCGACGGGGCGGCCGAGCCAGGCGAAGGGATGGCGGGCGAATTCGAACATGGCGTCGCGGCCATATTTCTCGTCGATCAGCATGCCGTAGCCATCGCGGCCGGCGGCGACCTTTGCCGCCGCCTTGACCGTCAGCACCTTGAAGTCGGGAATACGCGAAACATCGGCGCCGACCCTGGCCGCCACATCTTCCAACTGGACGCGATGGTCGCAGGCCAAAGCCATCAACGAGGGGATGTCGCGCCGCCGCGTCGTTGCCCAGTGGACGTGGTTGATCGCCTCGTCCTTGCGCAGCGCCAGGTGCTTGCTGCCATGCTTCAAAAAGAACTGCAACTCCTCGAAAGTCGGATATTCCGGCGCGCAGAGCAGGCGCGACACCGCGAAGGCGCCGCAGGCATTGGCCCAGGTCGCGGCGGTGGCGAAGCTTTCGCCGCCGAGCCAGCCGCGCAGGAAGCCGGACATGAAGGCGTCGCCGGCGCCGAGCACATTGTAGATCTCGATCGGGAAACCCTTGCCGACGATGCCGTCCTCGAGATCGTCGCTGATCGGGCCGTCATAGACGATGCAGCCCTTGGCGCCGCGCTTGAGCACGATGGTCGCCAAGGACAGGGCGCGGATCGTCTTCAGCGCGCTCAGGCAATCGTCGGCGCCCGACGCGATCATGATCTCTTCCTCGGTGCCGACGATGAGATCGCAATCGGGCAGGACCGTCTTCAACTGCGCCGACACGCGGTCGGATTTGACGTAGCGCTCGAAGCCCTCGGCATGGCCGGCAAGGCCCCAGAGGTTCGGGCGATAGTCGATGTCGAACACCACCTTGCCACCCTTGGCCTTCATCAAGCGGATCGCCTTGCGCTGCGCGGCATCGGAGTTCGGCCGGGAGAAATGCGTACCGGTGACGACGACCGAGCGCGCCGAGGCGATGAAGGCCTCGTCGATATCTTCTTCGGCCAGCGCCATGTCGGCGCAGTCCGAACGATAGAAAATCATCGGCGAGACGCCTTCGCTTTCGACCGAGAGCAGCACCAGCGCCGTCAGCCTCTCCTTGTCGGTCTTCAGCCCGTCGACCGAAACGCCCTCGCGCCGAAGCTGCTCGCGGATGAAACGGCCCATCTGCTCGTCGCCGACGCGGGTGAGCAGCGCCGAGCGCAGGCCGAGCCTCGCCGTGCCGACGGAAATATTGGCCGGGCAGCCGCCGACCGACTTGGCGAAAGAGGTGACGTCCTCCAGTCGCGAGCCGATCTGCTGGCCATAGAGATCGACCGAGGCGCGGCCGATGGTGATGACGTCGAGCGGCGGGTATTTCCCCTCCACGGCTTCGCCCATTCGAACCTCCCATCGGCCTTGTTGTGTAGAGCAGCGTCGTTTTGGACAGCACGCGCCAGCGATGGCGTGGTGTCGTCAATATGAAATATTAATTCCAATCTACAGTCAATATGGAATGAGCATTCCCAAACTGAAAAGCGCTCGTCTGGGGGCTCAGCCCCTGCGCCGGCGCCCGGTCTCGCGGCGTTTCTCGCCCACGGCGACGGTCAGCGCCATGGCCAGCGCCATGGTCGCCGAGATCGAGCGGAAGCCGCCGAAATCGGCCTCGGCGACCTCGAACCAGACCTTGGCGAATTGCGCCAGCGGCGAGAAGGATGAGTCGGTGATCGCCACGATCGGCACACCCTGCTCGGCGATCGAGCGCGTCTCCTCGATCGTCGCCGGCGCGTAAGGCGAGAAGCTGATGGCGATGACGGCATCGCGCGGCGTGGCGAAGCCGATCATCTCGGCGTTCAGTCCCGCGGCCGATTCCACCAGCTGGTTGCGGATCTTCAGCTTCCCCAGCGCATAGGCGATGTAGGACGCCACCGGGTAGGAGCGGCGCTTGGCCAGCACATAGATCGTCTCGGCTTTCGCCAGCAGCGTCACCGCCTCTTCGAAATGTGCATCGTTGAGCGAACGCGAAATGTCACCAAGCGAGGTGCTGGCGGCGGCGACGAAGCCGTCGAAGATCGCCCGGTGGCCACCGCCTTCCTCGGCCTTGGCGCGCAGCGCCGCCAGCCGCTCGTCATAGGAGGAGTTGCGCTCGCGCAGCCGCTCGCGGAAAACCTGCTGCAGGCTGGTGAAGCCATCGAAGCCGAGCTGCTGGGCAAACCGGATCAGCGTCGAGGGCTGCACGCCGGCGGAAGCGGCGATACTTGCCGCCGTCCCGAAAGCGATATCGTCGGGGTTGTCGAGCGCATAGGCGGCGATCTGCGCGATGCGCTTGGGTAGGCTCGCGCGCCTGTCCAGGATCGTCGCGCGCAGCGTTTCGAAATCGCGAGGCACCCGTTCGTCCATCGTCGCTCCGCCCACGCTCATAAGGTTTTGTCCCTCTCCTGCCTCATCATAGCGAGTTCGCGCAAGAACACCATAAAAAATGATTTAGATGTTCCATTCTTTACTAAAATGGACTAATTCATCCATACGAGCTTTCCTTTAGTCTGGAGACAATCGACATGGTCGGAGTGGGCCTCATCGGCACGGGCTTCATGGGCAAGTGCCACGCCATCGCCTGGAACGCGGTGGGCACCGTTTTTCCCGATGTCGACAAGCCCAAGCTGGTGCATCTGGGCGAGGTGAATGACGATTTGGCCAAACGCAAAGCTGCCGAGTTCGGCTTCGCAAAAGGCTCCGGCGACTGGCGCGCCGTGGTCGAGGATCCGGACGTCGAAATCGTCTCGCTGACCACGCCCAACCAGTTCCACCCGGAAATGGCGATCGCCATCCTCGAAGCCGGCAAGCATCTGTGGTGCGAGAAGCCGATGGCGCCGAGTTTCGCCGAGGCCGAGGCGATGGCGAATGCCGCAAAAAAATCCGGCAAGGTCGCCGTGCTCGGCTACAACTACATCCAGAACCCCGCAATCCGTCATATCGGCGCGCTGCTCGAGGAAAAGATCATCGGCGGTGTCAATCTCGTGCGCATCGAGATGGACGAGGACTTCATGGCCGACCCCGAAGCGCTGTTCTTCTGGAAGCATGAGGCTTCGTCCGGCTATGGCGCGCTCGACGATTTCGCCGTGCATCCGCTGTCGCTGATCAGGGCGCTGTTCGGCCGCGTCAGCCGGGTCATGTGCGACATGATCAAACCCTATGCCGACCGCAAGACCGCGTCCGGCGCTCGCCGCGCGGTCGAGACCTACGACATCGCCAGCGTCTTGATGCATATCGAGAACGGCGTTGCCGGCACGCTGCTGGTCAACCGCTCGGCCTGGGGCCGCAAGGGCCGCATCGCCATCCAGATCTTCGGCTCGAAGGGCTCGATCCTCTACGACCAGGAGCGGATGAACGAGTTCCAGCTCTACCTCACCGCCGACCGGCCGACCGAGCAGGGCTACCGAACCATCCTGGTGGCGCCGCACCACAAGCCCTACGATTCCTTCCTGCCGGCGCCCGGCCACGGCCTCGGCTTCAACGACCTCAAGATGATCGAATGCCGCGAGCTTCTGATGCGCATCGCCGGCAAGCCGGCCCGCATCATCGACTTCGACGAGGGGCTGGAGATCGAGCGCACCGTGCATGCCATGGCCCGCTCGTTCCAGGAGCAGCGCTGGGTCGATGTGAGGTGATTGGGCCGAGCGTCGGGACCGGTATGGTGGTTCACGGCGGCCGGCCAATGCAAAATCGGATCTGAGCATTCAGGCCAGGTTGATGGCGACGTTGCGCAGCAGCGCCACGGATTTGCGCATGCCTTCCATGGGCGACAGCATCATGTCCTCGTGCTCGATCGACAGCACGTCGTCGTAGCCGGCCTGCTTCAGCGCCGTGCAGAACTGCCGCCACCAGGTCTCGCCGTGGCCGTAGCCGAGCGTGATGTAATTCCAGGCCCTTTCGGCAAACTGATTTGGCGGACGGGCATCGAGCACGCCGTCGATGGCCGCCGGTATCGGTTCGACGCGCGTATCCTTGGCGTGGACATAGTAGATCGCCGAGCCAAGCTTGCGCACGGCGGCGATGGGATCGGCGCCCATCCATATCGGATGGCTCGGATCGTAGTTCGCGCCGACCGTCTCGCCGACGGCATCGCGCAGCCGGAACAGTGTCTGCACATTGTACACGGCCTGATGCCCATGCAGTTCCAGGCAAAGCTTCCTGATGCCAAGGTTGTTCGCAAAGCCGACGAGGTCGCGCCAATACGGGATGATGCAATCGTCCCACTGGTAGCGCTGGATCTCGGCGCATTCGGGCGGCCAGTCGGTGATGATCCAGTTGGGGTTGGCGTCGCCCGGGCCGCCCGGCAGCCCCGACATCATCACCACGCGGTCGATGCCCAGGAGGCTCGCCAGCCGGATCGTGTCCTCGGTCACCTGGCGGTGCTGCTTGCCCTGCGGTCCCGGATGCAGCGGATTGCCCGAGCAGTTGAGCGCCGCGATCGTCAGCCCGTGGTCGCGGACCTTGGCGACGAATTCGGCGCGGGTCGCCGCGCTATCCAGCATGGCCGCAAGGTCGATATGCGGCGCCGACGACCAGTTGCCGCAGGCGAACTCCAGCGTCTCCAGCCCCAGTTCGGCCGAGGCGCGCAGCATTTCGTCGAAGGACAGGTAGCCCAGGCTGTCGGTGATCATGCCAATCTTCATTTCGGAAACTCCCGCTTGCTTCGGACCGTCCGCTCACAGCTCTACGGGCTCAAACCTGCCGGACCGGGCCGACGCAAGCGCCGCCTCGCAAAGGATCATCGCCTTGCGACCATCGCTGGCGGTGACCGCCGGCCGCCTGCCCGTTTCGACGCAGGTGATGAAGTGGTCGATCTCGGCCGCGTAGGACTCGGCATAGCGTTCGACGAAGAAGTAATAGGGCTTGTCGCGCGATATGCCCGTGCCGCCGTATATTTCCACCGAGGTCGGCAGCCGGTTGCCGGCCTGCAGCATGCCGTCGGCGCCGTGCACCTCGATGCGCTGGTCATAGCCATAGGCAGCCCTGACGCTGTTGTTGATGTGGCATTGCCGGCCGGACGCCGTTCGCAGGATGAACATCGCGGTGTCGTAGTCGCCGAGCTTCCTGTATTGCGGCGCCACCAGCGAGGAGCCGGTCGCGAAAAGTTCGACTGGTTCTTCGCCGAGCATGTTCCGCGCCATGTCGAAGTCGTGGATAGTCATCTCGCGAAAGACGCCCCCGCCTCCCGCTAGCGCTTCCTCGGATTCCGGCTCGGGGTCGCGGCTGGTGATGATGACCTGCTCGACGGCGCCGATCTCGCCGCCATCGAGGCGCTCCTTCAGCGCCCGGAAGCTCGGATCGAAGCGGCGGTTGAAGCCGATCTGGAACGGCACGTCGGCCTTCGCGACCGCCGCCAGGCACTCGTCGGTGCGCTTCAGGTCGAGGTCGATCGGTTTCTCGCAGAAGATCGCCTTGCCTTGCGCCGCCGCAGCCATGGCTAGCTCCGCGTGGGTGCGTGTGGCCGACGCGATGAAAACCATTTTCACTGCCGGATCGTTCATAGCGGTCTCGGTGTCCACGATCTCGGCGCCGGTTACGGCGGCGACCTTCTCGGCCGCCTCGCGATTGGGATCGACGACGTAGCGCAGCCGCACCTTCGGGTGGCGCGCGAGATTGCTCGCATGCACACGGCCGATCAGCCCTACCCCGAACAGACAAACATCCATCATGCGTTCGACTTTCCCATCAGGCCGCTCCATCGCTGGCGGCCGGTTCGTGTTGCCCAAGCGGCATCATTTCACGGCGCCCATGGTCAGCCCGCGCACCAGATGCCGCTGCACCAGAAGCGCGAAGAACACGATCGGCAACGCGCCGATGACGCCGGCCGCTGCCATCGAGGCCCAGTCGGTGTCGATGCGGCCGATCAGCGTTGCCGTGCCGCGCGGCATGGTCATGGCGCGGGGCGTCGCCGTCAGCGCCAGCGCGAAGAGGAACTCGTTGAAGGTGACCAGCACGGCGAAGATCGCTGTGGCCGCGAGCCCAGGTGCCGCCAATGGCAGCGTGATGCGGCGAAAGGCGCCGAAGCGCGAATCGCCGTCGACCATCGCCGCCTCCTCGAGGTCGACGGGGATCTCGCGGAAGAAGCTCTCCATCATCCAGACGCAGAAGGTGACGTTGAAGGCAGTGTAAGTAGCGATCAGGCCGAGCCAGCTGTCGAGCAGGCCGAGGCTGAGCATCAAGAGATAGACCGGGATCAGGATGACGACTGGCGGGATGATGCGCAGCGTCAAGAGGAACAGGCCGACCTTGCGCTCCGCGGCGAAGGGTAGGCGGAACCTGGCGATCGCATAGGCGCCCATCGCGCCGACGATCAGCGCGATTGCGACCGAGAAGAAGGTCACCACCAGCGAGTTCGTCAAATAGGAGCCGAACTGCTTTTCGGTGAACAGTCGCACGTAATTGTCGAGCGTCGGCACATGCGGGTAAAGCGTGCCTTCCTGGGTGATCTCGCGGTTCGACTTGAGCGAGGTGGAGACCAGCCAGTAGATCGGCAGCAGCACGACGGCCAGCACGAAGATGGTGGTGAGGATGCGCGACAGGCGGTTGCTCATGACGCGTCCACCCTGCGCAGCAGCCTGATGGCGCTGAAGGCCAGCGCGAGCACGACGAGGCCGATCGTCACGAACAGCGCCGCCGCATATCCGGTCTGCTGGAATTTGAATGCGGTGTCGTAGCCGTAGATCGAGATCAGCCTCGTCGCTTCGCCCGGCCCGCCACGGGTCAAGACGAAAACCTGGTCGAAGGTGCCGAAGGCGTCGATGGTGCGGAGCACGATCGCTACCGCCAGCACCGGCCGCATCATCGGAAAGGTGAGATCGGCAAAGACGCGCCAGGCGCCGGCGCCGTCAACGCGCGCCGCCTCGAACGGCTCGTGCGGCAGCGATTGCAGCCCCGCAAGCAGGATCAGGAACATCAGCGGCGTCCATTCCCAGACGTCGAGCGCGACCAGGCCGATGAAGGCGTTGAGCGGATTGCCGAGGATCTGGACCTCGCCGCCGCCCGTGGCCTTCGACAGCGCGGTCAGCATGCCGGCGTCGCTGGCATAGATCAGTCGAAAGACGATGGCGACGACGACCGGCGTGATCACCATGGGAATGATCAGCACGGTCCTGAGCAGCCGGATGCCGCGGAATTCGTGCAGGCAAAACAGCGCCAGCGCGAAGCCCAGCACCGCCTCGAAAGACACCGACAGCGCCACGAACTTCACCGTGACCCAGAGTGCGTTGAGAAACTGCGCGTCGCTCCACAGATGCAGATAGTTCTGCAGGCCGACATCGGCCACCGGCGAGCCGTAACGATAGGCTCTGGTGCTGGCGCGGAGCCCATCCCAGAGCGGATAGACGAGCACGCCGAGCACGATCGTCAGGCCCGGCGCCAGCATGAGATAGGGGAGGGCGAGGTCGAGCCCCGCCCCCTGCAGGCGATATTTGCGCGCCTGCGTGCCGGTTCGCATCAGTAGTAACCGGCCGTGGTCAGATAGTCCTTGACCTGCTTGGCGGCCTTGTCGAGCGCAGCGCCCCCGCCGGAGCCGGCCTGCAGCGCCTTGTTGAGCTCGATGCCGAGCAGTTCCTCGACCTTTGCCCAGTCCGGTGTGCGCGGCCGCGGCAAGGCGCCCGCGTCGAGCTGCTGCAGGGCGACCGGGATCAGACGGTTGCCCGGCTTGGCGATGCCGAAGGCGCTGCGCTTGACGGGAATAGAGCCCGCTTCCGAGAGCTTGGCCTGGGTTTCGGCGCTGACATACCATTTCAGGAACTCGATCGAATTCGCCTTGTTGGGCGCCGATTTCGGCACGCCGGCGATGAAGATGCCCATCTGGGCGATCGCCTTTTCCTGCTTCGGCACGACGCCGAAATCGAGCTTGCCGGCGACCTTGGTCTGCGCCGGGTCGTCGGCCTTCAACGCGTTGCCCGAATACTGGATGATGGCGCCGGCATCGCCGCCGAGGATTGCCGCGCCCTCCTGGTCTGAGTCGAACTCGACCACGCCGCTCGGCGCGTTCTGCTTCATCGTGCCGACGAAGAAATCGGCGGAGGCCTTGCCCTCGGCCGAATTGAAGATCGGGTTCCACTTGTCGTCGAAGAAGGCGCCGCCGAACGACAGGAAGATCGGATACCAGCTGGTGACGATCGGATTGCCGGAGACGCCGCGGAACACAACCGGGTATTTGATCTTGCCGGCGGCCACGCCTTCCTTGCCCTTGGCGATCACCTCGTCCCAGGTCTTGGGCGCGCCGCCGGTAAAGACGTCGTTGCGATAGGTGAGCGTCTGCAGGTCGCCGACGAAGGGCACGCAGATCAGCGTCGGCTTGGCGTTCTCGAAGCCCTTGACGCGCGGCCCCTGCTGGGGCGGCCAGTAGGCCATGTCGATCATCGGGCCGATCCAGTCCTTGTCGGCACCATCGATGCCGCCGGCGCCGAGATCCTCGAGCACGTTGGCGGCGCCGAACTGCGGCACCCATGGATCGTCGAGCAGGTAAAGGTCATACTGGCCGGCCCCGCTCTGGGCGTCGGCGAACCACTTCTCGAGCGTCACCCCGTATTCGTCCTCGAGGAACTGGATGTCGAAGCCCTGCTCCTTGGCCAGCGGGATGATCTTTTCCTTGAACGGCGTCAGGCCGCCATCGGCGAAGGCGCCGATGATCACCTTCTTGCCGGCTGCGCGAGCCGGCATCGGCAGGTCGAGCGTGGTCAGGGCCGTGCTGGCCAAGGCGAGGCCGAGCCCGCCCTTGATGACGTAGCGGCGAGTAAGTCTGCTGGAATGCATCATTTCACTCTCCCATTGTTGTTGACCCGGTGGACGGCGGTTAGGCCGGCCGAATTGAAGAAACAGGCGTTCGCCGGGTCGAAGGCGACGCCGATGCTTTCACCCACCACACCCCTGAAATCGCGTCCGGCACGCACCTGGACGTTGCCGCCTTCAAGGCGGACATTGACCAGCGTCTCGTTGCCCATGGGCTCGACCACATAGATTTCGCCCTGCAGTGCGCCCGCTTCGCCCGGCGGCGCGACGCTGCAGTCTTCCGGTCTCAGCCCGATCTCCACGATCTCCGCCAGGCGGCATGCGGCGAGCCGTGTCTGATCCACCGGCACGATCCCGGTGGCGACCGTCACGCCTTGCTCGCAAAGCGCGGCCGGCAGGATGTTCATTGGCGGATTGCCGACGAAGGTGGCGACGAAACGGTTCGCCGGGCGGTCGTAGATCTCGATGGGCGGCGCCATCTGCTGCAGCTCGCCGCCCTGCATGACGGCGACGAGGTCGGCCATGGTGAGCGCCTCGACCTGGTCGTGGGTGACATAGATGGTGGTGGCGCTGAGGCGCTGGCAGAGCCGCTTGATCTCGCCGCGCATGGTTAGCCTGAGCCGCGCGTCGAGATTGGAGAGCGGCTCGTCCATCAGGAAGGCGGCCGGGTCGCGCACGATGGCGCGGGCCAGCGCCACGCGCTGTCTCTGGCCGCCGGAAAGCTGGCGCGGCCGGCGGTCGAGCAGATGGCCGATTTCGAGGATGGCGGCTACCTCGCCGATCTTGGCCTTGCGCCCGGCCTCGGATGTGCCGCGTATCCACAGCGGATAACCGATATTGTCCGCGACCGTCATCTGCGGATAGAGCGCGTAGCTCTGGAACACCATGGCGATGTCGCGGTCGCGCGGCTGCAGCCGGGTGACGTCGCGCTCGCCGATGAACACCTTGCCGGCGGTCGGCATGTCGAGCCCCGCCAGGATGCGCAGCGCCGTCGTCTTGCCGCAGCCCGAGGGGCCGAGAAGGGCGAGGAACTTATGGTCCGGCACGGTGAGGTCCAGCGATCGCAGCACGTTGAGCGCGCCGAAATTCTTGACCACGTTCTTGAAGACTACCGAACCCATCCCGCCAGCGCCCCTGCCTTCCTCAAGCCTTGCGCTCGTGCACGTAGAAACCGGCATCTTGCGCCAGTTTCTTCAGATTGCGATAGCCCATCGTCGCATAGGTCAACGGATGCGCCTTGGCCGGGTCCTGCTCGGCCTCCACCACCAGCCACCCCGAATAGCCCTGGTCGGCGAAGATTTTTAGGAGCGTCGGATAGTCGATCGCGCCGTCGCCGGGCACGGTAAAAATGCCCTCCATCACCGCGCCCATGAAGCTCATATCGGCCTCGCGCGCCTTCTTCAGGATGGCCGGCCGCACATCCTTGCAATGGACATGCACGACGCGCTCGACATGCCGGCGCAGCAATTGCTCCGGGTCGCCGCCGGCAAAGGCGCAGTGTCCGGTGTCGTAGAGCAGGCCGACCGCCTCGCCGGTGCTGTGCATCAGCCTGTCGATTTCCCCGTCGGTCTCGACGATCGTGCCCATGTGATGGTGGAAGGCCATGCCGACGCCGAAATCCGAAAACCGCTCCGCGAGCCGCGTGATCTTGGCTCCATAGGCCTTCCATTCCCCGTCCATCAGCTTCGGCCGCTGCGAGATCGGGTCGTGGATCGCGCCATGCCGGCCGCGCGAGGTGTCGGCATAGACGACGCGCCTGGCGCCAAGATCGCGAAGCAGCGTCAGATGCGGCCGGATCGCCTCGAATTCCTCGTCCACCTCCTTCTCGCAGATGCGCCCGTCATACCAGCCGGAGACCAGCGCCAGCCCGTAACGGTCGAGGATCGGCCGAAGCGTGCGGCTGTCGCGCGGGAACTTGCCGCCAAGCTCGGTGCCGGCATAGCCGGCCTCCGCGGTTTCTGCGAGGCAGGTCTCGAGCGGCGTGTCGCCGCCCAGTTCCGGCACGTCGTCATTGGTCCAGGTGATCGGGTTGATGCCAAGTCGAATTGTCGTCATTGCTCGCTTTCCGCCCCGCAGCCGGATCGCTGCAGGGTATCTGGTCCCGGGAGGAGATGACCGCGATTGCTGGCGACAGGGCGAAGCCCTGCCGTTTCGTTCGGCAAGACGCCCTCCCAGCGCCGCGCCTCACAGTTCCCCGTGTTACATGTCCTTGTCGACGTCTTGCCCCAACGTCATTGCGCGAAGTCTACCCCGCTCTGTCTCCCTCGCGAGGGCCAGTTTTCCGAAAAATGAAGGAACCAGTTTGTGTAGGAGGGTCGGTGTGGCAGGATGGGGGATGGGAAATCCAAGAGCATCCACGCAGCACTATGGAGCTAAGCGTCCAGCGTCGGCGCGAGGCACCCCCCTCTGTCCTGCCGGACATCTCCCCCGCAAGGGGGGAGATCAGATGTCGCCCAGGCTTTCGCCAATCGCCGACGTTGCTGCAAGGCGAGCTCTTTGGGAGCTTCCGTGGCCGGCAGGCCGCGGAGACTAGCCAGCCATGCGCCCCCACCCCAAACCCCAGGCCTTCCCGCTCGACATGCTGGCCGTGAACCGCTCGAGCCCCGAGCATCTCTCGCGCCAGCTCTATCACGGCCTCGTCGCCATCATCCGCAGCCGCGCGCTTCCCCCCGGCTCGGAGCTTCCTTCCACGCGCGCCCTGGCCGCCGAGCTCGGCCTTGGCCGCAACACCATCGTCGCCGCCTACGAACAGCTGGTCACCGAAGGCTATCTCGCCAACCGCCAGGGCGCGCGGCCCGTCATCGTCGACCTGCCGGACGGCCCGCGCGAATCACCGCGCGAGGAGCCGCCCGTCCCGCTGCGATCACCCTCCTTGCGCGGCCAGCAGCTGCTCAGCCAGCCTTATCATCACGGCCGGCCGGGACATGTCGCTTTCCACCCCGGCATGCCGGATGCGCAGAGCTTTCCCTTCGGCGTCTGGGGCCGGCTGGTCGCGCGCCGCGCCAGCCATGGCGGCGAGACGCTGTTCGGCACCTATGATGTCACCGGCCACCCGGCGCTGAAAGACGCGATCGCCGGCTATCTTTATTCCGCGCGCGGCGTGCGCTGCCGTGCCGAGCAGATCGTCATCACGACCGGCGCCCAGGCCGCCTTCGATCTTCTCGCTCGCCTGCTGCTCGACCCCGACGACACGGTGTGGATGGAGGAGCCCGGCTATTACGGCGCCAAGGCCGCCTTCACCGTGGCCGGCGCCAGGATCCTGCCGATTGCGGTCGACCAGGAGCGCGGCTGGCATCTCGACCCGCCGGACCCGTTGCCCCGCCTCATCTATGTGACGCCGGCCTGCCAGCATCCGCTGGGCATCACCATGCGCATGGAGGAGCGGCTGCGCCTGCTCGACATCGCCGATACCGCGAATGCCTGGGTGATCGAGGACGATTTCGACGGCGAATACCGCTTTCAAGGCCGCCCCGTGCCGGCGATCCAGAGCATGGACCGCTCCGGCCGCGTCATCTATGTCGGCACCTTCGCCAAGCTTTTGTTCCCTGCGCTGCGCCTCGGCTTCATGGTGCTGCCGCAAGAGCTCGCCAGCCGCATCGTCAACGCGCTCTCCACCACCGGCCAGTTCGCGCCGCTGCTGCTGCAGGCCGCCTTGGCCGATTTCATCACCGAGGGCCATATGAGCCGGCATCTCAAACGCATGCGCCGCATCTACGCCCAGCGCCGCCAGCTCTTCCGCGACATCGTCACCGAGCGCCTGCGCGACGAGATCACGCTCTCCCCCGCCGAAGCCGGCATCCAGGTGGTGGGCTACCTCAAGGAAGGCATCGACGACATCGAGGTCAGCCAGGCGGCGGCCAGACGGGCCATCAACGTCTCGCCGCTGTCGAAATATTTCCAGAACACCGCGCCGACCCAAGGGCTGGTGCTGGGCTATGCGGCGTGTGATGCCGCGCAGATGAGGGATGGGGTCGAGAGGCTGGCGCAGGCGATAGGGGAGGTGGTGAGGTGAGGCTAAGGCGATCTCAGTTGGCGGAGAGGTGGAAGGCAGGACCTGTGCCGATTGAGTATCGGACGCTGTACGTCGCCGCCATGCTGCCAGGAGCTCTCGGCAGCGCCGACGCAGCGTGCAACCGACGTGATTTCGATCTCTGATCAATCGTCCGGCTTGGGCTAGAGCTCTAGAAAGGGGCTGATGAAGTCAGATCGAAGTGGCTAATCGCCGGGGCTTCCTTACGGGTTTTCGTGCCCTGGCTTGCTCTCACCGTTGGACTTCATCTGTCGGTCCCTCACGTGCGCCTGCAGCTGAAACTAGCCGTCCTGCTCCTGCGGTAGCCCGTCGGTTAGATCGTAAAAATCGGACTTCGATCCCACGAAAATATGCTTGCTAAGGCGCAGGCCTGTCGGTGGGTCAAGGGTTCCGGCAGCGACGAAGGTTTGAAGGCCGGGAGCCGCCTTCCAGAATAGATTACCGCCGCAGCGCGAGCAGAAACCGCGCTCGACGTCGTGTGACGAGCGGTACCAACTGAGGGTAGACGACGCTAGCAGTTCAAGATTCTCCGAGCGACAGGCCGCCATAGCCGCGAAGTTGCCACTGGTGCGGGCGCATTGGGTGCAGTGACAGGCTACAGGCTGTGCAAGCTCACCCGCGATTTGGTAGCGCACTGACCCGCATAGACAACGACCCGACGACATGGAGACCTTACCCGCCAAGGGAGATTTTGTTCCATCAAGTTGCGAACGGAGTTATTGTGCTGAAGTAGCCCTCGACAAGGCTTTCAGGACGCGTGTCGCAGCTGCTTTTCGCCCTTCTGAAGCCGCGGAAACCGAAATTGGCGCACCCGACAAGATTCGAACTTGTGACCTCTGCCTTCGGAGGGCAGCGCTCTATCCAGCTGAGCTACGGGTGCTTCCCGGAGAACCGGAAAACGAACCGGCCGGTGAGCCGGCCAGCCACGGCTTCTTAGCGGAAGCCGCTGCGGGCTTCAACGGGCAATTGGCGATTGTGCGGTGGGCTGTTGGGTGATTGTCCGACCGATAGGCCATCGGAGACGGCGCTCCCCCTCTCCGTCTCGGCTTCGCCGAGCCACCTCTCCCCCGCTCTGGCGGGGGCGAGGAACCGAAGCTCCGGTGGCCTAACCTTCTGCCTCGACCTTCGCCGTCTTGCGCCGCACCGCCCGCGCGGTGTGCTTCTGCTTCTTCGCGCTTGCCAGCTCGTGCATGGCATCCAGCTGCATCTGCTGCATCTCGGCCAGGCGCTGCCATTGGCGCGAGATCAGGTAGTCGAGCTTTTCGTGCAGGTGCCGCACTTCCAGCTCGGCCTTGAGGTTCACCCGGTAGTCGTTGAAGGAGCGCAGCCGGTCTTTGGCTTCCTGGCGCTTCTGGCTCATCATGATCACCGGCGCCTGGATGGCGGCGATACAGGAGAGCAGAAGGTTGAGCAGGATGAACGGATAGGGGTCGAAGGCCTTGGATTCGCCCTGGACGAGGTTGAGGCCGATCCAGATCAACAGCACCGCCGCGAAGGAGATCAGGAACCACCAGCTGCCGCCGAACTCGGCCATGCCGTCGGAGACGCGGTCGGCGAAGGAGCGGTGCTCCTCGAACTCCTCTTCCGAGTTTTCCGAGATCGTGTCCTGCCTGGCGATCGATTCCACCACCTGGCGGTCGAGCTCGGAGAATTCGCCATGCTCCTGCTGCAGCAGTTCCTCCATGTAGCGCATGCGGTAGCGGCCGAGCTCCTCGCGGCTGATGCGGGCGCCGCGCGGCAGGTCGGGATGGTCGGAGCGAATGCGATCGGCGAGGCTGGGCCTCAGATCGTCGATGCGCACCAGGTCGCGCTTGCGGAATTTGCGCCCCGATATCGCAGAGGGTTTCTTCTTCGGCTTGACCCTGGTCGCGCCGGGAACATGCGGTTCGGAATCCGGCACCTCCGGCGCTTCGAGGATCTCGTCGGCGGCTGCTTGCGCATCCTCCGGCACGGTTTCCGCCTCGAGATACTCGCCGGCGATGTCGTTCTCGTCGTCGGGCTGCGCGGATGCCTTCGGGTCGCCTGCCATGCTCGGTGCTCCTGTTCGAGGCTTTGCGATACGATACGCCAAGCCGGCGGCATATCCATGGTCAGTGTGAAAAGTGTGTGACGGAACAAGTTCTTGTGATCGGGCGGGCGGGCTGCTTAGGCAATTGCATAGGTCGGCGCACCCCCTCATCCACCCGTTACGCGGCCACCTTCTCCCCGCCGGGAAGAAGAGGGAAGCGCCGGCGCTGACAATCTCCTCTCCCCGCCGGGGAGAGGTCAGCCGAGCGAAGCGGAGGCTGGTGAGGGGGAGCGCCGTCGGCAATTTCTCACCACCCCTGGAGCAATCGTCTCCGCCCCCTGGCCTTGAGTGAGATCAACCTGTCCCCTGTGGCGGGCCTGATAGGCTGACTATATCGACATCGGGCCTGACCGTTCAGGTTCCCGCCACCTGGGGCGCGCAGCGCCCGCAAATGAGGGATCGCCGCCATGTACAAGAAAATCCTGATCGCCACCGACGGTTCGGAACTCGCCCAAAAGGGCGTCGCCCACGGGCTTGAGCTGGCCGAGGGGCTCGGCGCCGCCGTCGTCTTCGTCACCGTCTCCGAGCCGTTCCCGACGCTCGCCTGGGGCGGCGCCATGGCCGGTTATGTCGCCGCCGACGAGCTCACCAATTACCAGGAAAACGCGCGCAAATATGCCCGCGAGGTGCTCGACAAATGCCAGGCCGAGGCCGGCGCGAAGGGCATCGGTGCGAAGACCCTGCACATCGAGAACCGGACGCCCGCCGAGGCGATCCTCGATGTGGCTGCCGCGGAGGCCTGCGACCTGATCGTCATGGCCTCGCACGGCCGCCGCGGGCTGGGACGCCTTGTGCTCGGCAGCCAGACGGCGGAGGTGGTGTCGCTGACGCAGATCCCGGTGCTGGTGGTCAGATAAAAGATTGGTGGGACAACGCCTCCCAATGAGGTCGTCATTCTAGGGCGGAGCGACGCGAAGCGTCGCGCAGACCCTGGAATCCATGCCATTACGCCCGCCGAAAAATGCATCGGTGCAGAACGAGGACGCCTACGCCGGCGTTCCGGCGCCACTGTCTGCACCGTCGCGACGTTCACAGGTCGCGGCATGGATTCTAGGGTCTGCGCGCGTCGCTTCGCTCCTTGCTCCGCCCTAGAATGACGAGCCGACAAGGGCACCGTTCTACTGCGCCGGTAGCAGCAGCGGCGAACTGGGCGACGCTAAGTCCGGCGACGGCAGATCCGACGCCGGCTGGCCCGGCCGCGTCGACGCAGGCGTCGCCTGATTCGGCGTCGACAGGCCGGGCAAAGCCGAGTCGGGCGGCTGCAGGCCAGGCGGCGGCGAGGCCGGCTGTTGCCCGGAATACATCAGCCTGGGCTGGCCGGCATCGGCTATCGTCGGCCCCAGGCTTCGCTGGATCAGCGCCTCGACATGGTTGTTGCGCTGGCGCGCGCTGTCGGCGCCCATTACCACCACGATCAGATGCCGCCCATCGGCATTGTAGGAGGTGACGATGTTGTAGCCGGAAGCTCTTATGTAGCCGGTCTTGATGCCGTCGACCCCGCGCACGCGCCCCAGCATGTCGTTGTGGCCGCGCACCAGCCGCCCGCGGAACATGAAATCGCTTTCGGAGAAATAGTGGAAGTGCTGCGGGAAGCGCTTTTCCAGCGCCATGCCCAGCACCGCCATGTCGCGCGCCGTCGTCACCTGGCCGTCGTCGGGCAGGCCGCAGGCATTGCGGAAATTGGTGCCGGTCATGCCGAGCGAGCGGGCCTTGGCGGTCATCGTGGCGGCGAACTGGTCCTCCGAGCCGCCGCCCAGATATTCGCCCACCGCCACCGCCACGTCGTTTGCGGACTTCACCACCATGGCGCGGATGGCGGAATCGATGTCGATCGTCTCGCCGCGCCGGAAGCGCAGCTTCGTCGGCGGCTGCGAGGCGGCGTGGTCGGAAACCGGGATCTGCGTCTGCTTGGTGACGCGGCCGCTCTCCAGCGCCTCGAACAGCATGTAGAGCGTCATCATCTTGGTCAGCGAGGCGGGATAGCGCTGCGCCGTGGAATTGACCTCGAACAAGGTCTTGCCGGTCGAGGCGTCAACCACGATCGCCGCATATTTCTGCGGCTTGGCCGGCACGGCAAGCACGCTTTCAGGCGGCGCGGCCGTGGTGCAGCCGGCGACCAGCAGGAGCAGGGCCATCGCAGCGATGAGTTTCTGGAGGATGAGGAAGGGACGGGGCAAGACGGTTCTAAAGCTGTTGCTGAGATGCGGCGAAGCTAACGTAACGCATGTGCCGCGTCCAACTGGTTAACGGCGGCAATAAGGCATTTGCCCAGGTTTTGGAGGTTCGAGCCGTCGCCGAAGCTGCCAATCTCCCCTTGCGGCCCGCAAGGGGGAGATCGTATGTCGCGCAGGCTTTCGCCAATCGCCGGCCGCCTGCTCACCCCCGCTTTGCGTTCCGCTCCACCTTTCCGTTAATATGCGTGCGGCTTGGTTTTGGGGGGATCGGCAATGTCGGAAATCGCCAGGGGTACGACCTCGCTTTTGCGAGCATCGCTCAGCCGCACCGGCAAATGGGCGGCGAGCTTCGCCTTTATCAGCGGCGCGGTCGGCGACGTGCTCAACCCGCTCGGACCCTTTGCCGCCTATATCGCGCTTGGAGCCGCGGTCGCGGCGCTGATCATCGCCGTCGCCATGGTGCTGCGCCTGGTGCTGGCGGCTAAAGCCATGCCGGCGCTGATCTTCGCCACCAGCGCCGCGGCGATCGCCGGCGGCGTCTACGGCATCCAGCAGCAAACGAATTCGCAGAACGGCGTGGTCGCCAGCCTAGTGCCGGCGGTGGCCGAGCTGCAGCAGTCGCTGGGCATCGTCTCGCAGAAAGTGGCGAAGGTCGAGAAGACCGTCACAGAGACGCAGAAGATCGTCGAGGCGGTCAAGAAATCCACCGACACGGTGGCGAAGACGACTGAGGAGATCGCGCAGACGCAGACCAAGCAGACCGCGCAAGGCGCCGAGACGCAGAAAACCGTCGAAGCGGTCAAGCAGACCACCGACAACCTGGCCGCGGGCCAAGAACAGCAGCAGGCGCAGGTGGAAAAACTGCAGGCGACGACCGAGCAGGTCGCCGCTTCGATCGACACGATCGCCAAGGGATTCGCGCAGCTCTCTGCGCAGGGCGGCGCGATCGCCGATCCGAATCGCCCGGACGAGTTTTATCACAATGCCCGCGTCTACGAGCTTGCCGGCGACATGCTCAACGCGCGCCGCTCCTATCTTGCCTTTGCCGGCTTCGATGTCGACGCGGTCGACCCCTACACGCGCTTTGCCACGCTGCTCAGGGTCCAGGACGGCAAGGCCGGCGCCCGCGAAGTGTTCGGTTCTCTGGCGGAAAAGGCCAAGGCGCCGTCGCTCAGGCTTGTCCATCTGTTGCAGTTCGACGACGCCCAGCGGGTGGACAAGCTCAACGCCTTCATCGCCGCCAACCCGGATTACGCGCCGGCTTATTTTCTCCTGGCGCAGGAATTTTCCGAGGATCGTCTCGGCAGCCAGACGCTCGCCGACAAGCGCAGCGAAGCGCAGGCGCTGGCCAAGTTCGTTTCCTATGAGAAGGGTGGCGGCCTGCTCAGATATTTCGTCGATCAGACCCAACTGGCCGACTGGCTCGACCGCAGCCGCACGCGTCTCGCGGCATTGGGCGACGTGCTCGACCCGTCGCGCTTCGTGCCGACGCTGACGCCGATGCGCTCCAACGCCGGCTGGTCGATGACGATCTCGCTGCCGGAGCCGGCGACTGCGATTTCCTGGCGCCTCGGCGATAGCGGTCCGTTCACCGACACCGGCCTGATGGCGATGAACGACCAGCGCACCGGCAAGCCGATGCCCAATCCGAGCTTCGAATTGCCGGACAGCACCGCCGCCGCCATCATCGCCATCAAATATCTCGACATCCGCGGCCGCGAGACCGGCCCGTTCGACATCCGCTTCGATCCGGATTCGGCGCTTCAGCAAGGCAACAAGCAGATCCTCGACCAGTTCTGGACGTCTTGGATCGCCTTCGACGCCGGCGGCAATCGCGGCTTGGTCTATTTCACCCAGATGCTCTCCTTCCGCTGCGCCATCAAGGCGGTGCATTACGGCCTGAACGGCACCGCGCTCGACAAGGAGATCAAGATGCCGCCCTGCGACGCCAAGGACCCCTACGCCATCCCCTCCGACTACCAGCCTTACTTCAAGGTCAAGGACGACGTGAAATCGATGGCGGTGCAGGTGACCTATACCGACGGCACGAAGTCGCCGGTCAGGGAGTATAAGCGGCAGTAGGGTTCCTTATCCTCCCCCTTGTGGAGAGGGTCGATCCGCGCAGCGGATCGGGGTGGGGATCGAAAGAATACTTTCTTTGAGCCCACCCCGTCGACCGGTCTCCGCTTTGCTCCGACCGCTCGCCGACCCTCCCCACAAGGGGGAGGGTGAGGAACTGATGCAAATTGCCTGCCATCTCGCTTGCGTATCCGGTGCTGGACAGGCTTTGCTGCCGCGAGAAAAAGATTCGCCGGGAGGCATCCATGGACACGGCTACCATCACCGCAAAGGGCATCTCCGTCTCGCTCGATCTCGCCGTCGGTCACATCAGTGCCATGGACATCGAAGCCGACGGCCGCGTTCTGAAACCGCTGCATCGCGCGCCCTGGGTCGGCACGCCGCGCGAGACATTGCCTGAGAGCCTCCCCGAAGGCACGGTGAGGCTCTCCGGCGATTTCCTCTGCGCGCCCTTCTCCGCCAGCGACGTCGAGGCCGCACCCCTGCATGGCTGGCCGGCCAACAGCGAATGGGACGTCGTCGAAAGCGCCGCCATTGCCGGCGGCTGGCGGGCCGTTTTTCGGCTGCGCCGCAAGGTGATGGGCGCCGCTGTCGACAAGGTCTTCACGCTGCGCGACGGCCACCCCTTCCTCTACCAGGAGCACATCTTTTCCGGCGGCTCGGGCGCGATCTCCGTCGCCCATCATCCGATGACGGCCATGCAAGGCGGCGGCCGGTTGGCCTTCTCGCCAAAACGCGTGGCGGTGACGCCCGCCACGCCGCTCGAGCCCGATCCGGCGCGCGGCAGCTTCATGCTGGCCTATCCGGCCCGCGCCGGTGACCTTGCGCAGTTTCCGCTCGCCGCCGGCGGCACAACCGACCTCACCGACTACCGCATCGAAGACAGGCGCGAAGATTTCATCACCCTGGTCGAGGCGGATCACGGCGGGCCGGGCTGGACGGCGATTGCCCGCCGCGCCGAGCAGGACCTGGTTCTGGTGCTGAAGAACCCGGCCGAACTGCCGGTCACCATGCTGTGGTTCTCGAATGGCGGCCGCGACTACGCGCCCTGGAGCGGCCGTCACGTCGGCGTGCTCGGCGTCGAGGACGGCCGCACGGCCGTCGGCCATGCCGCTTCGCTCGGCGACAACTGGCTGAAGCATGAAGGCGTGGCGACGGCCTTTGCGCTGGCCGAGGGGCGGTCGGTCTCGTTTCGCCATGTGATCGGCGCGGTTCCGTTCGCCGAGGCCGGACCGCTAGGCGGCCTGGAAACCGCGCCTGACCGCTTGCGTGTCCTCGCTGCCGGCGGGGCAGCGCGGGAGGTGCCGTTCGACGGCGGGTTCCTGCGCATCGGCCGTTCGGTTCCTGCTTGAGAGGTCGGCCAGGATGGGTCCGCGCAGCGGACGGGAAGCCAATTGCTTGGCTTTCCGAGCGACGAAAGCCGGTAGGACAGAGGGGGTGCTGTCCCGCCGGCGTTTTGGATTTCTGCATGAACCGGCAGCATGTGACCGGCAGCTTGCGATCTAAACGACGTTCTAAGATTTGAAATTTCCGCTCGGTGCCGCCAAAATGTCGGCCGAACAGCACCGGAAAGGCGCCTATGTCCGAGATCGCTCATATCACAGCCGCCATCTTCAAGCGCGCCGGCAAGGCCAAACGCTTCGTCGTCGCCATCGCTGGTCCGCCCGGCGCCGGCAAGTCGACAATATCCGCCTCATTGCATGAGCTTTTGCCGGAGGGCAGCTCGGAGGTCGTGCCGATGGACGGCTTCCACTATGACGACATTATTCTCAACCGCCGCGGCCTGCGTCCCCGCAAGGGCGCGCCGGAAACCTTCGATTTCGCCGGCTTCGAGACGCTGCTGAAGCGCATCCGCTCCGGCGAACCCGATATCGCGATTCCCGTGTTCGACCGCAGCATGGAACTGTCGCGCGCGGCGGCCGAAATCGTTTCCGCCGACACCAAGTTTGTCCTGGTCGAAGGCAACTACCTGCTGCTCGACGAGGAGCCCTGGTCGCGGCTGGCGCCTTTGTTCGATTTCACCATCTTCGTCGACGTGCCGCGGGCTGAGCTCGAGCGCCGGCTGATGGAGCGCTGGCGCGAACACGGCAAATCCGACGAGGACGCCCGCGCCTGGATCGCCTCCAACGACATGCCCAACATCGAGCGGGTGCTGGCGCGGCGCCGGCCTGCCGATATGGTCGTCGGTTCCTTGGTTATTGGTTAACCTGCTCAATTTTCAATAGTTTTGGGCGGGAACCTTAAGGTTTTCGCGCCGTTATGGCCCTATCCCGAATTGTCCGGCGCCGGAGCAATTCCAGGAAGGCGGCGAACGCTTTCCCTCCGAAACTGCGAACCGAGAATGCAGGAGCCGTCAGATGGCAACGAACAGCAGAAAAACCGCGCCCAAGAAGGCCAGGGCCAGCCAATCCAGGATGACGCAAGCCCCAGCCGGCGCCGGCCCCGCGGCGGCCGAACGATCGAAGGACGCCAAGCCGGCTTTCGGTAAAGCAGCGCCGAAGAAAGTGACGCCCGGCGCGGCCCACAAGGTCGCGGCCAAAGCGCAGAAGCCGCACAAGCCAGCTGCAAGCAAATCGGGTCCGATACGCACGGTCGCAAGCGTTGCGACTGGCGCGGTGGTGGCGACTGCAAGATTGGCCGCGTCCATGCTTGGCAGGCGAACCAGCGCCAAGTCGAAATAAGAGCCGAAATAAGAGCCCTAGCCTTTCGCTGGAATGGTGAGCCCCCGCTTCACCGCCGGCCGTGCCAAGCCGCGCTCCAGCCATTCGGCGACGGTCGGGAAATCGTCGAAGCCGACCAGGTCGCGCGCCTCGTAGAAGCCGATCAGGTTGCGCACCCAGCCCAGCATCGAGACATCGGCGATTGTGTAGTCGTCGTCCATGATCCATTTGCGGCCCTTCAGGCGCGTTTCGAGCACGCCGATCAGCCGCCGCGACTCGTCGCGGTAGCGCTCCAGCGGCCGCTTGTCGGCAATTTCGCGCCCGGCGAATTTGTGGAAGAAGCCGACCTGCCCGAAGATCGGGCCGATCGCCGCCATCTGGAAGAACACCCATTGGATCGCCTCGTAACGGCGCGCCGGATCGGCGGGAATGAGCTTGCCGGTCTTGTCGGCCAGATAGAGCAGGATGGCGCCGGACTCGAACAGGCCGATCGGCTTGCCGCCCGGACCGTCCGGGTCGATGATCGCCGGTATCTTGCCGTTCGGGTTGAGCGACAGGAATTCCGGCGTCCAGCTCTCGTTCTTGCCGATATCGACATAATGCGGCTCGTAGGGAAGGCCGATCTCCTCCAGCGCAATCGAGACCTTCACGCCATTGGGCGTCGTGGCGGAATAGAGCTGCAGGCGCTCGGGATGTTTGGCCGGCCAGCGCTTGGCGATCGGAAAGGCGGACAGGTCGGTCATCGCAAACTCCGAATGCGGATTGGCGCGGGGCGGCGCTTATGGCGGGTCAGGGAGAATTAGGACCCCGGCCAGCCGGGATCAATACGCCGCCAGATCAGGATGACGTTTCGTTGAATCGGCATCCTGATCTAACTCTTTGTTGGAGCATGATCTTCTCCGAAAACCGGCTCCCACCTTTCGGCATCATGCTCCCACCAGCTTGCCGTGCACACACAGTCAGCCGGTCGGCTTCGGCCGGTCAGATCGCCTTGAAGGCCAGCACCGCATTGGTTCCGCCGAAGGCGAAACTGTTGCTGAGCGCGGCGCGCACCTTGCGCTCGCGCGCCGTGTTCGGCGTCACGTCGAGATCGCATTCCGGGTCCGGCTCGCGATAGTTGGCGGTCGGCGGCACCATGCCGTCACGGATCGCCATCACGCAGGCGATCATCTCCAGTCCGCCCGAAGCGCCGAGGCAATGCGCATGCATCGACTTTGTCGACGACACCGAAAGCGAACGGGCATGGTCGCCGAAGACGCGCTTGATCGCCGCTGTCTCGATCTGGTCGTTGGCCTTGGTGCCGGTGCCGTGCGCGTTGAGATAGTCGACATCTTGCGGATTGAGCCCGGCATCAGCCAGGCAGAAACGCATGGCCGCTTCCGGTCCCTCGACGGTCGGCGCGACGATGTCGGAGGCATCGGCCGAAAGCCCGACGCCGGCGATCTCGGCCAGAATCGTGGCGCCGCGCGCCATCGCATGATCATAGCTTTCCAGCACCGCCATGCCGGCGCCTTCGCCGAGCACAAGGCCGGCACGGTCGGCCGAGAACGGCCTGCAGGTGTCGGGCGAAAGCACTCTGAGCGCCTCCCAGCCCTTCAGCACGCCCCATACCAGCGGCGCTTCGGTGCCGCCGGCGACCATCACGTCGGCGCGGCCGAGCCTGATCTGGTCGACGGCCGAGGAAATCGCATGGTTGGCGGACGAGCAGGCTGAAGTGGCGCCGAAGACAGGGCCGCGCAGCCCGAGATTCATGCTGACTTGGCCGGCGGCCGCGCCCGGCATCACTTTCGGCACGGTGAAGATGGCGGCGCGGTTGCGCCCTTCGAGCAGGATTGCGCGGTAATTCTCCTCGATGGTCTCGAAGCCCGCGACACCGACGCCGACGACTGCACCCATCCGGTAGGTGTTGTCGGCATGCGCGGTCAAGCCCGATTGCCGCATCGCTTCCCGCGCCGCGATCACCGCCAGCAGGCTGAAGCGGTCCATCGACACCCCCTGCTTGCGGTCGATGCCATGATCCGGCAATTGCTTGATTTCGCAACCGGTCTTGACCTTGAGGTCATGCAGCGACGGATTGTCGATGGGGCCGATGGCGGAGCGGCCGGCGCGCATGGCGTCCCAGATCCCCGCCGCATCGTTGCCGAGCCCGCAAATCCCGCCGATACCGGTGATGACGACGCGTTTTTGCATGCAGTCAGGCTTTTTTCGCGATCAGTTCGCGAACCGCCTCGACCATGTCGCCGACGTTCTTGAGATTGCTCCAGGCATCGACCGTGTTCATTTCGATCTCGATGCCGTATTTTTCCTCGAGATCGAAGATGATCTCGGTCAACTCCAGCGAATGGATACCGAGCGTTCCGAGATCGGTGCTGGCGGTGATTTCCTCGCCGCCGGTGTCGGCATGCGCTTTGATCTTTTCGATGATCTCGGTCGTCAGTTGGTCAGCCATTCGGTTCCTTCCCTGTCGTTTCCCGACGCCAACTGATCAGCGCCTTTTTTATCCCCGGATCCAACAAACGCCGTTGCCCTTACCTCGCCAGACACCGCGCGACCGCTCCAGGGTGGCTTCCCTCTATAGAAACCAAAACGATGTCAAGCAACAAGCGATATATCGACAAAGCCGCCGGAGTGCTTAACCTGGAATCGTGGACACGATCGAGAACACCCTGACATCCCGGCCCGCTTTGCCTGCGGCCGCCGCTCCTTTGCCTGCCGCGCAACGTGTTGCCGGGCGAGCCAGGCTTTTCTGCGGCAAGGGCGATGGCCGGACACGCTTGCAGCGCCTCTACCAGGACGGATCGGCCAAGATCCGCCTGCCGGCGGTGCAAGGCGATCCGCTCGAGGCGGTGCTCATCAACACGGCTGGCGGGCTGACCGGCGGCGACCGCCTTGGCTGGACGATCGAGGTCGGCGCCGATGCCTCAGCCTCCATCACCACCCAGGCCTGCGAGAAGGTCTATCGCGCCGCCGCCGACAGGGCCGAGACAAGCGTCGGCCTGCGGGTCGGTTCGGGCGGCCGCATCGCCTGGTTGCCGCAGGAAACCATCGTTTTCGACCGCGCCGCCTTCGCCCGCACTCTGGATGTCGAGCTTGGCGACGATGCCGAGGCATTGATGCTCGAAGCCACGCTGTTCGGCCGGCTTGCGATGGGCGAGCGGATGGTTCAAGGCAGTTTCCATGACCGCTGGCGGGTTCGCCATGGCGGTGCGCTGGTCCATGCGGAGGATTTCAGGCTCGGCCCGGACATCGCCGCAACGCTCCAGCGGCGGGCGGCGACCGGCGACGCGCTTGCCGTCGCCACGGTGCTCTTCGTTTCGCCGCAAGCGGAAGATCTGCTGGGCAAGGTCCGGGCCATCATCGGCGATCCTGGCACCGGCGGCTGGGGCGGCGCCAGTTTCTGGAGCGTCGGCCGATCTGGCAAGCTTCTTGCGAGGCTCTGTGCCGGCGACGGCTACCAGCTCCGCAAGCGGCTGGTTCCGCTCGTCGAACTGCTTAATGGGCGGGCGGGCCTGCCCAAATTGTGGTCACTCTGATCTGAAACACCGGGATATTGCATGAATCTTACGCCGCGTGAAAAAGACAAGCTGCTCATCGCCATGGCGGCGATGGTGGCGCGCAAGCGCCTGGAGCGCGGCGTCAAGCTCAACCATCCGGAAGCCATCGCCCTGATCACGGACTTCGTAGTCGAAGGGGCGCGCGATGGCCGCCCGGTCGCGGAACTGATGGAGGCGGGCGCCCATGTCGTCACCCGCGCCCAGGTCATGGAGGGCATCGCCGAGATGATCCATGACGTCCAGGTCGAGGCGACGTTCCCCGACGGCACCAAGCTGGTGACCGTGCACGAACCGATCCGGTGAGGAGGAAGACGATGCTGGAGCTCAGGCCCAATTGCGAATGCTGCGACAAGGATCTGCCGCCGGAGGCGACCGATGCGCTGATCTGCACCTTCGAATGCACCTTCTGCGCCGACTGCGTGGATAATGTGCTGGGCGGCGTCTGCCCAAATTGCGGCGGCAATTTCGCGCCGCGGCCGATCCGGCCGGCGGCCAAGCTGGCGAAATATCCGCCTTCGACCAGGCGCGTGCTCAAAGCCGAAGGCTGCGGTCCGCGCAAGGCCGCTTAACCGGGTCAATTGGAAAGGGCAGAAAGATGATCCCCGCTTCGACGAAACGCAGCACGCTCGCCGTCGTCCTGTTGCTGGCGGCCGCCATGCCCGCCTACGCCCATGTCGGCGTCGGCACGACCTCTTCCTTCGCAGCCGGGTTCGCGCATCCGCTGTCCGGGCTCGACCACATGAGCGTGATGATCGCCGTCGGCCTTTGGGCGGCGATGAAGGGCGGCAAGGCCGTCTGGGCCTGGCCGCTGGCCTTCGTCGGCGTGATGCTGGCCGGCGGCGCGCTCGGCATGCTGCATGTGCCGGTGCCTTTCGTCGAGCCGGCTATCCTCGCTTCCGTCGTGGCGCTCGGTCTGCTGGTGGCGCTGGCGATCGACCTGCCGGTCTCGGCCGGGATCGCCATCATCGGCCTGTTCGCGCTGTTCCATGGCCATGCTCATGGCACCGAAGTGCCGGAAAATGCCGGCGGTTTTGAATATATGGCCGGCTTCGCGATGGCGACGGCGCTGCTCCACGGCGTCGGCATCGCGGCCGGTCTCGGCCTGGGCTCGCGCTTCCGCGGCGTGGCGCGCACCGCCGGCGCAGCTTGCGCGGCGATTGGCGTCGGCCTTGCCTTTGGCATGTTGTGAGGGTGCGATGATCCCCGGCGAAGTCATTACGGCCAAAGGCGGTATCGACCTGAACAAGGGCCTGCCCACGGTGACACTCAAGGTCGCAAACAGCGGCGACCGGCCGATCCAGGTCGGCAGCCACTATCATTTTTACGAAACCAATGAGGGCCTGAAATTCGACCGCGAGCGCGCGCGCGGCATGCGGCTCGATATCGCCGCCGGCACGGCCATGCGCTTCGAGCCGGGACAGGAGCGCGACGTCACGCTCGTGCCGCTGGGCGGCAAGCGCGAGGTCTACGGTTTCCAGCAGAAGGTGATGGGCAAGCTGTGAGGTCCGGCGCGCTCACATCACTTCGGCGGCTTAGCGGCGGCATAGATGACGACCTTCCCCGGATTGTCGAACTCCACGGCAAGCACGTCCTCGGCCTGCACGCGCCGCGAATCGATTGCGTTGAAGAGCAAGGCGTTCGCCTCGATCTCCTGGCGCAATTCGGCGACATCCTCCTGATGCTGCTTCACCTTGTTCTCGATGGCCGGCGGCGGTCCGCCTTCGCTGCGCGCCGCGTCGGTCAGGAAGATGATGTCGACCGTGTCGAGCTTGGTGATCTTGCGCACCGCGCCGATATTCTCGCGGGTGCGGTCGATGGCCGTGATGACCTTTCCGGCCTCCGTCGTGGACAGCGCCTCTTCCTGCCGGACATCGGAATCGACGATTGCCGCGGCAGGCCGGCCGTTGTCCAGCGGCTGCGCCGCGGACGCCGCATGGGTCGCGGCCATGAAAAGCGTGGCGGCAGCCACGGGACTCCATTTTGCAAAACGCGGGGCAGTCGCCATCGCTCGCTCCTGAATGAACTTGTGGCGGGGCGAAAACAGCGAAACGGTCCTGTCTGGCCGCAGGTTCCCTTCAAAAGCCGGCAGGCGGACCGCAAGGCGGCCCGCCAAGGCACGCAATCAGCTCGCTTTCTTGGTGATCAGCGTCAGCGCGCCATTGGGCTGCATGCTGGCGGCGATCACCTGCGCCGAGCTCATGCCCTTGGCTTCGAGCGCGGATTTCACCTTGGGCGTGGCGTCGATCGACTTGCGCAATGTCTGCAGGCCGGCATCGCCGCGCTGCGCCACGATCTGGTTGACCTGCGTCTGCGCGTCCTTGGGCAGTTCGGTGATGTCGACGACGTTGACGCTCTGGATCGCTGGCGCCGCGGACTGGGCTTTCGGCGCGGCGGGTGCGGTGGGCGCCGGGCTAGGCTGCGGTGTCGGCTGCTGCTGAGCGCTGGCAGCTCCGGCCATCATCAGACTGGCGGTCGCGGCGAGAAGTATCGCTTTGCGCATGGATATTCCTTCCATCGGCTTGGGAGTGATTCCGCCCGCCTCAACGGCCTGATGGGAACGCTCAAATGGGCGCTCAAAGTGTCGCCGGGCGGGTCATTGCATGACCATTGGATGGCGACAATGTGTGCCCCGCGTCCAAACAACCTTACTTTTGGCGACCTGAATTTCGGGAGCAATTGCTGATGGCCAGGATAAGCCGTGCCGCCTATGCGCAAATGTATGGACCGACGGTCGGCGACAAGGTGCGGCTTGCCGACACCGAGCTCTTCATCGAGGTTGAGAAAGACCTCACCGTTTATGGCGAGGAAGTGAAATTCGGCGGCGGCAAAGTCATCCGCGACGGCATGGGCCAGAGCCAGGTCACGCGGGCCGAGGGTGCTGTCGATACCGTCATCACCAATGCGCTGGTCGTCGACGCGCTCACCGGCATCGTGAAGGCCGATATCGGCCTGAAGGACGGCCGCATCGCCGCGATCGGCAAGGCCGGCAATCCGGACACCCAAGCTGGCGTCACCATCATCATTGGCCCCGGCACCGAGATCATCGCCGGCGAGGGCAAGATCCTCACGGCCGGCGGCTTCGACGCGCATATCCACTTCATCTGCCCGCAGCAGATCGAGGAAGCGCTGATGAGCGGTATCACGACGATGCTGGGCGGCGGCACGGGCCCCGCGCATGGCACCCTGGCCACCACTTGCACGCCCGGCCCCTGGCACATGGCGCGCATGATCCAGTCCTTTGACGCGTTCCCGATGAATATCGGCCTGTCGGGCAAGGGCAATGCCTCAAAGCCCGCGGCGCTGGAAGAGATGGTGCTGGCCGGCGCCTGCTCGCTGAAATTGCACGAGGATTGGGGCACGACCCCGGCCGCCATCGACTGCTGCCTGTCGGTCGCCGACGCCTACGACGTACAGGTGATGATCCATACAGATACGCTGAACGAATCGGGCTTCGTGGAAAACACGGTGGCGGCCATCAAGGGCCGCACCATCCATGCCTTCCACACCGAGGGCGCCGGCGGCGGCCACGCGCCCGACATCATCAAGGTCTGCGGCCTGCCCAACGTCATCCCGTCCTCGACCAATCCGACCAGGCCCTACACGGTCAACACCTTGGCCGAGCATCTGGACATGCTGATGGTCTGCCATCATCTGTCGCCGTCGATCCCCGAGGACATCGCCTTCGCCGAAAGCCGCATCCGCAAGGAGACGATCGCGGCGGAGGACATACTGCACGATATCGGCGCCTTTTCGATCATCTCTTCCGACAGCCAGGCCATGGGCCGGGTGGGCGAGGTGGCGATCCGCTGCTGGCAGACCGCCGACAAGATGAAGCGCCAGCGCGGCGCGCTGCCTGACGAGACCGGCGACAACGACAATTTCCGCGTCCGCCGCTACATCGCCAAATACACCATCAATCCGGCCATCGCGCACGGCCTGTCGAAGGAGATCGGCTCGATCACCGTCGGCAAGCGGGCGGATCTCGTGCTGTGGAACCCGGCCTTCTTCGGCGTCAAGCCGGAGATGGTGCTGGTCGGCGGTTCGATCGCGGCAGCACCCATGGGCGACCCGAACGCCTCGATCCCGACGCCGCAGCCGATGCACTACCGGCCGATGTTCGGCGCCTACGGCAAGGCCTTGACCAACTCCTCGGTGACCTTCGTCTCGAAGGCGGCGTTCGATGCCGGCCTGCAGGGCAGGCTGGGTGTCGACAAGGCGATGATCGCGGTCGAGAACACCCGCTGCGGCATCGGCAAGCATTCCATGGTGCTCAACGACGCGACGCCGCAGGTCGAGGTCGATCCCGAAACCTACGAAGTGCGGGCCGACGGCGAGTTGTTGACCTGCGAACCCGCGACCGTGCTGCCGATGGCGCAGAGGTATTTCCTGTTTTAACAGTCGGCTGATCGGTGAGTGGGCAAATATCGTTGCGGCTCGCGCGCACAGACCGCAATATGCGGCAAAGCAGCAGCCGCATTGTGATTACGCATGCCCACCGAAATCGCCTCTCCGCACGACATCTTCCCGCATATCCGCATCGTCATGGGCATGGTGATCGGCCTCGGCGTCACGCGGCTGCTTTCGGGAACTGCCCGCATCGTCCAGCATCCCGGCCAGTACCGGCTCTATGCGGTGCATCTCGCCTGGGTCGCTTCGGTGCTGTTGATGCTGGTGCATTTCTGGTGGTGGGAGTTCGGCCTCTACGCCATCGAGAACTGGACCTTCGGCAAATATCTTTTCATCATCTTCTACGCCATCACGCTGTTCCTGCTCTGTGCGCTGCTGTTTCCGGATTCGATGCTCGATTACACCAGCTACGAGGATTATTTTTACTCGCGCCGCGCCTGGTTCTTCGGGCTGCTGGCGGCGACCTATCTGCTCGACGTGGTCGACACGCTGCTCAAAGGTCCGGAGCATTTCGCCCGCTTCGGCAATGAATATCTGATCCGCACGCCGGTCTTCGTCGCGCTTTGCCTGGTGGCGATCCTGGTTCGCGACCGCCGTTTCCACATCGCTTTCGTCGCGGCCGCGCTTGTCTACCAGGTATCGTTCATCCTGCGGCTCTTCGACACCATCGTCTGAGCGCCATTGGGCTGATGCGGGCGATGGTCTAAGGTTTCGGAAAAGCAAGGTTAACCATGTACAACGCCGTCGGATCGCGCGGATCCCGGGTCAGCCGGGTGCTCTGGATGCTCGAGGAACTCGGGCAGCCCTACGAATTCGTCGAGGTGAAGCTACGCTCGCCGGAGGCCTATGCGCTCAACCCCTCCGGCAAGGTGCCGATCCTGATCGACGGCGAGCTCAAGGTCACGGATTCAGCGGCGATCTGCGTCTATCTGGCCGACAAACATTCTGACAAGGGCATGGGCGCCAATCCCGGTCTCGCCGGCCGCGCCGAGATGGATTCCTGGATGCATTTTGCCCAGAGCGAGCTGGAAGCGCCGCTCTGGAACAAGCTGCGCCACCGCTTCCTGCTGCCCAAGGATGTTCGGGTCGATGTCGGCCCAGCCGCGGCCTATGATTTCGCATCCGAAATAAAGGCGCTGGATCGCCGGCTTGGCGATCAGCCCTTTGCGCTGGGCGACCGGTTCTCCGCCGTCGACGTGCTGCTCGGCGATATCGGCGGCTGGGCCCGCGCCGGGCGTTTCCCGATCGATTCCGAGCGCGTCAACGCCTATTTCGACCGTGTCCTTCAGCGCCCCGCTCGTGCAAGGGCGCAAGCCAATGGCGGAGCCATGAAATGAAGCTCAACATTAACACCGATTTCACAAAATTCCCGCGTGCCGTTTCGGTGCTCGCCGCCGGCGATCCGGCTTTGACCGAACCCTACGACAAAGCCGTGCTGCCGCATGACGAGCGGCACCTGCGTCGCCGCGCCATCGAGACGGCCGGTGGCGAAAAGGTGCTGGTCGACCTGCCCGAGCCGGTGGCGCTGAACAATGGCGACCGGCTGGTGCTGGAAGACGGCCGCCAGCTCGAAATCGTCGCAGCACCCGAGGAGGTCTACGACATCCGCGCCCGCGACGCGGTTCATCTCACCGAACTCGCCTGGCACATCGGCAACCGTCACCTTGCCGCGGCGATCGAGGCGGACCGCATCCTTATCCTGCGCGATCATGTCATCAAGGCGATGCTCGAAGGCCTCGGCGCCACGGTGAACGAGGTTTCGCAACCCTTCAGCCCAGTGCGTGGCGCCTATTCCGGGCATAGCCGCGACCACGGCCATTCGCATGGTCACGATCATGACCACCACGGCCATGATCACGATCACCACGATCATGCGCACGACCACGACCACCACCACCACCACCACCACCATGACTGAGGAGCTTTCCAGCGTCGCGCTGCTGCGGCTGATGGCCTGGCTGTCGCCGTCCTTTCCGGTGGGCGGCTTCTCTTACAGCCACGGCCTCGAACGCGCCGTGCAGGACGGGCTGATCGCCGACCGGGAAGATCTCGCCGGCTGGCTGGAGACGCTGGTCGAGATCGGCTCGGGCTGGAACGATGCCGTGCTCTTCGCCGAAAGCTGGCGCCGCGGACGGGACGGCGGCGATCTCAGCGAGGTTGCCGCGCTGGCCGAGGCGCTTGCCGGATCGCAGGAGCGTCATCTCGAAACCATGCTGCAGGGCACGGCCTTCCTCCAGGCGGCGTCGGCCTGGTCGTCTCCGGTGCTGGAGCGTTTGCCGGCCGATTGCCCCTATTGTGTTGCGGTCGGCGCCGTTGCGGGCAGCGGCGCCATCGTCCTTTCGGATGCGCTTTCCGCCTTCCTGCAGGCTTTCTTCTCCAATCTCGTGCAGGCGGCAATCAGGTTGGGTGTTGTCGGCCAGGTCGACGCCGTCGCATTGTTAGCCGGCTTCGAATCGCTGGCGCTGGCGACTGCGTCGCGTGCCGCCGCTTCCAGCCTGGACGATCTGGGCGGCGCGGCCTTCATGTCCGACATCATGGCGATGCAGCACGAGACGCAATACTCCAGGCTGTTCCGCTCATGATCGTGCTTGCCGTCATCCTTTCCTTCGTCCTGCTCCTGATCACCACGCTGCATGTCTATTGGGGCATAGGCGGCATCTGGCCGGGCACGGACCGCGCGTCTTGCGCCCGCGCCGTCGTCGGCTTCCGCGGCGTCGATGAGATGCCGTCGTCATTCGCGAGTTTTGCTGTCGCCGCTTGCCTCGCGCTCGCGACGCTCTGGCCGCTGGCGCTCGCGGGTATCTTTGCGACGCCCTTTCCAAGAGAAGGCCTGGCTGCCACGGCGATGATGATCGGCCTCGTCTTCCTCGGCCGCGGCATTGCCGGCTTCACGCCCTGGTGGCGCCGGCTTGCGCCCGAACAGCCTTTCGCGTGGCTTGACCAAAGCCTTTATTCGCCGCTTTGCCTCTTGATCGGGGCAGGCTTCGCAATCCTTGCCATCACGGAGTTTCCGGCATGACGTCGAAAAACGGTCCTCTTCGCATCGGCATCGGCGGCCCGGTCGGCTCCGGCAAGACGACGCTTACCGAACAGCTCTGCAAGGCGCTGCGCGACGATTTCTCGATCGCCGTCGTCACCAACGACATCTACACCAAGGAGGACGCGATGATGCTCGCGCGGCTGCAGGCGCTGCCGGAAGAGCGTATCGTCGGTGTCGAGACCGGCGGTTGCCCGCACACGGCCATCCGCGAGGATGCCTCGATCAATCTGCGGGCCATTGCCGAGCTGAACAAGAAATTCCCTGATCTCGACATCATCTTCATCGAATCTGGTGGCGACAACCTCGCCGCCACCTTCTCGCCGGACCTTGCCGACTTGACCCTCTATGTCATCTCGGTCTGCCAGGGCGAGGAGATCCCGCGCAAGGGGGGCCCGGCCATCACCCGCTCGGATTTCCTGATCATCAACAAGAGCGACCTTGCGCCTTATGTGAACGTCAACCTCGACGTCATGGAGAGCGACGCCCGCCGCATGCGCGGCAAAAGGCCGTTCGGCCTCACCGACCTGTCGCGCGGCAAGGGCTTGCAGGAAGTGATCGAGTTCATCGTCGAGCAGGGCGGCCTGCAGTCGGCGCGCCCGGCGGCTTGATCCGCTGAGCCAGCGTTTACCGGTTGCTGGCAGCCGCCATGCGCGGCATTCTCGGAACACAACCCAAGCGGAGGATTTCGATGAGCCTTGCCCGTCTGCACAAGGAACCGCTGAGCAACCTGCCTTACTATGAGGAGCGGGTCGATCTTGCCGCCGCCTTCCGCTGGACGGCGCGGCTCAACATGCATGAGGCGGTGGCAAACCACTTCTCGCTGTCCGTCAGCGAGGACGGCACGAAGTTCCTGATGAACCCCAACCAGGTGCATTTCTCGCGCATCAAGGCGAGCGACCTGCTGCTGATCGACGCCAACGATCCCGACACGCTGTCCGGCCCCAACGCCCCCGACCCGACCGCCTGGGGCCTGCATGGCGCCATCCACCGCAACGTCCCGCATGCGCGCTGCGTCATGCACGTCCATTCGATCCACGCCACCGTGCTTGCCTCGCTGGCCGATTCGACGCTGCCGCCGGTCGACCAGAACTCGGCCATGTTCTTCAACCGCCATGTCGTCGACGCCAATTATGGCGGGCTGGCCTTCGAAGAGGAGGGCGAGCGCTGCTCGCAGCTTCTGACCGACCCCAAGGTCAAGGTGATGGTCATGGGCAATCACGGTGTGATGGTCATCGGCGACACTGTCGCCGACACCTTCAACCGCATGTTCTACTTCGAGCGCGCCGCCGAGACCTACATCAAGGCGCTGTGGACCGGACGTCCGCTGCGCACGCTCTCCGACGAGATCGCCGAGAAGACCGCGCGCGAGATGGACGACTACCCGGGCCAAGCCGAGCGCCATCTGGCCGAGCTGAAGGCGATCCTCGACGAGGAAGAGCCGGTCTACCGGAATTGATCTTCCTTCTCCCCGGTCACGGGGAGAAGGTGCCGGCAGGCGGATGAGGGCAGCGCTGACGCCGGGGCTCAGAGCCCCAGTTGCGCCCGCAACTCCTCGGCGCTGTTGATGACGATGGCGCCGGGCGGACCTTCCATCGGCGCTTCCGGCCAGAAGATCGTCTTCATCCCGGCCGCCAGTCCGGCCATGGCGCCCGTGAGGCTGTCGTCGACGGCGAATGCGTCTGCCGGCTCGACCCCGGCCAGATAGGCGGCGCGCAGGAAGGGCTCGGGCAGCGGCTTGCCGTCGATCACATCGTTGCGGCTGACCGTCAGCATACCGGGATAGACAAGGCCGACGGCGCGCAGATTGGCATCGACGATCAGCCGGTCGGAGTTGGATACCACCGCCTGCTCGACGCCGAGCGCGCGCAATTCGTTGAACACTTCGATCGCGCCGGGACGCGGCTTCAGCGTTGCTGCCAACGGCAGATAGTGATCGTATTTGCGCACGATCCAGTCATCGAAGGGCAGGGCGAGGCCGAACTCGTCGCGCAGCATCTCGTAGACCGGCCATGCCGCGATGCCCAGCACCCGCTCATGCAGGTCGGGCGGCGGGGCGATGCCGACGCTGCGCAGGGCGGCCGCGAGTGCCGCCTCGTGCAGCGGCTCGCTATCGACCAGCGTTCCGTCCATATCCCAGAAAACGGCTTTCGGCGTCATGCGCGGCTCCTCTCGCCGATCCCTTAATCGGTTTCCCGGCGGAGATAAACCGTCCCACAGGCAAATGGTCGGAAGCGCGACGAATTCATCGTTCGGCAGCCTACGAGGCGTCCAAGCAATTGCTCTTTCGATAGACAATTGCGCGCCGAAATATTCGCGGTAAGCTATGGCGCCCGATTCAGCATTCTTGCGGGCGGGGAGGCGGACGTGAATTCGCGACAGGAAACCGGCAACACCAGGTTGGACGAAGCCGCGCGCGCCGGCTGGCTCTATTATGTTGCCGGCAACACCCAGGACCAGATCGCCGCCAAGCTCGGCATCTCCAGGCAGACGGCGCAGCGGCTGGTATCGCTCGCCATGTCGGAGGGCCTGATCAAGGTGCGGGTCGATCATCCGATCGCCAACTGCCTGGACCTTGCCGCGCGGCTGAAGTCGCGCTTCGCGCTCAACCTTGTCGAAGTGGTGCCGAGCGACCCGACCTCGAGCTCGACGACGATCGGCATCGCCGAGGCGGCCGCGGCCGAGATCGAACGCCGGCTGCGCTCTGAGGCTCCCATCGTCATGGCGATCGGCACCGGGCGCACGCTGAAGGCGGCGATCGAGCAGCTGCCGCCGATGGACTGCCCGCAGCACAAAGTCGTGTCCTTGACCGGCAACATCTCGCCCGACGGCTCGGCCGCCTTCTACAACGTCATCTTCACCATGGCCGACCGCGTCAAGGCGCGGTCCTTCCCGATGCCGCTGCCGGTCATCGCCTCCTCACCGGAAGAGCGCGAGATGCTGCTCAACCAACCGATGATCCAGCCGACCCTGGCGCTGGCCGCCGAAGCCAATGTCACCTTCGTCGGCATCGGCGATCTCGGGCCCAAGGCCCCGCTCTACGAGGACGGCTTCATTTCCGAAAGCGAGCTGAAGGCGCTGCAGAAGGCCGGCGGCATCGCCGAGATCGTCGGCTGGGTCTTCGACCGCGAAGGCCGCATGATCGAGGGCATCACCAACGACCGCGTGTCCTCCGCTGCGCTGCCGTCGCGGGAGAAGTCCCTGGTCATCGCCTTGGCCATGGGCGAGCGCAAGCTGCCTGGCATCCTCGCCGCCGTCAACCGCCGGCTGGTCAATGGCCTCATCACCGATGAACGGACGGCCGAAGCCCTGCTTGCCGGCTGACTGCCCATAAAAAGAGCCTCCTACTATTGCGAACGGCCTCGCGGGTCGTTGCCGTCGAGAAACCCCATGTCCCGCTGCAGATGCTCGGAAAATTCCCGGACATCGAGATAGCCGCGCCTGCGGCCGGCAAACCTTGCAAATCCCCGCACCAGCGCGAAAAACCAGCCCCGTGCCGGGGTTGAAACGAGTTTTTCCTGAACCGTGACCATGATCGTCAGCCTTCGCAATGCTTGAACTGGATTGACCGTCGACCCCAAATATCGGTCTGGCCGGTTCGTGCTTCCAATCAAACCTCGATCATGACCCATAAGGAGGCCTTATGCCCGATCTGAACTCTCCGCAGCTTGCGCCGCTGCCGCCGCTGCAGGCGATCCGGGTGTTCGAAGCGGTGGCAAGGCACCTGTCCTTCACCAAGGCGGCGCAGGAGCTGGGCATGACCCAGGCGGCTGCGAGCTACCAGATCAAGCTGCTGGAGGAACGCATCGGCGCGCCGCTGTTTCTGCGCCGTCCACGGCAGATCGAGTTGACCGAGCCCGGCCAGCGCCTGGCGCCCGCCGTCAGCGAGGCTTTTTCCATCCTGGGCCAGGCCTATGCCGCGGCGCGCGGCGGCGCCGACGGCCTGCTTTGCGTCACCACCGTGCTGACCTTCGCCTCGAACTGGCTGGCGCAGCATCTGGGCTCGTTCCAGCTTGCCCATCCCGCAATTGCCGTGCGGCTCGACACGTCCAGCCGCCTGACCGATTTCGCGCGCGAGGATGTCGATCTCGCCATCCGCTCCGGCGGCGGCAAATGGCCGGGCCTCGAGGCTCACAAGCTGCTCGACGCCGATTTCACGCCGATGCTGAGCCCCAAGCTCGCGGCGAGCATAGGCGGCGTCAAGGAGCCGGCTGACCTGCTGCGCCTGCCGATCCTCGACCCCGGCGACATCTGGTGGTCGCAATGGTTCGAGGCCGCCGGCGTGACCGGGCATGATCTCGCCAAGCGGCCGGGCTCCAGCATGGGCGCGCAGGCCTATGAGGCGAACGCGGCGATGGCCGGCCATGGCGTGGCCATCCTGACCAGAGCCCTGTTCAAGAACGAGCTCGCCGACGGCCGCCTGATCCAGCCCTTCGACCTCGTTGGCGATGACGGCCATGCCTATTGGCTGGTCTATCCGACGGCGCGCCGCAACGTGCCGAAGATCCGCGCCTTCCGCGACTGGATCCTGGCCGAGATCGCCTGCCCGTAAGCCGACCGCCGTAGCATCCTTCGCGAAGGGGACCGGCTTGTCGCCGGATCGGGTCACGTTGCGTCACTTCTGCTGCGCTGCAGCATAGATTCCCGCTTGACATAAATCACGGCAAGTGAGTAATTGCTCATAACCAAGGCAAATGCTCATCTTGGTTTATGGGAGGAATTTTGATGAAACTTCGCACGCTCACCCTGGGCCTGTTGTCGGCCAGCGCCCTCGCTTTCGCCGCGCATGCCGAATCCATCACCATCGCCACTGTCAACAATGGCGACATGGTCCGCATGCAGAAGCTGACGGACGACTTCACCAAGGCCAACCCGGACATCCAGCTCAACTGGGTTACCCTTGAAGAGAACGTGCTGCGCGAGCGCGTCACCACCGACATCGCCACCAAGGGCGGCCAGTACGACGTCATGACCATCGGCACCTATGAGGTTCCGATCTGGGCGAAGCAGAACTGGCTCCTGCCGCTCGACAAGCTCGGCGACGACTACGACGTCAAGGACATCATTCCGGCCATCGCCGGCGGCCTTTCCGTTGACGGCAAGCTCTATGCCGCGCCCTTCTACGGCGAGAGCTCCTTCGTCATGTACCGCAAGGACCTGATGGAGAAGGCTGGCTTGAAGATGCCCGACGCGCCGACCTGGGACTTCATCAAGCAGGCCGCCGACAAGATGACCGACCGCGCCAACGGCGTGAATGGCGTGTGCCTGCGCGGCAAGGCCGGCTGGGGCGAGAACATGGCCTTCCTCACCGCCATGTCGAACTCCTTCGGCGCCCGCTGGTTCGACGAGAACTGGAAGCCGCAGTTCGATCAGCCGGAATGGAAGAACACGCTGCAGTTCTATGTCGACCTGATGAAGGCCGACGGTCCGGAAGGCGCTTCCTCCAACGGCTTCAACGAGAACCTGGCGCTCTTCCAGCAGGGCAAGTGCGGCATGTGGATCGACGCCACCGTCGCGGCGTCCTTCGTCTCCGATCCGAAGGCCTCGAAGGTTGCGGACAAGGTCGGCTATGCGCTAGCGCCCGACAACGGGCTCGGCAAGCGCGGCAACTGGCTGTGGGCATGGTCGCTCGCCATTCCCGCCGGCACCCAGAAGGCCGATGCCGCCGAGAAATTCGTCTCATGGGCGACCTCGAAGCACTATCTCGAGCTCGTCGCCTCGAAGGAGGGCTGGGCCAATGTTCCTCCTGGAACGCGCTCCTCGCTCTACGCCAATCCTGAGTACCAGAAGGCGGCGCCCTTCGCGAAGATGACGCTGGACTCCATCAACGCCGCCGATCCGACGCATCCGACCGTCAAGCCGGTGCCCTATGTCGGCGTGCAGTTCGTCGCCATCCCTGAATTCCAGGGCCTCGGCACCACCGTCGGCCAGCTCTTCTCGGCAGCCCTTGCCGGCCAGTCGAGCGTCGACGACGCGCTGAAGCAGGCTCAGGACGCCGCCACCGCGGCGATGACCGAAGGCGGCTACATCAAGTAAGGCTCCTCCCGGTGCCGAACGCCGGTAGCGCATCATGACCGGCAAGGGGCCGCCCGAAACCCAGTTCGGGCGGCCACCCTTCAAAATCGGGAAAATTCTGGCACGACTCTGAAAATCCGGCTGACCTTGGGAGGGTGACCGTCATGGCTACTCAGCAAACCCGTTCGCTTGCCCGTTTCATGATGGCGCCATCGGTGATCCTGCTGTTCGTCTGGATGATCGTGCCGCTGCTGTTCACGCTGTGGTTCTCGTTCCAGCAATACAATCCGCTGAACCCGATCCGTAACGGTTTTGTCGGCTTCTCCAACTACGCGCTGTTCTATTCCAACCCGGCCTTCCTCTCCTCGATCCTCAACACGCTGATCATCGTCGTCAGCGTGCTGGTCATCACGGTCGTCGGGGGCATCCTTTTGGCGTTGTTGCTCGACCAGCCGATCTGGGGCCAGGGCATCGTGCGCATCCTGGTCATCTCGCCGTTCTTCGTCATGCCGCCGGTCGCGGCGCTTGTCTGGAAGAACATGATCATGCATCCGCAATACGGCGTCTTTGCCGATATAGCGCGCTTTTTCGGCGCCGAGCCGATCGACTGGTTCGGCCAGCATCCGCTGACCGCTATCATCCTCATCGTCGCCTGGCAGTGGCTGCCCTTCGCCACGCTGATCCTGCTGACGTCGCTGCAATCGCTCGACGGCGAGCAGAAGGAAGCGGCCGAGATGGACGGCGCCGGCTTCCTCAGCCGGTTCATCTATCTGACGCTGCCGCATATGTCGCGCGCCATCACCGTCGTCATCCTGATCCAGACGATCTTCCTACTGTCGGTCTATGCCGAGATCCTGGTCACCACCAATGGCGGCCCGGGCTACGCCTCCACCAACCTGCCCTTCCTCGTCTACCAGAAGGCGCTCCTGGAATTCAAAATCGGCCAGGCATCCGCCGGCGGCGTGATCGCCGTCATTCTCGCCAACATCGTTGCCTTCTTCGCCATGCGCGCCGTCGGCAAGAACCTGGACAAATAAGGGAGGATAAGATGGCACGCGCAGTCACCACCCAGCACAAGACCATCGCCACGGCCGCGGCCTGGATCGTCGCCCTGCTGATCTTCTTTCCGATCCTCTACACGATCATCACCTCGTTCAAGTCCGAGCAGGAGGCGATCCAGGGCTTTGCACTGATCCCGTCCGGCACCATGGAGAGCTATGCCGAGGTGCAGGCGCAGAGCGGCTATTTCAAGTTCTTCCTGAACTCGGTGATCCTGTCGGTCGGCTCGACGCTGCTTGCGATCCTGATCGCGGTTCCGGCAGCCTGGTCGATGGCGTTCTCACCGACCAAGCGCACCAAGGACATCCTGATGTGGATGCTGTCCACCAAGATGATGCCGGCCGTCGCGGTGCTGTTCCCGATCTACCTGATCTTCCGCGACACCGGCCTGCTCGACAGCCGCATCGGCCTTACCGTCATGCTGATGCTGATCAACCTGCCGATCGTGGTCTGGATGCTCTACACCTATTTCCGCGAAATCCCGGGCGAGATCCTGGAAGCGGCGCGCATGGACGGCGCCTCGCTGTGGAACGAGATCATCTATGTGCTGACGCCGATGGCGGTTCCCGGCATCGCCTCGACCATGCTCTTGAACATCATCCTGGCCTGGAACGAGGCGTTCTGGACCATCCGGCTCACCACCACCAATGCTGCGCCGCTGACGGCCTTCATCAGCTCCTTCTCCAGTCCGCAAGGCCTGTTCTGGGCAAAGCTGTCGGCGGCCTCGACGCTGGCGATCGCGCCGATCCTGATCATGGGCTGGTTCAGCCAGAAGCAGCTGGTGCGCGGCCTCACCTTTGGCGCTGTGAAGTAGCAACGCCCAAGCGGCGGACGACGAAGACCATCCCCGGGAGGAAACCATGGGAAACATCGCGCTCAAGAACGTCTCCAAGTCCTTCGGGTCGACAACGATCATTCCGAACATCGATCTCAATATCGAGGACGGCGAGTTCGTGGTGTTCGTCGGCCCCTCGGGTTGCGGCAAGTCCACGCTGCTCAGGCTGATCGCCGGGCTCGAGGACACAAGCGGCGGCATCATCAGCATCGATGGCCGCGACGTCACCCGCGAGGCGCCGGCCAAGCGCAAGCTTGCCATGGTGTTCCAGTCTTACGCGCTCTATCCGCATATGACGGTCGCCAAGAACATCGCTTTCCCGCTGAAGATGGCCGGCGAGGACCAGGCGACCATCGACAAGAAGGTGAAGGACGCCGCGCGCGTCTTGAACCTCACCAACTATCTCGAGCGGCGCCCAGGCCAGCTGTCCGGCGGCCAGCGCCAGCGCGTCGCCATCGGCCGCGCCATCGTGCGCCAGCCCTCGGCCTTCTTGTTCGACGAGCCGCTGTCCAACCTCGACGCCGCGCTTCGCGGCACCATGCGGCTCGAAATCAGCGAGCTGCATCATCAGCTCAAGACGACGATGGTCTACGTCACCCACGACCAGGTCGAAGCCATGACCATGGCCGACAAGATCGTCGTGCTCAATGCCGGCAACATCGAGCAGGTCGGCTCGCCGATGGAGCTCTACAAGACGCCGAAGAACCTCTTCGTCGCGGGCTTCATCGGCTCGCCCAAGATGAACATGCTCGAAGGCGCGCCGGCGCAGAAATACGGCGCCAAGACCATCGGCATCCGGCCCGAGCATCTCAACATCTCGACCTCGGCCGGCGACTGGAAGGCGACGGTGGGCGTTGCCGAGCATCTCGGCTCCGACACCTTCCTCCACGTCCAGGCGGACGGCATCGGCACCATCAATGTCCGCGCTGACGGCGAGGTCGCGGTCAAGCATGGCGACACCGTTTACTTGACTCCCGACAAGACTAAGCTCCATCGCTTCGGCGCCGACGGCAAGGCGCTGGTGCAGTGAGGTTGAAAGGCAAATCGGCGCTGATCACCGGATCGGCGCGCGGCATCGGCAAGGCCTTCGCCGAAGCCTATGCGCGCGAAGGCGCGACGGTGGCGATTGCCGACATCGACCTGGAAGCGGCGGAAGCGACGGCGAAAGCGATCGGTTCTGCGGCTTACGCAGTCCGGCTCGACGTCACGGACCAGTCTTCGATCGAGGCAGCGGTCAAAGCGGTCGAGGCGAAGACCGGTGGGCTCGACGTGCTGATCAACAACGCGGCGATCTTCGACCTCGCGCCGATCGTCGAGATAACGAGGGCGAGCTACGAAAAACTGTTCTCCGTCAATGTCGCCGGCACGCTGTTCATGCTGCAGGCGGCCGCCCGCTCGATGATCGCGCGTGGCAAGGGCGGCAGGATCATAAACATGGCAAGCCAGGCGGGCCGGCGCGGGGAGCCGCTAGTCGCGGTCTATTGCGCCACCAAGGCCGCCGTCATCTCGCTGACGCAGTCGGCCGGGCTCGACCTCATCAAGCATCGCATCAACGTCAACGGCATCGCGCCGGGCGTTGTCGACAGCGACATGTGGGACCAGGTCGATGCGCTCTTTGCCAAGTACGAGAACCGGCCCAAGGGCGAGAAGAAGCGGCTGGTCGGCGAAGGCGTTCCCTACGGCCGCATGGGCAAGCCTGAGGATCTCGCCGGCATGGCCGTTTTCCTCGCTAGCGACGAGGCCGAATACATTGTCGCCCAGACCTACAATGTCGATGGCGGTCAATGGATGAGCTGACGGGATGAGTTGAGGGGGAAGGCGCTTCTCTTCTTTCCTCCGGAGAGGGCGCCGCGGGGCAGGTGAGGGGCAGCATACTGGAACACAGGATGTTGCCCCTCATCCTCGCTCCTTCCGAAGGAGGCGTAATCAGTCGGGCTGCAGATCGGCCAAAGGGTAAATGAGGTGACCGTGAAACTCTCTTCCTCGAACCTCGCCAGGCTGCCGGCCAAGGTCGCCGGCCCCAAATATGACCGCTCCGCCCTCAAGGCCGGCATCGTCCATTTCGGCGTCGGCAATTTCCACCGCTCGCACCAGGCGGTCTATCTCGACGATCTGTTCGGCACCGGCGAGGGCCATGACTGGGCGCTGATCGGCGCCGGCGTGTTCGAAGGCGAGAAGATCGGCCGCTCCCGGCTCGAAGAGCAGGATTGGCTGACCACGGTGGTCGAGCAGGATCAGGGCCATATGAGCGCCCGCGTCACCGGCGCCATGATCGATTTTCTCACGCCCGGCGACGCGGCCGCCACCATCGAGCGGCTTGCCGATCCGGCGATCAAGATCGTCTCGCTGACCATCACCGAAGGCGGCTATTTCATCGATCCGGCTTCGGGCAAGTTCAACCCGGCCCATCCCGACATCGCCGCCGATGCGCAGCCGGGTGCTGTGCCTAAGACCGTTTTCGGCATTATCCTGGCCGGCCTGCTGCGCCGGCGCGCCGACGGCATCGTGCCGTTCACCGTCATGTCCTGCGACAACATCCCCCATAACGGCCATGTCACCTCCGACGGCGTCATTGGCCTTGCCCGGCTGATCGACGAGGACCTCGCGAAATGGGTCGGCGATCATGTCGCCTTCCCGAATGGCATGGTCGATCGCATCACCCCGGCCACCACCGACCGCGAGCGCAAGATCCTCGCCGATGATTTCGGGCTGGAGGACAATTGGCCGGTGTTTTGCGAGCCGTTCAAGCAATGGGTGCTGGAGGACCATTTCACTGCTGGCCGCCCGGCGCTGGAAAAGGTCGGTGTGCAATTCGTCAAGGACGTCTCGCCTTACGAGCTGATGAAGATCCGCATCCTCAATGGCGGCCACGCCACGATCGCTTATCCGGCCGGCCTGATGGACATTCATTTCGTCCATGAAGGCATGCAGGAGCCGCTGGTGCGCGCCTTCCTGTCGAAGCTCGAGCATGACGAGATCATCCCGACCGTGCCGCCGGTGCCGGATACGGATCTGGAGGATTACTACCAACTCATCGAGCGCCGCTTCTCCAATCCCAAGATCGGCGACACCATTCGCCGGCTTTGCCTCGACGGCTCCAACCGCCAGCCGAAATTCATCATCCCGACGATCGCCGACCGGCTGAAGGCGGGCGAGGGCGTCGCCGGTCTCGCGCTGGAATCCGCGCTCTGGTGCCGCTACTGCTTCGGCACCACCGACAGCGGCGCCGTCATCGAGCCGAACGACCCGAGCTGGGACCGCATGCAGGCGACCGCCAAGGCGGCGAAGGACGATCCGCAGGCCTGGCTGGCGATGGAAGACATCTACGGCGACGTCGGCCGCTCGCCCGTCTTCGCCGAGGCCTTCGCCCACGCCTTGAAGGTGCTGTGGGCGCACGGCGCGCGCGAAACCCTGACGCGTTATCTCGCCGGCAAGCTCTGAAAGCACCGGAAACCACCAGCATGATGCCCGAGCTGGTCATCTTCGACTGTGACGGCGTCCTGGTCGACAGTGAGGCGCTTTCGGTCTCGGCGCTGCTCGGCATGATCGAGCTCGCCGGCGGCACGGTCAGCGAGGATGCCGCCTACGAACATTTCCTCGGCAAGAGCATGAAGAGCGTGCGCGAGATACTCGGCCGCGATTTCGGGCTCAATATCAGCGACCGGCATTTGACCGCCATGCGCGTCGACCTGATGCGCAAATTCCGCGAGGAATTGAAGCCGATCCCAGGCGTCAAGGAGGTGCTGCCGAAGCTCGGCCGGCCATGCTGCGTCGCCTCGTCCGGCACGCTGGAGCGTATCCGCTATGCGCTCGACGTCACCGGCCTGCTCCCCTTGCTGGAGCCGCATCTGTTCAGCGCCACCATGGTCAAGCGCGGCAAGCCGGCGCCCGACCTTTTCCTCCACGCCGCCGCCGGCATGCAGGCGCATCCGCGCGAGTGCCTGGTGATCGAGGACAGTCCAGCCGGCGTCGCAGCCGCCCGGGCGGCGGGGATGCGCGTCTTCGCCTTCACCGGCGGCTCGCATGCTTCCCACCCCGCCCTCAAGGCGCGGCTTGCGTCGACGGAACCGGACTTTATATTCGCTGACATGCTGCAATTGCCCGATCTGATTGCAGGCTTGGGAGCGAGAGAAAAGGCATCTTGACGAAGAGTTTCGTTTGCGCGGTCGATGTCGGCACCGGGAGCGCTCGCGCGGGCATTCTCGACGCGCGCGGCAACCTGCTCGGCCGCGCCGACCATCAGATCGCCATGCATCAGCCCAAGCCCGATCACGCCGAGCATGATTCGGAAGACATCTGGTCGGCGGTGTGCCAATCCGTGCGGTCCGCTCTCCAAAAATCCGGCGTCGCCGCCGGCGATGTCGCTGGCATCTCCTTCGACGCGACCTGCTCGCTGGTCGCGCGCGACAGGCAGGGCGATCAGATCAGCGTCTCGGTCACCGGCGAGAAACGCTGGGACACGATGGTCTGGCTCGACCATCGCGCCATCACCGAGGCCGATGAATGCACGACGAGCGGCCACGCCGTTCTCGACTACATCGGCGGTGTGATGTCGCCGGAGATGGAAACGCCGAAGCTGATGTGGCTGAAGCGCCATTTGCCGAAGACATGGAACGAAGCCGGCTATCTGTTCGACCTCGCCGATTTCCTGACCTGGAAGGCATCGGGCTCGCTCGCCCGCTCGCAATGCACGCTGACGGCCAAATGGACCTATCTCGCGCATGAGGAAAAGAGCTGGCGGCGCGATTTCTTCGAGCTCGTCGGGCTCGGCGACCTGTTCGAGCACGGCAATCTGCCGGAAAATGCAAGCCCGGTCGGAAGCGACATCGGTCCGCTGACGGCGAAGGCCGCGGCCGAGCTCGGCCTTACCGAGAAATGCCGGGTCGGCGCCGGCGTCATCGATGCCTATGCCGGTGCGCTGGGCGTTCTCGGCGGCTTTGCCGGCGACGAGAAGAACATCAGCCGGCACCTGGCGCTGATCGCCGGTACATCGTCCTGCGTCATGGCGATGTCACCCGATCCGCAGCCCTTTGCCGGCGTCTGGGGCCCCTATTACGGCGCGGCTTTGCCGAGGCTGTGGCTGTCTGAGGGCGGCCAGTCGGCCACCGGCGCGCTGCTCGATCACATCATCCGCTGGCATGGCGCCGGCGGCGAGCCGGACGCGGCCATGCATATGAAGATCGCCAGGCGCGTCGCCGAGCTGCGCGCCGAGGATGGCGACGCGCTGGCGGCAAGGCTGCATGTGCTGCCGGATTTCCACGGCAACCGCTCGCCGCTCGCCGACCCGCATGCGGTCGGCGTCATCAGCGGTCTGACGCTCGATTCCTCCTTCGACAGTCTGTGCAAGCTCTACTGGCGCACCGCCGTCGCCATCGCGCTCGGCGTGCGCCATGTGCTCGAGGCGCTGAACGAGAACGGCTATCTGATCGACACGCTGCATGTCACCGGCGGCCACACCAAGAACCCGCTTCTGATGGAGCTTTACGCCGACGCCACCGGCTGCACCGTGGTCGAGCCGCTGGCCGACGAGGCGGTGCTGCTCGGCACCGGCATGGTGGCAGCGACCGCCGCAGGCCTCTACCCTGACCTCAACGCGGCCTGCGTCGCCATGCAGCAGGGCGGCAGGACGCGCGCGCCCAACAAGGAAGCCGGCGCCCGCTTCGACCGAGACTACCGCATCTTCCTCGAAATGCACCGCCAGCGGCAGGCGCTCGACGCGATTGGATAAAGCAATTCCAGGAAAAGTGCGTAGCGGTTTTCCGTTCGGAATTGCGCAGAAATCGATCCCTCTTATTGCCTGCGCAGCGACTTGCCGGTCTCTGCGTCGAACAGGTGGATGCTCTCTTCGTCGAACGTGTAGCGCACGGGCGCGCGCAACTCGGGGCATTCGCGGGCCGGCACCAGCGCGCTGGTCTCCTTGCCGCCCGAGCCGAAGGTCACCAGCGCGTCATTGCCGTGGAACTCGATGAGATCGGCGGTGCCTTGCAAAAGGTTTCCCGTGCCGGCTTGCGCCGTCTTCAGGTCCGGAGGCCGGATGCCGAGCACCACGCGCTCACCGTGCCGCAGGTCGAAGTCGCCGCCTTCCAGCGACAGCACCGTCCCGGCGCCGGTCAGCGTCCAGCCATCCCCCTTCCGGCCGACCATGGCCTCGATGAAATTCATGTTCGGCGTGCCGATGAAGCCGGCCACGAACAGATTGCCGGGGCGCCGATAGATCTCCGCCGGCGAGCCGATCTGCTCGATCACGCCATCCTTCAAGAGCACGATGCGGTCGGCCAGCGTCATGGCCTCCAGCTGGTCATGCGTGACATAGACTGTGGTGGTCTTCAGCGACTGGTGCAGCCTGGCGATCTCGACGCGCATATGGTTGCGCAGCTTGGCGTCGAGATTGGAGAGCGGCTCGTCGAACAGGAACACTTTCGGCGTCTTGATCATGGCGCGCGCGATCGCCACGCGCTGCTGCTGGCCGCCGGAAAGCTCTGTAGGCTTGCGGCCGAGATAGGGTTCGAGGCCAAGCGTTCGGGAGACCGCCTCGACCCGCTTCTTGATCTCGGCTGCCGGCACTTTCTGCCGCTTCAGTCCGAAGGCGATGTTGTCGAAGATCGTCATATGCGGATAGAGCGCATAATTCTGGAACACCATGGCGATCCCGCGGTCGCCCGGCTCGAGATCGTTCACCACCATGCCGCCGATCGACACCTCGCCGCCGCTGATATCCTCCAGCCCCGCCAGCATCCTGAGCAAGGTCGACTTGCCGCAGCCGGACGGACCGAGAAACACGACGAACTCATGCTCCTCGATCGCGAGGTTGAGGTCGCGGATGACGGTCGTGGCGCCGTAGGCCTTGTCGACATGGGAGCAAACGATCGCGGACATCCCTTATCCCTTCTCGCCGGTCAGCAGGATCTGCAGCTTGACGTCCTGCGCCTTGCCTTGCGCCGCGCGCTCGAACGCCTTGATGCTTTCGGAGAAATCATAGGTGCCGGTGATCAGCGGCTTGAGGTCGACCTTGCCGGAGGCGATCAGCTGCAGGGCGCGGTCGAAGATGTTGGCGTAGCGGAATACGGTCTCGATGCGCACTTCCTTGGAAATCGCCGCCGGCACGTTGAGCTCGACCGTCTCCACCGGCAGCCCGACCAGCACCACCGCGCCGCCCGGCCGCACGATGTCGAACAGATTGGCGAAGGCCTTCGGGCTGCCGCTCGCCTCGAACACGATATCGGCGCCCCAATTGTCGGTCGCGGCCCGCACCGCGTCGACCAGCGACTGCTTGCCGATATCGACCGGCACGATGCCGGGATACTGGGCGGCGATCGCAAGCTTCGGCGCGGAGAAGTCCGAGATCAGCACTTTGGAGCAGCCGCCCGCCAGCGCGGCGAGCGCGATCATGATGCCGATCGGGCCGCAGCCGACGACGACGGCGACATCGCCCGGCACGATGCGGGCGCGCGCCGCCGCCTGCATGCCGATGGCGAAGGGCTCGACCATCGCGCCTTCGGCGAAGGAGACATTGTCCGGAAGCTTGTAGGTAAAGGCCGCCGGATGAACGGCGTAGGGCGCGAGCACGCCATGCACCGGCGGCGTTGCCCAGAAGCGGACGTCCGGGTCGACATTGTAGATGCCGAGCTTCGTCGCGCGCGAGGAAAGGTTCGGCACGCCCGGCTCCATGCAGACGCGGTCGCCGACCTTCAGGCGCGTGACATTGGCGCCGACCTCGACGATCGTTCCCGAGGCCTCATGGCCGAGCACCATGGGCTCGCGAACTATGTAGCTGCCGATGGCGCCATGCGTGTAGTAATGCACGTCGCTGCCGCAGACGCCCACCGTGTGGATGGCGATCCTGACATCGTCCGGTCCGACATCGAGCGGCAGCGCGATCTCGCGCAGCGACAATTCGCCTTTTTTCTCAAGCACCAGTGCCCGCATCGGGTATCCTCACATCAACTTTTCTTTTGCCGGAAAACGGAATTCAGGAAGCCGCTGAGCACTCCGAGGAAGAGCAGCGGCGGCAGCGACAAGAGGACGACCGAGGCGTTGAGGATGCCCCACGGCACGTTCATGCCTTGCTGCGAGAGCTCGGAAGCCACGATCGGCAGCGTCTTGGCGTTGGAGCTCGACAGCATCAGCGCGATCAGGAACTCGTTCCAGACCAGCACGAAGCTGAAGGCGATGGCGCCTATGAGCGAGCGCGCCGCCACGGGAAGCGCGATCCGCCAGAAGACGGCATAAGCGCCGTAACCATCGACCAAAGCCGCCTCCTCGATCTCCTTCGGCACGCCCTGGAAGGCAGGGATGGCCAGCCACATGATGACCGAGATGGTCAGCAGCGAATAGGTGACGATCAGCGCCGGCAAAGTGTCGTAGAGCCCGAGCTGCAGCCAGATCACCATCAGCGGGATCGCCACCGCCACCGGCGGCAGGAAGCGCAGCGACAAGACGAAGAACTGGATGTCGCCGGCGAAACGGTTGGGATAGCGCGCCACCGCATAGGCCGCCGGCAGGCCGAGCACGATGCCGATCAGCACCGCCGCGCCGCAGGCGACCGCGGAGTTGTAGAGCCCGGTCAGCACGCTGTCGCGTCCGAGGATGTAGCTGATATTGGCGAGCGTCGGCGTGAATATCACCTTCGGCTCGCGCGTGATGATGTCGACATTGTTCTTCAGTGCGTTGAGCGCCGTCCAGACAAGCGGGAACACGGCCAGGAATCCGGCCAGCGCCAGAATGGCCTTGGCGATCAGGCGGCCCGGTCTTATCGGATATGGCCTCATGCCTGCACCCGCTTCCACAGCATGGTGAAGGTGATGACGGTCGCGATCATCATCAGCACCGCCATGGCCGAGGCGTAGGAGACCTTGCCGGATTCGATGAAGCCTTGCGAGAAGGCGTACATGTCGAGCGTCTCGGTCGCGACGCCGGGCCCGCCGCGCGTCATCACATAGATCAGGTCGAAGGAGCGCAGCGACTCGATCATCTTGACGAACATCAGGCTGATCAGCGGCGCCTTCAGCATCGGCAAGGTGACATAGGCATGGATCTGCCAGCGCTTGGCGTGGTCGAGCCTGGCCGCCTCGATCGGCTGCGGCGGCAAGGTTTCAAGCAGCTTCAGCACGATGACGGCGAAGAACAGCCCCCACTGCCAGACGTCCACCGAAGCGACGGCGAACAACGCAGTGCCGGGCTTGGACAGCGGATCGAAGATCAGCCCGCCGGTGATCAGCCGGTAGGGATAGGTGGCGATGCCGTAGAGCGGGTGATAGGCGAACTTCCAGACGAAGGCGGCGGACACGCGCGGCAAAAGCACCGGGATAATGAACAGGAGGCAATAGAAATTGCGCAGGCGTGGGCCGGCGGCCTCGAATATCAAGACGCCCAGTCCGATCGCCACCACCATCGTCGCGACGACGGTGACGATCTCCCATTTCACCGAAACCCAGACGGCGTTGAGGAAGCGGCGGTCGAGGAAGAGATCGGCGAAGTTCGAGAACCAGACCCAGGAATAGCCGGTCGTGCTCAGCTCGCGATTCTGCAAGGCGATGACGATGGCATAGAGCGTCGGCACCATCGACAGCACCAGAAGGATGGCTAAAGTCGGAACCAGAAATGTGACCGGCAGGGAAGAGCGTCGGCGCATGGCCTCCTCGGATGTTTACTGCTGTCTGGCGAAGGTCCCGCGGCGCACGGTCCCGGCATTCCTTCGAATGCCGTGCACCGCGCGCCGCGGGCGGGAGGATTACTTCTTCTTCACCAGCTCATTGGCATAGGCCTCGAGCTCGTTGAGGCCGCCCTTGATATCGGTGCGCGTGCCGGTGACCAGTTCCTCGAGGATGATGCCCCAGCGGTCGCCGAGATCGGGCCAGCGTGGATCCTGCCAGAAGTTCACCGCCGTGACCTTGCCGGTGTCGGCCAGCGCCTTGCCGAGATCGGCGCCGTAGATGTCGGCGAATTCCTTGCTGGAGAGGACGCTGGTGCGGTTCAATTCGCCAAACTGGTGCGCGTCGAGCCGGCGCTTCTCATTCTCCTTCGACGTCGCCCAGGCGATGAACAGGCCGGCGCATTTCTTCGCGGCGTCATCGGCATTGGCCTTGGTGCCGATGGCAAGCCCATGGCCGTAACCGCCGCCCGGCAGCGGCGAGGGCGGCGGCAGGAAGCCGACCTTGCCGACCACCTGCGAGGTCTTCGGGTCCACCGCCATGCCCGACAGCGGCGTCGATTCGACGAGGATGGCGACCTGGCCGGAGAGGAAGGCGCCGGTCGATTCATCCCAGCTGCCGGTCTGCGTGCCCGGGGCCGAATCCTTGAACAGCTTCAAATAGGTCTCCGTCGCCTTCACGGCGGCGTCCGAATTGAAAGCCGGCTTGTCGCCGTCGAACCACTTGCCGCCATAGGCCTTGAAGAACGGCATCCAGCGCCAGACATTGGCGCCCGAGCCGCGCGCGCCGCGCAGCGCGATGCCGTACATGCCCTTGTCGGCATTGGTCAGTTTCGGCACGTCGGCGATCAGCTCGTCCAGCGTCTTCGGCGGCTGAATGCCGGCGGCCTCCAGCACGTCCTTGCGATAGACCATCAGGTCGCCGCCGCCGGTCAGCGGCGCGAACCACACCTTGCCGTCATAAGTAGCGACCTTCTGGCGGCCCGGATCGAAGTCGGCATAGTCATAGTCAGCCGGGTAATAGTCGGTCAGCGGCACGATCCAGCCCGAGGAGGCGAACAGCGCCACATTGGCCTCGTCGACATAATAGACGTTGTAGTTGCCGACGGTCGAAGCGTCGGCGCGCGATTTGGCGCGGCGGTCGTTCTCGTTGAGGTAATCGATCTGGAATGAGGCGCCGGAGAGTTTTTTGAACTCGTCCTTGGAGTCCTCCAGAAGCGTTAGCCCATCGCGCGGCTGCGCCAGCACCTTGACCGGCGCCGAGCAGACCGGCGCCTGGGCAAGCGCCGCGGTTGATACGGAAGCGGTAAGCACGAACGCTGCGCCGAGGCTGGCAGCGAGCCGGTTTGAATTCATTGGTTTTTCTCCTCCAGGAACACTCGCGAAAAGCGGCAGGTCCTCGGGCTAAGCGACCCTCACCGTCGCCTTTTGACCTTCCACCCGTCGCCAAAATGAGCAGTTGGAGAGAGCGAGGCTAGAAGCCCCGTTGCAGCAGACCTGTACTTTTATGCATTGTGCGGCGCAAAATATGGCGCAGGCAGAGTCTGCCCGTCACACGAATATCAGTACCATCGAAGTGGGCGTATCGGCTGTCTTACGCTCTCAGCGTCAGCCGCTGCCGAGACAGCTTGCGATAGGATGACGGCGTCATCTTGTGCTTGCGCAGGAAGGCGCGGTTGAAGTTCGAGATGTTCATGTAGCCGACCTGGAAGCAGATGTCGGTGATCGGGATATCAGTGTCGGCGAGCAGCTTGCAGGCCTGCCAGAGTCTGAGCTTGGCGAGGTGGTCGCTGAAGGAATTGCCGGTGTTCTTCTGGAAGAAGCGGGAAAAACTGCTTTCGCTCATGCCGGCCAATGCGGCCACGTCCGGCAGCTTCAAATCCTCGGCGAAATGCTGGAACAGGTAGGTCAGCGAGCGCTGGACGATATCCAGCGACTCCGCGTCCAGAAGCGGGGAGAAGTCCGGCGACGACAGAAGCGTGTATTCGTCGGTGGTGGCCAGAAGGTCGAGCAATTCGAGGAACATGCGGAACCTTGCCAGCCCATGCACCTCACCCATTCGTTCCATCAGCCCGGCGCCGTCGAGCGCGGTCTGGCCATGGAAGACCATGCCGCGCAGCGAGCGTTCCAGGAACGGTTCCAGCTCGCGCAGCTCCGGCAGCAGCCCCGAGGAGCCGCGCAGCCGCTCGGCATCGAATTGCAGCACGATATCGCGGCCTTCGATCAGTTCGCCGGGCTGCACCGCCGTCACCCAATCATGCGGCAGCCCGCCGCCGACGATGGTCAGATAGCCCGGCCCGAATTCGCCGATATGGTCGCCGACCAGCACAACGCCTGACGATTTCCTGAGCAGATGGATTTCGTATTCCGGATGGAAATTCCAGACATTGCGCTCCCATGGATAGTCGTCCAGCCGCCACAGGAAGCTTTCGCTCGCCTCGGTCACGATGTGCTCGAAAGCGGGCGCCGTGCGCGGAATCGCGGCCGTGTTCTTTCTGCGCTTGAACGGCATCCATTCCTCCCGGCATGGCGCGCCGGCTGCACATGCCAAGGCCACCCCTAGCAGCCGACGGCCGGCAAATGAAAGAGGCGTCGCGGAATTCTGGCTCCGCCTGGATCAATCGCTAGCCGGGCCTCCGCCCTTGCCAACATGTCGCATTTCGTTCACAAGGCGACGCAAATGGCGCCATTTTGCGCCATTGTTGTACGGCTTCCGGCCCTTTGGCCGACGCGCCGTGTTCTGAAAGAGCGGAACAATGTCTGCGATCGAAGCCGGCGCTCGCGCGCCGGAAAACCTTTGGCGTCAGGAAATCAGGGCGACGATCGCGCTCGCCTGGCCGATGGTGCTGACCAATCTCGGCCAGACCGCCATGACCGCGACCGACGTCATGATGATGGGCCGCCTCGGGCCCGATACGCTCGCCGCTGGCGCGCTCGGCTCCAACCTCTATTTCATGCCGCTGATCTTCGGCCTCGGCCTGATGCTGGCGACCTCGCCGATGATGGCGACCGAGCTCGGCCGTCGTCGCCATTCGGTGCGCGATCTTCGCCGCACCGTGCGCCAGGGCCTTTGGCTGGCGATCCTGATCTCGATCCCGATCTGGATGTTTCTCTCGCACGGCGAAGAGGTGCTTCTGGCCATGGGCCAGAAGCCGGAACTCGCGCATGAGGCCGGCATCTATCTGCACTGGCTGCAATGGGCGGTGCTGCCCTTCTATGGCTATATCGTGCTGCGCTCCTTCATCTCGGCGCTGGAGCGGCCGGGCTGGGCGCTAATCATCGTTTTCGTCGCAGTCGCCTGCAATGCTTTCTTCAACTGGGTATTCATGTTCGGCAATCTCAGCGTCAGGTCGATGGGCATTGCCGGCTCCGGGCTCGCCACCACTCTGTCAAGCGCGCTGATGTTCGTCGGCCTGGCGGCGGTGGTGATCAAGGAAAAGAAGTTCCGCCGCTATCGTCTGTTCGGCCGCTTCTGGCGCGCCGACTGGCCGCGTTTCCGTGGCCTGCTCAGGCTCGGCCTGCCGATCGCCGGCATCCTTGCCTTCGAGGTGACGATCTTCAACGCGGCGGCCCTGCTGATGGGCCTGATCGATGCGGATTCGCTGGCCGCGCACGCGATTGCCATCCAGATCGCCTCGATCTCCTTCATGGTGCCGCTCGGCCTCAACCAGGCGGTCACGGTCCGGGTCGGCCTGGCGCATGGCGCCGGCAATCCGGAAGGCGTTTCGCGTGCCGGCTGGACCGCCTTCGTCATCGGCGTCTCCTTCATGGCGCTGATGGGGTTGGTGATGATTCTCTGGCCGCATGCGCTGATCAGCGCCTTCATCGATCTCACCGATCCCAAAAACGCCAGGATGATCACGCTTGCCGTCTCGTTCCTGGTGTTTGCAGCGCTGTTCCAGATTTTCGACGGCGCCCAGGCTGTTGCAGCCGGCATGCTGCGCGGCCTGCACGACACCAAGGTGCCGATGATCTATGCCGCGATCGGCTATTGGGGCGTCGGCCTGCCGCTCGGCGTGCTGCTTGCCTTCCATTTCGGCCTCAACGGCGTCGGCATCTGGATCGGCCTGGCCTCGGGACTGGCCGTGGTGGCGGCGCTGCTCCTGGCGCGCTGGCTCAGGCGCGACCGCATCGCGCCGCCGCTGGTGTTTGGACATTGAAGGGGTGGTCGCTGGTTAGGTAGCCGTTATGTCCTGACACCGCGGCTCATAGAAAAGTCTCTTAAAAACTGCCCGAGAACGGACGGCCAGACGACACGAGCCGTCATAGCTACAGGCGACATTGAGCGACCGTCTTTGGGGCCGTTTCCTGACAGTCTGGTTTCGGTCTTGCACAAACGAAAGCTACCGTTCGGCAACCGATTCCGTTGCGAACGTTCGCGGTCACCGATAACTGCTCGAAAGCTGTCGTTTCCGGCACACCACCTGTCGGCGTGACGGGGCCGAGAGCGGACTATCCACCATCAGCTGGAATGGGAAATAGTTTTACAACTTTCATTCGCTATCCCATAGCACCCTCTTTTCCAGAGATACCGAACACTGCGTCCCTCGACGGCAGGGATCTCTCGCTATTCTGTAAAAATTCGCGGCCTTTCCACCACATAGCCAGAGTGATCACTTCACAAACTACAACCATTATGAGCACATTCCGGACGAGAATCATACTTTCTGGCCGGGTCCTAGAATGAAAAACAAATCTGACTTCGGCCTGTTCTTCGACCTCAATTTCAATTCCCTCAATCAGACCGGCTTCGAACAATGGTTCGCCACAATGGCTGAATGCGTCTATGGCAGGGACTTCGAACTCATTAAGGCAGGTGGACCGAAAGGCGACAAGAAGAGTGACGGCCGACGTCTCTCCACTGAAACTATATTCCAGTGCTATGCGCCTGAGTCGCCTGCAAAATTTGCGAGCAATGCTGCGACAAAGATGGCGGATTCATTCCCGGAGGTGGTCGAGTTTTGGCCAACGATGAAAGTTTGGCACCTCGTCCATAACAACGATGGTGGGTTGCCAACCTCGGCGAGCGATAAGATCGAAGAGCTGCGGAAAGCCTATCCGAGCATCAAATTCCTCTCAGGCTCGCGGCGATTCCTGAAAGACGAGTTGCATGACAAACTATCTCTGCAGCAACTGATCCACCTTTATCCAAAGGCCGCCCTGAATATCGAAGGGGTGCAGATGGAGCATATTCGCCCTCTCCTAAAGCGGATCATCACCGAACGTGGGAAGCAATTCGGTTCAACGGAGTTTGGCGAAATACCGGATAGGGCTAAACTGGAATTCAATCGGCTTAGCGAGGCATCGAAATTCGATATCCGCAGGGCCCGGAGCAATGTGGATGTAGTGAGCCGGTTCCTAGATGGTCAAAGCAATCCGGCAGCGGTTAGCGTCATCCAGTCTGCTATGCGTGAAAAATATCTTCAGCTCGTCGACCTTGGATACGATCCTGACGAGATTTTTTTCAAGTTGTGCGATTATGTTCGAATCAACGCGACGTCGGAAGAAGTCGCAGCCTCTCATGTCATCATAACCTATTTCTTTGAATCCTGCGACGTTTTCGAAAACGTGCCGGTGTCCTGATGCTTTTGCCCACGAAGCACATCAAGATTGAAAATGCACTTTTAGGGGTGGGTGCAGAGGTGCTGGCGGAACTGGATCGCCCAAAGACCGTCTCCACACTGTTTTATGATATCCAGGCGCGCCGGTCAGAGTATGAAATGACGACGATCGAATTCGACTGGTTTCTGCTTGCGGTTGATTTCCTATATGCAATCGGCGCGGTGCGCCTAGAGGCGGGCGTCCTCAAGAAGTTCAACCAATGATCACTGAAATCTACAGCAACCTGCAGAGTTTCAGAACCCTGACATTTAAACCGGGGATGAGCATCCTCTTGGCTGAGAGGCATGAGGCCTCGAGTGCACGCGACACTCGCAATGGTACCGGAAAGACCAGCATGGTCGAACTGATCCATTTGCTAGTGCAGGATCGAAAGAACCCTGACGACGATTTTCACAAAGAAATCCTGGTGGGCCGAACATTCGGAGCGAGGTTTCGCGAGGCCAAGCACCAATTTACAATCGAACGGAGGACGAATCCCGGCAAGGATAAAGACGAGGCCTTCCTTGACGGCGTGTCAATCGATTTTAAAGAGCTTCGGTCAAGGCTTGCGCGGCAGTGGTTCGGGTTAACTGACGAGGACGCGGGAAGCATATATTCACCCAAGTTCGGCGCATTGTTCGCATTTTTTGTACGAAAGGCGAGAAACGGGGCCTTTAATAGCCCTGCCTTAAACTCATCTGACCAGAGCGCTTGGGATAGTCAGGTCAATCTCGCTTACCTTCTCGGCTTCGACTGGCGTCTAGTACAAAAACTCCAACTGCTCAAAGAAGAAAAGAAGAAGTCCGACAACCTTGCTGGGATGATCCGCGAAGGTTACTTTTCCCATGGCGCGCTCGATCTGAACAAGATGCAGTCTCGCCTCGACATTCTTGAGATTGAGGTGGAAAGAAAGCGCGGCGAGATCGCTTCGATGGAAGTCGTCGACGGCTATCGAGACCATCAGCAGATCGCCAATGGAATTGCCGCTGAAATCCGAGATTTGAACGAAGCAAATCTGCGGGACCTTGACCTTAACGAGAATATCAATCTGGCTTTGCAAGAGGTCGAAGAAGCGAAACTTGCTGATGTCAAAACAGTGTACGAGCAGGTTGGAATTTTCTTCGCCGACCATGTCAAGCGACGCTTCGACGAAGTGACTGAATTCCATAGAAAGCTCGCTGAAAATCGACGCGCGCAGCTGAACGACGAGAAGACTCGGGCACTACAGCGCATAAAGGACCGCCGAACTCAGATTGACCGCCTGCAGAAGGCCCTTAAGGAGAAAATGGCGATCCTGCGCTCGGGCATCGCAATTGATCGAATGACGTTGATGCAGTCCGAACTGACCGCCCTTGAAAGAGAGATGGCGGACCTCAACCAACAAATCCCGCGCCTTCGTGATGTGATTGAGGATCAGGCTCGTCTTAAGCGGCAAATTGGCGAGCAGGTGGAACTAATCGGACGCGACGTGTTGGAGCGCGAGGAGGTCCGAAAGTTTGCTGTCCAAGCCTTTGCCGACGTTTCTAGATATCTCTACGACGAACCTGGAAATTTGATCATCGGGCGCTCTAAGGGTGTAGGCGGTCTCGAAATTGACACGGATATCGTCGGAAAAAAGAGCGGTGGCAAAAGCCACATGCAGGTATTCTGTTTCGATTGGATGCTTGCCCAAGCGGCAAAGCGACACGACCGCTCGCCAGGCTTTCTGATCCACGACAGCCATATCTTTGACGGTGTAGACGGACGCCAAATCGGTCTTGCGCTCAGCTTTGCCGAGCAGAAATCCCGCGAAATTGGCATACAGTATATCGTCGCGATGAACTCCGACGACCTCGACAAAATCAAGACCGAGGAAACCGCCACCGGAGAGCCAATTTTTGATCCAGAACCGTTTATCATAGACCCCCGTCTTACGGACGATGAAGCTGGGGGACTGTTCGGCGTCCGGTTCTAGGTTAAACACGCCCCGCTATTAACAGCACTTAAGTAGTTCACGACGAATGACCGCTATCAGACCGGTCACGAACGGCGAAAGGACCGACATGAGGCGCACAGCTGCCGTTCATTTCTGCGGGTCAAAAACCGATGCTGGCGAATGACCGCTTCTCGCGCCTCAGCGCGAAGGCGTCTGCTGCTCCAGCCGCCGTGCGTATTGCGTCAGCGGGAAGCACATGACGAAGAAGATCAGCGCAACCAGCCCATAGACCTTGAACGGCTCGAAGGTCGCGTTGTTGATGGCGTTGGAGGTCCTGACCAGTTCCTCGAAGCCGATGATCGAGGTCAGCGCCGTCGATTTGATGAGCTGCACCAGGAAGCCGACGGTCGGCGCGCGGGTGATGGCGAAGGCCTGCGGCAGGATGATCAGCCTGAGCTCCTGCAGATAATGCAGCCCGAGGCTGGCGCCGGCGTCCCACTGGCCGCGCGGCAGCGCGTCGACGCCGCTGCGCCATATCTCGGCCAGATAGGCGCTGGCGAAGAAGGTCAGCCCGAGCGCCGCTGCCGTCCACGGTTCGATGCGCAGCCCCAGCATCGGCAGGCCGAAGAACATCAAAAAGAGCTGCATCAAGAGCGGCGTGCCCTGGAGGAGCGCGATATAACCGGAGGCGATCCGCTTCACCCACTTGTTCTTGGCGATGCGAAAGAACAGCACCGCCAGCCCGACCAGCGCGCCGCCGATGAAGGCGGCGAGCGACAACAGCACCGTCCAGCGCGCGGCGAGCAGCAGGTTGCGGACGATGTCCCAGAAGGTGAATTCGATCATGACACGCCCGTCCCCAGAACACGGCGGCCGCCGCCGACCAGCAGCCGGCGCAGCCCCATAGACAGGCCGAGATAGACAATCGTCACCACGAAATAGGTCTCGAAGGCGCGAAAAGTGCGCGCCTGCAGCATGTCGGCCTCATAGGTCAATTCGCGCACTGCGATCTGCGACACCACGGCCGATTCCAGCATCATGATGACGATCTGGCTGGTCAGCGCCGGGTAGATCACCTTCAGCGCCTGCGGCAGCACGATCTTGACAAACACCTGGCGTGGCCTGAGGCCGAGCGCCAGCGCGGCTTCCGTCTGGCCGCGCGGCACGGCGTCGAGGCCGGCGCCGACGATCTCGATCGTATAGGCTGCCATGTTGAGCGTCATCGCCAGCATCGCGGCCAGGATCGGGTCGAGCCTGATCCCGAGCGTGGGCAGCCCGAAGAAGATGAAGAACAGCTGCACCAGGAATGGCGTGTTGCGCATCACCTCGACATAGATGCCGATCGCCAGCTGAAGCGGCTTGGGGCCGTTTCTCTTGCCGGCGGCGCCGAGGATGCTGAGGAATGTGCCCGCCAGCGTCGTGACGGCGATCAAAAGCAGCGTCATCGCCGCGCCGCGCGCGATCACGCCCGCCGCACCCGCAAGCCAGCCGAAGTCGAGGCTGTAGCCCATGGCGATTGACCTTGTTGGAGGTGCCTGACCGAAGAGGGGGTTCGGCGCCCCTTACGGCGCCGAACCGGTAGGCAGATCAATCCTTGAGGTTGGCGGGATTGAGCGGCGTTTTCAGCCAGGCCTTCGAGCTCTCGTCCAGCTTGCCGTCGGCCAGCATCTTGGCGACCGCGTCGTTCACCGCCTTCTTCAGCCGGTCCTCGTTCTTGTTGAGGCCGATATGCGAGGGCGAGGTCAAAAGCTGGAATTTCTGCTCCGGCTTCAGCGCATCCTGCTTGGCGAGCACCTGGGCGCCGACATCGTTGCCGACGACCATCAGCTGCGTCTGGCCGGAGATGAAGGCCTGGATGACGGAATTGTAGTTGTCGAAGCGGCGGATGTCGGCGGAAGCGGGAGCGGCCCGGGTCAGCGAGGTGTCCTCCAGCGTGCCGCGATTGACGGCGATCGACTTCTCGGCGAGGTCTTCCTTGCCTTTGACGGCAAGCTCGGCCGGGCCGATGACGGCGATGTAGTAGGGTGCGTAGGCGGCGGCGAAATCGATCACCTGCTCGCGCTCCTTGGAGTAGCCGACGCTCATCAAAATATCGACGCGCTTGTCGGTGAGATAAGGAATGCGGTTCTGGCCGGTGACGCTGACCAGGTTGAGCTTCACCTTGAGTGAATCGGCGATCGCCTGCGCGACGTCGATGTCATAGCCCTTGATGCTCATGTCGGCGCTGGCCGAGGAGAAGGGCGGGAAGTCCGAGAAGATGCCGACATTGATGGCGCCGGCCTTGGTGATGTCGTCGACGGCGTCGGCTTTCGCGGCCTGGGTGGAGAGACCGGCGGCGCCGAGCATTACAGCCGCCGTGATGGCGGATTTCAGTGCGTTGCGAAGAGTCATTGTTATTCCCCTGCTGGAAGCTTGTTGTTGAAACCGGCCGCCGGCTCCAGCGCGGCGGCCGTGTTGGCAGAGCAATTCCAGGAGACGCGGTTTAGGCTTGGCGACTTCGCCATAGCTTCCGTCTGGAATTGCGTGAGGCATCAGTCCTTCTTGATCGCCGGGCTGAACACCATCAGGCTCAGAATCTCGAACAGCACCTGGGCGCCGACATGGGCGGTGTTGGTGGTCGCGTCATATTGCGGCGCCACCTCGACCACGTCGCCGCCGACGATGTTGAGGCCCTTCAGCCCGCGCAGCAGCTCGAGCACCTCGCGCGTCGTCAGCCCGCCGACTTCCGGCGTGCCGGTGCCAGGCGCGAAGGCCGGATCGATGCTGTCCACGTCGAAGGAGATGTAGGTCGGGCCGTCGCCGACGATTTTGCGCGCCTTCTCGATGATGGCCGGGATGCCGAGGCCGGTCACCTCCTCGGCATGCACGACGGTCATGCCGGACTCGTAGGTGAATTCCCACAGATATTCGGCCGAGCCGCGGATGCCGATCTGGATCGTGCGCGAGGGATCGAGCACGCCGTCCAGCACCGCGTTACGGAACGGTCCGCCATGGTGGAACTTGGTCATGTCGAACAGCCCGCTGGTGTCGCAATGGGCGTCGATATGGATCATGCCGACCGGCGCCTTTTTGCCGACCGCCTTCAGAATCGGATGACTGATCGAATGGTCGCCGCCGACAGAGAGCGGCAGCACGCCTGCGTCGACGATCTGGTTGGTGCGATTTTCGATGTCCTCATGGCTGATCTCCAGCCGGTAGCGGCTGCGGAACGGCGTGTCGCCGATATCGGCGACGCGAAGCTCATGCGTCGGCGCGCATTCCAGCACATGGTTGTAGGGGCCGATGCGCTCGATGGCGCGCAGCGCGCGCGGCCCGAAGCGCGAGCCCGGACGGTTGGTGACGCCGAGATCCATCGGCACGCCGATCATCGCCACCTGCAGGTCGCCGAAATCCGGGTTCTCGGCGGCGATTTCGCGGTAGGGCGCGGCGAGGAAAGTCGGGATGCCGGAATAGGGGGCGAGGCGTGTGCCCGACTTGTTGAAGATCTTGTCGGCCACCTTGCGGAATTTCGGGTCGAACATCTCGCCGCCATGGCTCTCGCCATATTTGCGGCGCAACGCTTCGAGCTTGCCGCGATCGTAACCCATGTCCGGTCCTCCTCTTGCCTGCCTGTAGCGCTGCCCGCATGGACGAGTTGCCAAGCCAGCCTGCTGTCCGGCTGGATCGTTGCCCGCCGGCTGCGCTGCGGATTCCACGTCTCTTGAAGCTGTTCCGGACAAAAGTGTCGGGCAGCCGCATTGAAAAATCAATTGATATTGTTAGGGTCCTGCCTGTGAGAAAATCTCACAAAGTAGGAGCCCTTCCATGGCCAAGCGCCTGCCGCCGCTGAATCCCCTGCGCGCCTTCGAAGCCGCGGCGCGGCATGCTTCGCTGACCAAGGCCGCGGGTGAGCTCAACGTCACCCATGGCGCCGTCAGCCACCAGATCAGGGCGCTCGAGCAGTCGCTCGGCGTAAAGCTCTTCGAGCGCAGCGGGCAGCGCGTGAAGCTGACGCCGCATGGCGCCGAATTCCTGCCGGCGGTATCGGCCGCCTTCGACGGCATCGCCGCCGCCACCCAGCGCATGACGCGGCCGGCAAGTGCCGGCGCGCTGTCGATCTCCTGCGTCCCGGCGCTGCTCTTGCTCTGGATGACACCGCGGCTCGGCTCCTTCACGGCGCAATATCCGGACATCCAGCTGACGCTGATCCCGTCCAACGATCCCAAAGACATCCGCGCCGCGGATATCGACGTCTGCGTGCATTATGGCGACGGCAGCTGGACCGATTGCTGGATACGCAAATGGTCCGGGCTGGAGCTCTTCCCTGTGGTCAGCCCGACGCTGATCAACAACCGCCCGATCCGCAGCGTCCGCGACCTCGCCGGCCACGTCTTCCTGCATGGCGACGATGGCCGTGAATGGCACACCTGGCTGGCCGCCGCCGACGCGCTCGATCTGGAACGCGGCCGCCGCCATCGTCTGGGCGATGCGCGCATGGCGACGGAGGCCGCCGTTCACGGCCACGGCGTGGCGCTGGGCGATTCCGTCACCGCGCGCGCCTTGCTCGCCAGGGGCATGCTCGTCGCGCCCTTCAGTTTGTCGGTGCCGGCGGTCGATGATTTTTACGTCGTCTGCCGCAACGAGATGCGCTCGGCGCCGATCGTGCAGCTCTTCATCGACTGGCTGTTCGCCGAGAAGGAGCAGGACGAGGCCCGCGCCGACGCGCCGGTGGCCGGCCGTGTGCTCAGCCGCAGGAAACGTCCGTCCCTCAAGGTCATAGGCGCCAGGACCGCGTCCTGATGGCTGGACTTGCATAGCTGCTTTTTGTCGGGCCAGCTTGCAAAGCAGCAAGCGCGTTCGGAAATACGGTGCTAAGAGGCAGTTGGCTAAAGCAATTCCGTGCAACGGGGTTCCGTCCGGAATCGATCGAACAAGGATTTGAAGCGTGACGCCCCGTTTCCGTGCGTTGTGCTTTATGGATGAGCGAGCATGGCAAAGACCGATATAGCGCGGCGCGTCTACAACCACACCTGGAAGCTCGACCCGATCGTCCGCAGCCTGCTGGATACCGACTTCTACAAGCTTTTGATGCTGCAGATGATCTGGGGCATGTATCCCAAGGTCGATGCCACCTTCACGCTGATCAATCGCACCACTTCGGTGCGGCTGGCCGACGAGATCGACGAGGGCGAGTTGCGTGAGCAGCTCGACCATGCCCGCACCTTGCGCTTTTCTAAGAAGGAGATGATCTGGCTGGGCGGCAACACTTTTTACGGCCGCAAGCAGATCTTCGAGCCGGAATTCCTCGCCTGGCTCGAGGATTTCCGCCTGCCCGAATACGAGTTGTCCAGGCGCGACGGCCAGTTCGAGCTCTCTTTTGCCGGGCCCTGGATGTACACGACGCTCTGGGAAATCCCGGCACTTGCGATTATCAACGAGCTGCGCTCGCGCGCGGCGATGCGCTCTTTCGGCCCGTTCGCGCTCGACGTGCTCTACGCCCGCGCCAAGGCCAAGATGTGGGACAAGACCGAGCGGCTGAAGGCGCTGCCCGGCATCCGCATTTCCGATTTCGGCACGCGCCGCCGCCATTCCTTCCTGTGGCAGCGCTGGTGCGTCGAGGCGCTGAAGGAAGGCATCGGCGATGCCTTCACCGGCACCTCCAACGTGCTTCTGGCCATGGACAACGATCTCGAGGCTTTGGGCACCAACGCGCATGAATTGCCGATGGTCTTCGCCGCACTCGCCAATTCCGAGAAGGAAATCAGAGAGGCGCCTTATAAGGTGCTGCAGGACTGGCAGCGCTACTATGGCGGCAATCTGCTGATCGTGCTGCCCGACGCCTTCGGCACCGATTCCTTCCTGCGCGACGCGCCCGACTGGGTCGCCGACTGGACCGGCTTCCGCCCCGACAGCGCGCCGCCGATCGAAGGCGGCGAGAAGATCATCGACTGGTGGCGCAAGAAGGGCAAGGACCCCAAGCAGAAGCTGCTGATCTTCTCCGACGGCCTGGAGGTCGAGACCATCGAGGAGACCTACAAGCACTTCCGCGGCAAGGTGCGCATGTCCTTCGGCTGGGGCACCAACCTCACCAACGATTTCGAGGGCTGCGCCCCGACCGAAACCGACAGCCTCGATGCGATTTCGCTGGTCTGCAAAGTCACCGAAACCAATGGCAGGCCGGCGGTGAAGCTGTCGGACAACCCCGCCAAGGCGACTGGGGACGAGAAGGAGATCAAGCGGTATCTGAGGATATTTGGCGAGAAGGGACGGGTGGAGCAGCTGGTGAAGGTGTAGAGGGCATCGGCGATGTCCATGCTGGGATCACCACCTGACGCCCATAGTCCTGAAACGTTGAGTTCCCGCCCACCCCCCTCTGTCCTGCCGGACATCTCCCCCGCAAGGGGGGAGATTGGCAGCTTCGGGCGCCCCGTCTCCTTCTGCGATGTCGAAAATTGGCGAAAGCCAAAGCAACATCCGATCTCCCCCCTTGCGGGGGAGATGTCCGGCAGGACAGAGGGGGGTGTGAAGGATCGCGGCGCTGGCGTTATTCTCGCCCTAGCCGTCGCGCTCACCTCGCTCCTTCCAACCTCCGCCTTCGCCCATGCCTCCGACCGCGGCCACGTCCTGCTTCTCCCGACGGGCTACTACATCGCAGGTGGCGCGCTGGCGGTGGCCCTCAGCTTCCTTGTCCTAGCGCTGCTGCCGCCGGCTTCCCTCGATCGCTTCTGGCGCCGACGCCTGCCCCTGTTCACCTTCGGCGACGCTTCACGCACCATTATCAGCTTGATTTCCTTTGCTGGCTTCGCGCTTCTCGTCGTCGCCGGCCTCGTCGGCAGTCGCGACCCGCTCTCCAATCCGCTGCCTCTGGTGATCTGGACCCTCCTCTGGGCCGGCTTGACCCTGCTGCAGGGCGTCTTCGGCGACCTCTGGTCGTGGCTTAACCCGTGGTATGGGCCATGGCGCGTCTTAAGTCGGCTTGTCGGCAGCCGACGGGCCGAAGCCCCGCCGTCGCGCCTGCTCAACTGGCTCGGCTACTGGCCGGCCTTCGCGCTGTTCTTCGCCTTCGCCTGGTTCGAGCTGATCGATCCGGCGCCCGACGATCCGGCCCGCCTGGCTTTTGCCGCCGGCACCTACTGGCTGGCGAGCTTCGTCGCGATGCTCCTCTTCGGCTACGACGATTGGAGCCGGCGCGGCGAATTCCTCACTGTCTTCTTCGCCATGGTTACCCGCTTCGCGCCTGTCGGGCGCCTCGATGGCCGGCTCTCGCTCTGCTGGCCCGGCGCCAAGCTGCTTGCGGCCGCGCCGCTGCCGCTGAGCGGCACGGCTTTCCTCTTGCTGGCGCTGTCTTCGGTGTCCTTCGACGGCCTGTCGAAAACCTTCTTCTGGCTCGGTCTGTTCGGCGTCAATCCGCTGGAATATCCAGGCCGCACCGCGCTGATCGGCGTCGGCAGCTTTGGCCTAGTCCTGACTTTCGTCCTCCTGGCAGCGGTATTCGCGTTGGCCGTCTTTCTTGGACAGCGCCTCGCGGGCGATGCGCAGTCGTTCGCAAAAGCCGCCGGCCTGCTGGTCTGGTCGATCGTGCCGATTGCGCTCGCCTACCACATCGCGCATTACCTCACCGTGCTCTTGGTCGACGGCCAGTATACGCTGGTCGCGCTCTCCGATCCTTTCGGGCTCGGCTGGAACCTGTTCGGCACCGCCGACAGGATGGTCGAGGCCGGCGTTGTCGCCGGCGCCCAGTCGGCCTGGTGGCTGTGGAATATCCAGGCCGGCGTCATCATCGCCGGCCATGTGCTGGCGGTTCTGGTCGCGCACGGCCTTGCCTGGCGCCTCCATCCTCAGCCTTCGCGTGCGGCGCTCAGCCAGCTTCCGCTCACATTTCTGATGATCGCCTACACGATCTTCGGCCTCTGGCTGCTTGCCACCCCGACCGCCGGATGAGACAAGGGCGCGCCTCCGATGCCGTCGGGTAAAGCTCGCTTGCCAGGCCAGGGCTTTGGTGATTTAGTTTGTACACATGCAATTTTCCATCCTTCGCAAGAGGATGGTCTAGCCGCCTTATCGCTGGTCAAAACTGAAAAAACAGGGGAACCGACATGGCTGACAAGAACGGATTTTTCGACCTCTCCAAGACGACGCTGTCGCGCCGCACCGCGCTGAAGGGCATGGCCGCCGGGGCCGGCCTGGCGCTGGCGCCGGGCTTCGTCCGTTACAGCCAGGCGCAAAGCTCGGCGCCGATCAAGATAGGCTTCCAGTCGCACCGCACCGGCATCGGCGCCGCCTATGGCCGCTGGTATGAGAAGACGAGTGCGGCCACCGTCAAGGCGATCAACGATGCCGGCGGCATCGGCGGCCGCAAGGTCGAGCTGGTCATCGAGGACGACGGCACCGATCCGGCGCGCGGCGCCGAGGTGGTCAACAAATTCGCCAAGCAGCACAAGACCGACATCGTCTTCGGCACTTTGTTCTCGCATGTGGTGATCGGCTCGGCGCCCGCCGCCGGCGAAAACAAGATCCCTTATTTCGTCGTCAGCGAAGGTCATCACGTCGCCTCCACGAAGCTCAACCGCTACGTCTTCCAGCCCGGCATCACCGACGTGAAGAGCCAGATCCAGTCGATGGCGCCGTGGATCGCGGCCAACGCCGGCAAGAAGGTGACGCAGATCTTCCCCGATTTCGCCTTCGGCTACGACCACCGCGACTACCTGCCGCCGGCGCTGAAGGCGCAGGGCGCCGACGTGATCGCCCAGATCGCCATCCCGCCGACGGAGAGCTCCTTCACCAAGTACTTCCCGCAGATCCCGGCCGAGACCGAGGTGATCTATCATGTCATGGTCGGCCCTGCCGTGCTTACCTTCGTCAAGGAGCTCGGCGAGTTCTACGGTTCGCAACGGCCGCAGCTCTTCGGCTTCATCGACTCGCTCGAAGCCGTCGACATCAACAGCTCCGGTCTCGAATTCCTCGACGGCAGCCATTTCTGGGAAGGCTCGCCGCGCTATGCGCAGCCTGACGATTCCGCCGCGCAGAAAGCCTACCGCGCCGCGGTCGGCATCGACGACAATGGCGCCGCCGTCGGCGATCCCAAGGACGTCTCCACCGCCGCCCACATGTTCGGCTGCTGGGAAACGCTCTATGTCGTCAAGAAGGCGATGGAAGATGCCGGCTACAAAGGCCCGGAGGACCGCGCCAAGCTGGTCGAGGCGACCGAGGCGCTGAAGGAATTCGCCGAGGGGCCGGAGCATCCACAAGGTCCGAAAACCTTCAACGGCAAGATCCACCAGTGCTTCGGCATCCAGAACATCTCCAAGGTCGAAGGCGGCAAGCTCAAGGTCGTCCACAAGACCAAGATCGAGGACGGTCTCTACGAGCCGGAAGGGGATTATACGAAGCAGGCGCTGTGAGCTTGTCTCATAGCATATGCATTTCGGACCCCATCTCCTCCTCGCCGCGCTCGAAGGCCTCGTCACCTCCGCGGTGCTGGCGCTGACGGCGCTTGGCCTGTCGCTGGTGTTCGGCGTCATGCGCGTCGTCAATGTCGCGCATGGCGAGTTCTTCATGTTGGGCGCGGTGCTCGCCTGGGCGGTCTCGACGGCGATTTCCGGCCACCCGGCGGTCGGCTTCGTCGCCGCGCTGGTGATCGCACCTTTGCTGGTTGGACTGATCGCGCTGATTGCCGAACGCCTGGTGCTGCGCCGGCTGAACTACAATCCCGAAGGTACCATCGTCGCCACCATCGGCATGCTCTATATCATCCAGCAACTGGCTCTGACCTTCTATGGTCCGGAAGCGCGCCCGGTCGAGCCGCCCTTCAGCTACCGCATCCTTTTGCCGTGGTTCGGCTATTCCGGCTACAAGCTCTCGGTGGTCGCCGCCTCCGCCATTCTGCTGGTGATCACCTGGCTGGTGCTGACGCGAACGAAGATCGGCCTGATCATGCGGGCAACCCAATATGACCGGGAGACGGCGCAGGCCTTCGGCATCCCGGTCGAGCGCGTCTATGCCGGTGTCTTCGCCGTCGGCGCCATGCTGGCGGCGATCGCCGCGGTGCTGATCGTGCCGATCAGCCAGGCGCATTACCTGATGGGGCAGGACCCGCTGCTCTTATCCTTCATCGTCGTCATCATCGGCGGCCTGGGGTCACTCCGCGGCACCGTGGTCGCCGCCGTCCTGATCGGCCTCTCCGACGGCATCATCTCGATGTTCTTCTCGCCGACCCTGGCCAAGATCATCGCCACGCTGGTCGTCGCCATGGTGCTGGTGTTCCGCCCGCAAGGCCTGTTTGGGACCACGCGATGAGGGATGCTTCACCGGCAAAGACCTACGCCCTGCATATCGGCGTCATCGCGCTTCTCTTCGTGCTGAACTTCGTCCTGCCGGACTACCACCAGGGCCTGTTCGCCCGCATCATGGCGCTGGCCGTTTTCGCCCTGGGCTACAATCTGCTCTTCGGCTATGTCGGCCTGCTCAGCCTCGGCCATGCCATGTTCTTCTCGGCCGGCCTCTACGGTGCTGGCTTGACAGTCTATCACCTCGGCTGGGGCGTGCCGGAAGCTTTTGTCGCCGGTGTCGCCTGTGGCGCGCTGCTCGCCCTGGTCATCGGCCTGCTGGCGCTGCGCACCTCGGGTGTGGCGTTCATGATCGTCACCATGATGTTCGCCCAGGTTTTCTACCTGCTCATCCTCTATTTCGCCGCCTGGACCGGCGGCGACCAGGGCGTTGTCATCCAGCAGGCATCGCGGGTGATCGCGATCGGCGGCGCATCCTTCGATCTGGCCGATCCGACCGTGCGCTACATGAGCGCCCTGGCGCTTTTCTCGATCATTCTGCTCATCACTTTAGCCGTCGTCCGCTCGCGCTTTGGCCGGGTGCTGGTCGCCATTCGCGAGAATGAGGAGCGCACCAAGATGCTCGGCTACGACACGGTCGCCAACAAGCTCGCCGCGGTCGTCGCCTCCGGCGCCATCTGCGCGGCCTCGGGCGCCGCCTATGCCTTGCTCTTCGGCTATGTCGGCTCGAGCTTCGCTTCCGTGCAATATTCCATCCTGCCGCTGCTCTGGGTGCTGCTCGGGGGTGCCGCGACCACGCTCGGCCCGCTCATCGGTACGCTGTTCATGTACTATGTCACCGACATCACCAGCGGCTTCACCTCCGCCTATCTGCTGATCGTCGGCGTGGCGCTCATCCTGTTGGTGCTGTTCTTCCCAAAAGGCATTCTGGGCAGCATCCGCGAGCGCTGGCTGGGGTGGCTGCCATGACGCCGCTGCTCACCACCAAGGGCCTGTCGCGCCATTTCGGCGGTCTGCGCGCGGTCGACGGTGTCGACTTCGCGCTGATGCCGGGTGAGATCCGCGCCATCATCGGTCCCAACGGCGCCGGCAAGACCACTTTCGTCAGCCTGCTCTCAGGCCGCATCCGGCCGTCCTCCGGTATGGTCGTCTTCGACGGCGCCGACATCACCGCCATGCCGGCTTACAGAAGGGTTCGCCTCGGCGTTGCCTATACATTCCAGATCACCAGCGTCTTCGCCAACCTCACGGCCTTCGACAATGTCGCGCTGCCGGTGCAGCGCACGCTGACCGACGGCCGCACGAAGGGCCAGGTGAGAAGCGGCGTCATGGCTGCGCTGGAGCGCACCGGCCTTGCCGAGCGGGCGGGCACGCTTGCCGGGCAACTCTCCTACGGCCACCAGCGATTGCTGGAAGTGGCGATGGGCCTGGCGCTGAAGCCCCGTCTGCTGATCCTCGACGAGCCCACCCAGGGTCTCGCCGACAGCGAGATCGACAATTTCATCATGCTGGTGCGCGAGATCGCCAGGGACGCCACCGTGCTTTTGATCGAGCACAACATGCCGGTGGTTATGCAGCTTGCCGGCCGCATCACCGTCTTCAATTCGGGAAAGATCCTCGCCGAAGGCACGCCGGGTGAAATCCGCGCCAACGCCGAGGTCCAGGACGCCTATCTCGGAGCAACGCATGGCTGACTCCGTTAGAACCAACGGCGGATTGCTCACCATTTCCGGCCTCGATTGCTTCTACGGCGAGGTGCAGGTGCTCTACGGCCTCGACCTCACGCTGAACAAGGGCGAGGTGCTTTGCCTGTTCGGCCGCAACGGCGCCGGCAAGACGACGACGCTGAAGGCGATCATGGGTCTGGTGTCCGCGGCTGCCGGCTCGATCAGGCTGGACGGCAAGGAACTGACCGGGCTCGCCGCGCATGACGTGCCGAAGGCCGGCGTCGCCTATGTGCCGCAGGGCAGGCGATTGTTCGCCGAGATGACGGTGGCGGAAAACATCGAGATCGGCCTGATGGCGCGCGGCAAGGGCAAGCAAACACGCGAGAGCGTGCTCGATCTCTTCCCGTTGCTCAGGGAGCGGCTGAGGCAACGCTCCGGTACGCTTTCCGGCGGCGAGCAGCAGATGCTGGCGATGGCCCGCGCGCTCTGCCTCGAGCCGCAAGTACTGCTGCTGGACGAGCCGACCGAAGGGCTGATGCCGTCGATGATTGCCAAAATCCGCGAGACGGTGGCGAAGCTGCGCGAACTCGGCGTCTCGACGATCCTGGTCGAGCAGCGCGTGGACGCCGTGCTGTCGGTCGCCGACCGCGTCTCATTCATCGAGAACGGCCGCAACCGCGAGACGGTCGATGTCGAGGCACTGCGCGCCGATCCGTCGGCGGTGCGCAGGTATGTGGGCGTGGGATAATTACCCTCCCCTGTGGGGAGGGTCGCTGCGAAGCAGCAGGGCGCTGGCAGCGCCGACCCCCGCCCGGACCTACGGTCCGACCTCCCCACAAGGGGAAGTAAGGCGCCGTCTCACTCGAAAAACAAAAACCCTGCGATCAAAAACGTCGGGATCAGCACCGCACCCGACCACGCCATATAGCCGAAGAAGCCGGGCATCTTCACGCCGCGATGCCGCGCGATGGCATAGACCATGAAATTCGGCGCATTGCCGATGTAGGTGTTGGCGCCCATGAACACCGCGCCGGCCGAGATCGCCGCGAGCGTCGAGGCGGCCTCCGTCATCAGGTGGCGCGCATCGCCGCCGGCAAGCTCGAAGAACACGAGATAGGTCGGCGCATTGTCGAGGAACGACGACAACGCCCCCGTCAGCCAGAAATAGGCGAGGTCGTTCGGCTGGCCGTCGGCAGACGTGACCAGTGCCACCAGCGGCGCCAGCGCGCCGTCATGGCCGGCCCGCAGGATGGCGATGACCGGCACGATGCAGATGAAGATCCCGGCAAAGAGTTTCGCCACCTCGGCGATTGGCTCCCAGGTGAAGCCGTTCGCCTCGCGGTGGCTCTTGTACGAGACTTGGAGAGACAGCAAGGCAAGCGCCAGGATGAGAGCGTCCCGCACCAGGTTCTGCAGCTCGAGACCGACGCCGAGGATTGGGATGCTGATGCCCGGCTTCCAGCTCGCCGAAAGCAGGATCGCGCCGATCACGCCTGCGAGCAGCGGCAGGTTGGCCAGGCCGCGCAGCCGCACCTTCTTGTCCGGCGTCGGATCCTTGATCTTCGGCATGCCGCCCTCGCGGCGATGCAGCACGATATCCAGCGCCAGGAAGACGATGAGCACCAGCCCGCCGCTGAACAGCGTCTCTCGCCACAGATTCGCGGTCGTCCAGAAGAAATCGACGCCGCGCAGGAAGCCGACGAACAGAGGCGGATCGCCAAGCGGCGTCAGCGAGCCGCCGATGTTGGAGACCAGGAAGATGAAGAAGATCACCACATGCGCGTTGAACGGCCGATTGTCGTTGGCGCGCAGCATCGGCCGGATCAGGATCATCGAGGCGCCGGTGGTGCCGATCACCGAGGCAAGCAGCGCGCCGATGAGCAGCAGGCCGGCATTGGTAAGCGGCGTGCCGTGGATGTTGCCGGCAAGCAGGATGCCGCCCGAGATGGTGTAGAGCGCGAACAAGAGGATGATGAAGGACAGATATTCGGTGAGCAGTGTATGCAGCACCGCTTCGCCTGCGGTCGGAATGCCGAAGGCGACCGCCAGCGGCACGACCGCCAGCGCCGCCCACCCAGTGGCGATCTTGCCGTAATGATGTTCCCAAATATGCGGGAAAAGCAGGGGCCCCGTCGCGATTGACAACAGCAGGCCGGCAAAGGGCAATGCCCACCACAGCGACATCGCGGCGCCCGGCAGCCCGTGGATTTCGGCGGCGAGAGCCTGGACCGGAAGCAGCACTGCGATGGCGGGCGCGGCGAATGAGAAAAGCCCCCTCATCCGGCCGCTCCGCGCTCTCCCTTCTCCCCTTGTGGGAGAAGGTGGATCGGCGCGCAGCGCCGAGACGGATGAGGGGTGCTCCAGCGGAGTGAGACGCTGGCGTCCCCTGGAACACCCCTCGTCCGTCGCCTTCGGCGACACCTTCTCCCGCAAGGGGAGAAGGGGGAACCCGCATCTTGGCTCCGCAAACTGGTGGCCCCTCCCCACCAGGAAGATACGAAAGGAACCGTCGCCTGCCCCACGATCCGGTCAGTCCGCCGAATGGTCTTCGAGCGTGACGCCGGCGTCACGCATGCGCTTCAGCATCGCCTCGACCGAGCCGTTAAGGTCGATGCCGCGGCAGGCGTCGAGCCGCACCGTCGCCTTGAACCCCTGCTTCACCGCGTCGAGCGCCGAGAACGCGACGCAGAAATCGGTGGCGAGGCCGACCAGCGTGATCGTGTCGATGCCGCGTTCCTTGAGATAGCCGGCAAGGCCGGTCGGCGTCTTGTGGTCGTTCTCGAAGAAGGCGGAATAGGAATCGATCGCGGTACGAAATCCCTTGCGAATCACCAGTTCCGCCTTGGTCCAGGCGAGCCCGGAATGGAAGTCGGAACCGAGGCTGCCCTGGATGCAATGATCCGGCCACAGCGTCTGCGGCCCATAGGGCATCTCGATCGTCTCGAAGGCCTGCTTGCCGGGATGGCTGGAGGCGAAGCTCGAATGTCCAGCGGGGTGCCAGTCCTGCGTCAGGATCACATGCTCGGTCCGCCGGATCAGGTCGTTGACCAAAGGCACGATCTCGTCGCCGCCGGCAACCGCCAGCGCGCCGCCGGGGCAAAAATCATTCTGCAGGTCGATGACGATGAGCGCTTCTTCGGCCATGCGGTTCCCTCTCGTTTCAGCTTGGGGTTCCAGTCCAAAAGCCGCTGACGCGACCGGACAGCGAACCTTGACCAGATGGCCGGCGGCGTCAACCTCCGGGGCCATAACAATCGCGTTCAGGTTCTTCGCGGCGCCAACTCCGGCCCAACTCCGGCTTTGACAATTCCGGCCGGCCTGATATCATTTGCATACGAATGAATTTGCCCGGTCCGGAGATCGGCAAGAAGACCCGGGGCAGGCACCTCGGGAGGCCAGGGAAGGCCCAATTGTCTGGAAGGCAGAGCGTGATCCGTTACGCGAAACCCACCACGGTCGAAGAGGCGCTCGCTCTGCTCGGCGAGGATCGTTGGCGCATTCTCGCCGGCGGCACGGATTTCTATCCGGCGCAGGGCGCGAAGCCGTTCCGCGACAACGTCCTCGACATCAACGCTCTCGCCGAACTGCGCGGCATCGCCGAGACGGACGATCATTGGCGGGTTGGCGCCCGCACGACCTGGACCGACATCGTGCGCCAGCCGCTCCCGCCCGCCTTCGACGCGCTGAAGGCGGGCGCGCGCGAGGTTGGCTCGGTCCAGATCCAGAATGTCGCATCAATTGCCGGCAATCTCTGCAATGCCTCGCCGGCAGCGGATGGCGTGCCGGCTCTTTTGGCCCTCGACGCCGATGTCGAATTGCGGTCGCTGAAAGCTGTCCGTCATCTTCCGCTTGGTGAATTCATCCTCGGCAATCGCCGCACGGCGCTGCAGCCGGACGAGATGGTCACCGCCATCCGTGTACCGAAGCGATCCGCTGCCGGCAGCTCGGCTTTCGTCAAGCTCGGCGCCCGGCGTTATCTCGTCATATCGATCGCCATGGCGGCGGCGCGGCTGGTGGTCGAGAACGGCGTGATTGCCGAAGCGGCGATCGCCGTCGGCTCCTGCTCGGCGGTTGCCCGCCGCCTCGCCGGCGTCGAGGCGACCCTGCGCGGGCGTCCGATCGATGAGGCGCTTGTCGATGCGGTGCTGTCGGCGGCGTACGATGAATTGTCGCCGATCGCCGATGTGCGCGGCAGCGCCGAGTACCGAGAGCAGGCGGCGCGCGAGATCGTCGTCCGTGCCGTGCGCGCGGCGGTCGGGCTTAATCAAGGCAAGGTGGCCGCATGAGCATGGTCCAATCCGGCATGGCCCAGTCCGGCATGGCCCAGTCTGGCATGGAACGCGCCGACATCGCCTTCGAGGTCAACGGCACGACTGTCAGCGTATCCGTGCCGCCGGTCAGGCGGTTGTCGCAGGTGTTGCGCGACGAGTTGCGGCTGACCGGCACCAAGGTCGGTTGCGATGCCGGCGATTGCGGCGCCTGCACTGTACTGGTCGATGGCAATCCGGTCTGCGCCTGCGTGATGCCGGCAGCCTCGGTGTCCGGCGCTTCCGTCACCACTGTCGAAGGCTTGGCCAATGGCCGGCTGTCTGCCCTGCAGGCGTCGTTCCTGGAACATGGCGCCGCGCAATGCGGCATCTGCACGCCCGGCTTGCTGGTCGCGGCCACCGCGCTGCTGGACCGCAACCCTATGCCGAGCGAAGCCGAGACGCAGGATGCGCTTGGCGGCGTGCTCTGCCGCTGCACGGGATACCGAAAGATCGTCGCGGCGGTGATGCAGGCCTCGCAGCACATGCACGACCTCGATCTTCGCCTGCCGGAAGTGGGCCGCGCGGTCGGCGCCTCGCCGATCCGCCTCGACGGCGTGCCGAAGGTCACCGGTGACGAGAAGTTCGGCGGCGACTCTTTTCCGGACGATGCACTGTCCGTGCTGGTGGTCCGCTCGCCGCATTATCATGCCCGCTTCAGCTTCGGCGATCTCGACGCCTGGACCAAGGCGCATCCTGGCCTCACCGGCGTCTTCACCGCCGCCGACATTCCGGGAAAGAATTGCTTTGGCGTCATCGGCCCCTTCGCCGACCAGCCGGCGCTGGCCGAGGGTTTTGTCCGCATGCGCGGCGAGGCGGTGGCGCTGGTGGCTGGCGAGCGCGAGGCGATCCTCGATCTCGACCTGACGGATTTTCCGATCACCTGGACCGAGCTGCCGCATGTGCTGCAGCCGCGCGAGGCGAAAGCTGACGGCGCGGCACTGATCCATCCGTACCGGCCAGCCAACTTGCTCACCTCCGGCCATGTCGGGCGCGGCGATCCGGAAGGAGCGTTCGCCAGCGCGGCCGCCACTGTCTCCGGCACCATCGAGACCTCTTTTGTCGAGCACGCCTATATCGAGCCGGAAGCCGGCTACGCCTATATGGACGGCGACACGCTGGTCGTCGTCGCCTGCACTCAGGCACCCTACATGGACCGCGACGACACGGCGAAGGTGCTGGGCCTTCCTGTGGAGAAGGTCCGTATCGTGCCGACCGCCACCGGCGGCGGCTTCGGCTCCAAGCTCGATGTCTCGCTGCAGCCGCTGATCGGCTTAGTGGCGATGAAGACGGGCCGGCCGGCGGCACTTGTCTACACTCGCAACGAATCGATGATGTCGACCACCAAGCGCCATCCCGCTGAGATGAAGGCGACCATCGGCGCCGATGCCGAGGGACGAGTCACCGGCATGGTCTTCGAAGGCGATTTCAACACCGGCGCCTATGCCAGCTGGGGCCCGACCGTCGCCAACCGCGTGCCGGTGCATGCCTCCGGCCCGTACCTCACGCCGAACTACCGGGCGACGGGCTACGCCATCCACACCAATGGCCCGATCGCCGGCGCCTTCCGCGGCTTCGGCGTGCCGCAAGCCACCATCATGCAGGAAACGCTCTATGACGAGCTCGCCGCCAAGCTCGGCATGGATCGTCTCGATTTCCGGCTGAAAAACTGTCTTCGTAACGGATACGAAACGGTCACGGGTCAGCGCCTGGAATCCGGTGTCGGTATCGGCGAATGCCTGGAACAGCTCAAGCCGCACTGGGCGCGTGCGCTGGCGGACGCGGAGACGTTCAATGCCACCCATGCCGCAAGCAAGCGCGGCGTCGGCGTCGCCTCCTGCTGGTATGGCTGCGGCAACACTTCGTTGCCCAATCCGTCCACCATCAAGGTCGGCATCTCGGCCGCGGGTGACGTCGTCCTGCACCAAGGCGCCGTCGATATCGGCCAGGGCTCCAACACGGTCATCGCTCAGATCTGTGCCGACGCGCTCGGCCTGCCGCTGGAAAGATTCCGGTTGAAGAGCGCCGATACCGCAATCACGCCCGACGCCGGCAAGACATCCGCCTCGCGCCAGACCTTTGTCACCGGCAAAGCCGCCGAGAAGGCCGGCCGGGCGCTGCGCGAGAAAATCCTGCGTTTTGCCAATGTCTCCGGTCAGGCGACGATCGCGCTCGACGGCGACAGCATCTCCATCCGCGAGGGCGATGCCGCGCGGCGCATCGATCTTGCTGCGCTGAAGGCCGATGCCGACGGCTTCGTCTTCGTAGCGGAAGAAACTTACGACCCGCCGACGCTGCCGCTTGACGCCAAGGGCCAGGGCAAGCCTTACGCGGTCTACGGCTATGGCGCGCAGATCGCCGAGCTCGAGGTCGATCTCGAGCTCGGGACCGTCAAGCTGATCAAGATCACCGCAGCGCACGATGTCGGCAAGGCGATCAATCCGGTGCTGGTCGAAGGCCAGATCGAGGGCGGCATCGCGCAAGGCATCGGCATGGCGCTGATGGAGGAATACATCCCCGGCCGTACCGAGAACCTGCACGACTATCTCATCCCGACCATCGGCGACGTGCCGCCCGTCGAGCATATTCTCGTCGAGGTTCCGGATCCTGAAGGCCCCTTCGGCGCCAAGGGGCTGGGCGAGCATGTGCTGATCCCGACGGCGCCGGCGATCCTCAACGCCATCCGTCATGCCACCGGCGTCCTGGTTACCAAGGTGCCGGCGACGCCGAGCCGCATCCTGGCGGCGATCCGCGAGAAGGAGGCGCGCCGATGAGCGAGCTTGCCGAACGTTTCGAAACCCACGCTCCCGGCGAGAAGCAGGTGGCGGAAAAGATCCGCTGCGATGCCTGTCCGGTCATGTGCTACATCGCCGACGGCCGCACCGGCGCTTGCGACCGCTACGGCAATGTCGGCGGCCGCATCGTGCGCATGGATTCGCTGACCATCCTCGACCACGCGGCCGAGACCGGCGGCGCGGTCGTGCCGTTCATTGCCGAGGGCGAGGCCTGGAACGGTGAGCTGGTCAACACCGGCCGCCGCTTCGTCACCGCGATCGGCGCCGGCACCACCTATCCGGACTATAAGCCCGCGCCTTTCATCGTCAGCCAGGAAGTCGAAGGCGTCGATCTCGTCACCGTCGTCACCGAAGGCATCTTCTCCTATTGCGGCGTCAAGGTGAAGATCGACACCGACCGCCATATCGGCGACGAGACGGCGACCGTGCGCTCCGAAGGCGAGGCGATCGGCCATGTCACGACCGGCGAATACGGCTCGCAAATGCTGTCGCTTGGCGGCGTCCATCATTTGACCGGCGGTTCCAAGGCGGAAGGCCGCGCCACCTGCGACGCGGTGCTCAACCTCTGCAACCGCAAGCCGGTCGAACTCACCATCGATGGCGGCGCGACGGTCATCGTCGAGGCCGGCAAGGCGCCGGTCATCGACGGCAAGGTCGAGCATCGCATGCGCGTCGGCTGCGGCTCGGCCACCATCGGCATGTTCGCCACGCAATGGCGCGGCCTCGTCGACGAGGTGGTGGTGGTCGACGACCACATCACCGGCGTCGTTTCCGAGCATCAGGCCGGCAAGGTGCTGGGCTGGGAAGATACCGGGATAAAGATCATCGGCCGCCGTTCGACCCCCGGCCGCTATTTCAAGGTGTCCGAGCCCGGCCTCGGCTGGGGCGGCACCACGATTTCCGATCCGCTGTCGATCCTCGGCGACTGGAACGCCAAGAAGGGCGCGCGTCCCGGCTTGTCGTTGCTGATGGTGTCGACCACCGGCGAGCAGTTCGCCTATTACGAGCTGGACGACCAGCTGAAGCCGGTCCAGAAGCCATTTCCCGAGCGGCTGCAAAAGTCCGTCGGCCTGATCGAGGACAATTGCGAGCCGGCGCTGTGCACGGTTCTGTTCATCGGCGGCGCCGGCGGCTCGCTGCGCGCCGGCGTCACCGAAAACCCGGTCAACCTCACCCGCTCGGTGCAAGGCCTGAAGACCTATGTGACGGTGGGCGGCGCGCCGGTCTATGTCTGGCCGGGCGGCGGCATCACGCTGATGGTCGACGTCACCCGCGTGCCGGAAGGCGCCTTCGGCTATGTGCCGACGCCGGCGCTGGTGGCGCCGATCGAGTTCACCATGCGCCGTGACGACTATGTCCGGCTGGGCGGTTACGAGAACGAGATCCGCAGCATCGAGGACATCCTCGCCAAGGGCGGCGAGTATCTCAATCCGCGCAGCAACACCGGCGCGCCGGCCGGCAATCCCTGGCCGCCGTTGGCGCAGTTGCGGCGTTCGGCGGCGAACGGGGCCGGGTGATGAACGGCCCGCAGGCGCATTGGCTTGCCGACGGGAGGCGGCTCCATCTCAACCATGGGCCGATCGACCTTATCGTCGAGGCTTCTGGCGAGCCGGGTGAACGCCGCGCCGCTTACGAACAGGCAGTCGCGCGCTTTCAGACGATCCTGATCGAGGTGGTTGAAGAGCTTCCCGAATTGCGCCTGCCGGCCTTCTTCCTGGCGCCGCGTGACTTCGCGGGTCCGACCGCGCGCCGCATGGAGGCTGCCGTCATGCCGTTGGCAGAATGCTTCATCACGCCGATGGCCGCCGTTGCCGGTTCGGTAGCCGACGAAATTCTCAGCGCAATGCTCGCCGGCCGCCAGCTCGACCGCGCTTACGTCAACAATGGCGGCGACTGCGCTCTCCATCTTGGCATCGGCCAGACGATGACGGTGGCGATCGCCGGCACCGGGAATGGCATGGCCGACCGCGTCGCTATCCGCAGCGAAGACGGCGTGCGCGGCGTCGCCACCAGCGGCTGGCGCGGCCGGTCGTTTTCACTGGGCATAGCCGATGCCGTCACGGTGCTGGCGCCGACGGGCGCAGAGGCCGACGCGGCGGCGACGCTGATTGCTAACGCCGTCGATCTGCCCGGACATCCCGCCATTGCACGCGCCGCGGCGCGCGATCTGGCGCCAGACAGCGATCTCGGCGAGATGCTGGTGACGCAAAGCGTCGGCCCGCTTGACGCCGCCGAGATTGCGCGCGCGCTGGACAACGGCCTTGCCGTCGCCGAAGATTTTCGCCGGCGCGGCCTGGTCGCCGCATCGGCTTTGTTTCTGGCGGGCGAGGCCCGCATCAGTGGCTCGGTGACGCTCGCTGCGCCCAACGAGCATGCACAGGAGGAATTTGCCGATGCCTGAGTTTCCGATCCGCAAGGTTGCGGTCCTGACCGAGGAGATTTTTCACGACGGTGGCCCCGTGGCGAAAGAACCCCGCCTGCGCGCGGCGGCTCTTGCCGTGGTCAAGAACCCTTTCGCCGGGCGCTATGTCGAGGATTTGCAGGGCGCGATGGAGGACCTGAAACCGCTCGGGCTTCTGCTCTCGGACAGGCTGATCGCGGCGCTCGGCGGCGACGTGAAGAAGATCGACGGCTACGGCAAGGGCGCCATCGTCGGCACGGCAGGGGAGCTGGAGCACGGCGCGCTGTGGCATGTGCCGGGGGGCTACGCCATGCGCGAGCGTCTGGGCGACGCCAAGGCGATCGTGCCCTCGGCCAAGAAGGTCGGCGCCTTCGGGTCAAGGCTCGATGTGCCGCTCGGCCACATCAACGCCGCCTATGTGCGCAGCCATTTCGACGCCATGGAGGTCGGCATCAGCGACGGCCCGCGTCCGGACGAGATCCTGTTCTGCCTCGCCATGACCTGCGGTCCGCGCATCCACAACCGCATGGGTGGCCTGGCGGCAGAGGACATCAAGGCATGGGACGGCCTCAGATGAGCGGCGAGGACAATCTGCTGCGGCTGGTCGAGGCCGAGGACGGTGACGAGAACGACTACCACCTGCAGGACCAGGTCGGCTTCATCCTGCGCAAGGCGCATCAGCGCCATGTCTCGATCTTCGCCTCGCATATCGGCGACCTGACGCCGCCGCAATTCGCCGCTTTGGCCAAGCTTTACGATATCGGCGAAACCTCGCAGAACCAGCTCGGAACGCTGATCGCCATGGACGCCGCAACCGTGAAGGGCGTCATCGACCGGCTGAAGGCGCGCGGGCTGGTCGAAGTCTCCAAGCACGAGGTCGACAAGAGGCGGCTGCTGGTCAATCTGACGTCCGAGGGCCGCGAGGCGATCGAGCGGCTGATCCCGCTCGCCCGCGCCATCACCGAGGAGACGCTGGCGCCGCTGACCGCCAAGGAGACCGCGACGTTCCTGCGGCTGCTGGCGAAGCTGGCGTGAAAGGTTGCTTTCGACGCTGGAGGGACAGCACCCCCCTCTGGCCTGCCGGCCATCTCCCCCGCAAGGGGGGAGATTAGCAGTTCGGACGCTCGCGCTCGTCCTGCAGCGTTGGCGATTGGCGAAAGCGAAGGTGACGGCTGATCTCCCCCCTTGCGGGGGAGATGCCCGGCAGGGCAGAGGGGGGTGGCGGGAACTCGAGCTGGGCATTTAGCCTATGCCAGGCCCGTCCGCCTACAAGTCCACCCCGAACATCTCCCTGGCCTGCTCCGGCGTATAGTAGCCAAGCCTGACATCCTCGGCGACCAGCTTCGGGTCGCGCTCGCGCGGATCGCCGTAACCGCCGCCGCCGGGCGTGCCGACACGCACGCGATCCCCGGCTTTGAGCGCGATGTCCTGTTCTTTGGAAAGATGCGGCGGTACATGCGCTTCGCCGCCCCGGAACACCGTCACGCTGTTCGGCGCGCCGTCCTTGCCGCCGAGCGCGCCCTGCGGCCCGAAACGGCCGTGATCCATGACGAAGGACGCTCGGGCTTCACCGCGCAATATCTCGACCTCATAGGCGAGCCCGAAGCCGCCACGATGTTTTCCCGCGCCGCCGGAGCCTTCGCGCAGCGCGTAATGCCGGTAGAGCACCGGAAAAGCCTGCTCCATGATCTCGACCGGCGGCGATTTCGAAATGCCGATGGTCGAACAGCCATTGCTCAAGCCGTCGTGGCTGGCATTGCCGCCATAACCGCCACCCGAGATCTGGTACATGACATAGTCGCGCCCGCGCGCCGGATCATTGCCGCCGAGCGCGAAATTGCCGCTGGAGCCGGCGGGCGCCGCCGTCACCTTTTCCGGCAGCGCCTGCACCATGGCCGCGAACACCGCTTCGGCGATGCGCTGCGAAACCTCCGCCGCGCAGCCCGACACCGGGCGCGGATATCTGGCGTCTAGGAAGGTGCCTTCCGGCCGCTTGACGTTCAGCGGCTCGAAAGCGCCGGCGCTGATCGGCACTTCTGGAAAAATATGCCGCATGGCCAGATAGACCGATGATAAGGTCGTGGCCAGCACGCTGTTCATCGGTCCGGCGCAGGGTTTCGATGAGCCGGCAAAGTCGAAGGTCAGCGTGTCGCCTTGCTTCTCGACGGCGAGATTGATGGTCAGCGGCTCATTCACCACGCCGTCGGAATCGACAAAGGCCTGCGAGCGGTAGATCCCGTCAGGGATCACGGCGATCGAGGCGCGCATCTGCTCGGCGGCGCGGCGGCGCAGTTCCGCGATCGCCTCGACAACCGTTTCGTCACTGTAACGATCCAAGATCTCATTGAGCCTGTCCTGACCGATCAGCAGCGCGGCGGCCTGCGCGCGGATATCGCCGATGCGTTGGTCAGCGACCCGGATGTTGGAACAGATGATGGCGTAGATTTCCGGATCGAGCGCGCCCTTCTTGAACAGTTTCACCGGCGGCAGGCGCAGGCCTTCCTGTTCGACCGCCGTGGCCGAAGCGGAGAAGCCGCCCGGCACCGAGCCGCCTATATCCGGCCAGTGGCCGGTGTTGGAAAGCCAGCAGAAGATCTTGCCGCCGCGATAGACGGGCATGACGAAGCGCACATCCATCAGATGCGTGCCGCCGAGATAGGGATCGTTGACGATGTAGATGTCGCCGGGCTCCGGCGGCAGGCATCGTCCGTCGGCGATCATCTCAATCACCGTCTTTGTCGAATATTGCATGACGCCGACGAAGACCGGCAGGCCCTGGCTGCCTTGCGCGATCAGCGAGCCGTCGACGGCCGAATAGATGCCGTCCGAGCGGTCATTGGCTTCCGCGATGACCGGCGAGAAGGCCGCGCGTGAGAAGGTCAGGTCCATCTCGTCGCAGACCTGCTGCAGCGCCGCCTGCAGCACCGAAAGGGTGATCGTGTCGAGCTTTGCCATCTTAGGCCTCGCCGATGTCGATAATGATGTTGCCGTCCTCATCCGAGCGCGCCCGGTCGCCTGGTTCGAGCACGGTCGTGGCATCCATCTGCTCGAGGATCGCCGGCCCGACAATTGTTGCGTCGAGCGGCAGCTTTTCGCGCGCATAAACCGGCGTGTCGTGCCAGCGCCCGCTGTACCAGACCGGCCGGATTTCGCGCCGCGCCTCCTCGAGCGTGGCGGCACGTCCTGCGGGGTCGATCAGCCGCGACAGGTCGATCTGCGGCCGCACGCCGGTGACTGAGGTGTTGAGGTTGACGAGGTTGGCGCGGATCTCCGGCAACTCGACCTTGAAGCGGGCGAAATAGGCTTTTTCGAACAGAAGCTGCAGTGTTTCTCGTGAAACCGACGAGGAGGGCAGCGGCACGTTGATGATGTGCGTCTGGCCGACGAACTGCATGTCGGCCGAATGGGTGACGCGGATCACCTCGGGTTTAACCGCTTCCTTGCCGATCAGCGCCTCGCCTTCGTTACGATGCCGTTCCAACACCTCGCGAAGCGCAGCTTCGTCGAGGCCGCCGACCGGCTGGTTGATTGTGTTGACGAAGTCATGCCTGAGATCGGCGACGACACAGCCGAGCGCGTTGGTGATGCCCGGGCGCGCCGGCACCAGCACCCGGGGCAGGCCGAGCTCGCGGGCGAGCGCCGTCGCATGCAGCGGCCCGGCGCCGCCGAAGGCGAACAGCGCGAAATCGCGCGGATCGTGGCCGCGCGAGACCGACACCATGCGGATCGCGCCCGCCATCTTCATATTGCCGAGCCTCAGCACAGCACCCGCCGCTTCGACACCGGAGAGGCCTGTGCGCTTGCCGATCTTCTCCTCGAAAATGCCGGTGACGCGCTCGACGGTAACCGGATTGTCGACCGCCAGCAATTTCTTCGGCGCCAAGCGGCCGAGCACCAGATTGGCGTCGGTGATGGTCGGCTCGATGCCGCCCCGCCCGTAGCAGATCGGGCCTGGGTTGGCGCCCGCGCTTTCCGGGCCGATCTGGATCAGCCCGGCCGCATCGACGCGCGCGATCGAGCCGCCGCCGGCGCCGACGGTGTGCACCGCCACCATCGGCACATGGATCGGCATCGCATATTCGATCTCGATCTCGTTCGACACGGCAGGCTCGGCGTTGCGGATCAGCGCCACGTCGGTCGAGGTGCCGCCCATGTCGTAGGTGACGAGGTTGCCGAAGCCGGCGCGCTTTCCCGTATAGGCAGCGGCAATCACGCCCGAAGCCGGGCCGGACATCACGGTCTTGGCCGATTCCTGCGTGACGAAGCGGGCCGAGATCATGCCGCCATTGCCGTTCATGATCAGGAAGTCGCGGGCGTAGCCCTTCGCCGCCAGCTCCTTGCGCAGCCGTTCGACATAGCGCTCCAGGATCGGCTGAACCGAGGCATTGACCGCCGCCGTCACGCCGCGTTCGAACTCGCGCGCTTCCGAAAGCAGCGCATGGCCGGTGGTGATGTGGCCGTTCGGCCAGAGCTCCGCCGCGATCTCGGCGGCGCGCCGCTCATGCGACGGGTTGGCGTAGGAGTGCAGGAAATGGATGACCAGCGACTCGCAGCCGGCGTCGAGGAGCTTCTTCACCGCATCGCGCATCTCGGCTTCGTCGAGTTGAATGCGCACGGCGCCCGACGCCTCGACCCGCTCCGACACTTCGAGCCGAAGGTCGCGAGGAATGACGGGGACAAAAGTGCCCGTCATGCCATAGGCCTGCGGCCTCGTGCGGCGCCCAAGCTCGATCACGTCGCGAAATCCGCGTGTGGTGATCATGCCGGTCCGCGCCAGCCGCCGTTCCAGCACGGCGTTGGTCGTGGTCGTCGTGCCATGCACGATGAGGTCGATGCCGTCGATCGGAAAGCCGGTGGCGCCAAGCGCTGCGACCACGCCGAAGGCCTGGTTTTCCACCGTGGTCGGGGTCTTGGCGATATGGACCTTTCCACCCGCCTTGCCGTCGATCAAAAGCAGATCGGTGAAAGTCCCGCCGACATCGATGCCAGCCACGACGCTTCCCGCCGACGCCGAAAATTTCTCATTCATTGCCGAAACCCGAAATGCCAGGACTACGGATATGCCTCGGTTTGGAAAGGCGTTTTACGTCGCCATCTTGACCTCAAGATCATTTGTATACTAATAAGTTTCGGACACAAGAGCTTACCGCTTGTCAATGTGCAGCGAGCACGCCGGGACCTGACCGTTCGGGCGCGCAGGAGAAAGTTTGGCGCCCAGTGCGTTCCATCTGGGCCGGAAAGTTGGGTTGGAATGAACACGACATCCGCGTTGAACGTCGCCGGCGCGAGGCCGCTGCAGTTCCCGATCCCGGCCAATGTCTATGCCGAGACCGTGGTGTCGGTGAAGCATTACACCGACCGGCTGTTCTCCTTCCGCATCACCCGGCCGCAGTCGCTGCGCTTCCGCTCCGGCGAGTTCGTCATGATCGGCCTGCCCAATGCCGAGAAGCCGATCTTCCGCGCCTATTCGGTCGCCAGCCCCGCCTGGGATGATGAACTCGAATTCTTCTCGATCAAGGTGCCGGACGGTCCGCTGACCTCCGAGCTGCAGAAGATTGAGGTCGGCGACACCGTCATCATGCGCCAGAAGTCGACCGGCACGCTGGTGCTCGACGCGCTGACGCCCGCCAAGCGCGTGATCATGATCTCGACCGGCACCGGCATCGCGCCCTTCGCCAGCCTGCTGCGCGACCCTGACACCTACGAGAAGTTCGACGAGGTCATCCTCACCCACACCTGCCGCGACAATGCCGAGCTCACCTATGGCCAGGAACTGGTGGCCGGGCTCGAGAGTGACCCGCTGATCGGCGAGCTGACCGGCGGCCGCGTCACGCTCTACAATTCGACGACCCGCGAGGAATCGGCGCGCATGGGCCGTATCACCGCTCTGATCGGCTCGGGCAAGTTCTATTCGGACCTCGGCATCGACAAGCTCAATCCCGAGACGGACCGCATCATGATATGCGGCTCGATGCACATGCTGAAGGACGTCAAGGAACTTGCCGAAAGCCTCGGCTTCCAGGAAGGCTCCTTGAGCCATCCGGCCAGCTTCGTCGTCGAGCGCGCCTTCGTCGGCTGAGGCGCGCCGCCGTTCTGTTTTGACCATGTGGTCAAAAATCAGCTGCTTTCGCAGCCTTTTTCCGCTATGACCCTTTGAAGGACTCGTGATGCGCTGCTTCACGGGCTATCTTCGGCTGAGGTCGCTGAATGAAAGGGCAGGAGATGAGCACGATCCGCGAGGCCGGCGCAGGCGCAGGCGCGTCCAAGGTGATGCCGCTGCCGGCGCGCGCCGCCGCCAATACGCCAGTGCCGCTGGAACATGGCATTGCCCGCAACCCCGGCATGAAGCTCGATCTCGGCTTCCTGGAATCGGTGCGCGCCGTCAACCGCTCGGCGCTGGAGCGCCGCGTCGCGACGCTCACCAAGCGGCGCTCGATCAAGGCCGACAATCAGGCCGCCTGGCTGTTGCGCGCCATTGCCTGCATGGATCTCACCACGCTGAACTCCAACGACACGGACGAGCGCGTGCGCCGGCTTTGCGCCAAGGCGATCAACCCGCTGCGCCGCGATATCATCGAGGGCCTCGGCATATCAGGCGAAACCATCCGGCCGGCGGCGGTCTGCGTCTATCATCCCTTCGTGGCCACGGCAGTCGACGCCGTGCGCGGCACCGGCATCCGTGTCGCCGCCGTCTCGACCGCCTTCCCGCATGGCCTTGCGCCGCTCTCGACCCGCCTGCAGGAGATCGAGGCCTCGGTGAAGGACGGCGCCGACGAGATCGACGTCGTCATTCCGCGCGGACTGGTCTACGGCGCCAAATGGCGCGAGCTGTTCAACGAGATCGTCGCCATGCGCGCGGCTTGCGGCGATGCGCATCTCAAGGTCATTCTCGGCACCGGCGATCTCGCCACTTTGCGCAACGTCATGCTCGCCTCGATGGTGGCGATGATGGCGGGCGCCGATTTCATAAAAACCTCGACCGGCAAGGAAAGCGTCAACGCCACACTTCCCGTCGGCCTTGCCATGGTGCGCGCCATCCGCGCCTATTTCGAGGAGACCGGCTATCTCATCGGCTTCAAGCCGGCCGGCGGCATTTCCACCGCCAAGGTTTCTCTCGATTGGCTGGTGCTGATGAAGGAAGAGCTCGGCCGTCCCTGGCTCGAGCCGGACCTGTTCCGCATCGGCGCGTCCAGCCTGCTCACCGACATCGAACGCCAGCTCGAACATCATTTGACCGGCCACTATTCGGCCAACCACCGCCATGCGATGGCGTGAGCTTCGACCTCCCGCTTGTGGGGAGGTCGCCGGCGCAGGGTGGTGATCGTAAAAACCAGATCAGCCAGTCCAATGAACGAAACCATCAGCCATTTACCCCCCACCCCGATCGGCTCTGCCGATCGACGCTCCCTACAAGGTGTAGGGTAAAGGAGCCGCTCCATGAACATCCTCGAACGCTATCACGCCATGGAATACGGCCCGGCGCCGGAAGCCCGCAACGAGGCCGACGCCTGGCTCGCGGCGCGCGATTTCTCCAATGCCCTGTTCATCGACGGCTCCTGGAAGGCGGCAGCCGGCGGCAAGACTTTTGAGACCAGCGAACCATCTTCCGGCAAGCTGCTTGCCAAGGTCTCGGATGCGGGCGCCGCCGACATCGATGCCGCGGTCGCTGCTGCGGCAAAGGCGCTGCCGAAATGGTCGGCATCCTCGGGCTACGCCAGAGCAAAAGTGCTCTATGCCATCGGCCGCGCCATGCAGCGCCACCAGCGCCTGTTCGCGGTGCTGGAATCGATCGACAACGGCAAGCCGATCCGCGAGAGCCGTGACATCGACGTGCCGCTGGCGATCCGCCACTTCATCCATCATGCCGGCTGGGCACAGACGCTGGACAAGGATTTTCCCGACCACAAGCCGGTCGGCGTCGTCGGCCAGGTCATCCCGTGGAATTTTCCGCTGCTGATGCTGGCCTGGAAGATCGCGCCGGCTTTGGCCGCCGGCTGCACGGTGGTGCTGAAGCCGGCCGAATTCACGCCGCTCACCGCCATATTGTTCGCCGAGATCTGCGAGCGGGCCGGCGTGCCGAAAGGCGTCGTCAACATCGTCCAGGGCGGCCCTGAGGCGGGTGCGGCCATCGTCAATCATCCCGGCATCCAGAAGATCGCCTTCACCGGCTCGTCGGAAGTCGGCAGGATCATCCGCAAGGCCACCGCCGGGTCGGGCAAGAAGCTTTCACTGGAGCTCGGCGGCAAGTCGGCCTTCGTCGTCTTCGAGGATGCCGACCTCGACAGCGCCGTCGAGGGTCTGGTCGACGGCATCTGGTTCAACCAGGGCCAGGTCTGCTGCGCCGGCTCGCGTCTCCTGGTGCAGGAAGGCGTTGCGGAAGCCTTGATCGCCAAGATCAAGGTCAGGATGAGCCGGCTGCGCGTCGGCAGCCCGCTCGACAAGAATACCGATATCGGCCCGCTTGTCGACCGCACCCAGCTCGACCGCGTCAAGGGTCTCATTGCCGAGGGCGCGAAACAGGGCGCCGTCTGCTGGCAGCCGGACGCCGCTTTGCCGTCCTCCGGCTATTATCACCTGCCGACGCTGGCGACGGGTGTTTCGCCGGCTAATATCCTCGCGCAGGAAGAGGTGTTCGGGCCGGTGCTGGCGACGATGAGCTTCCGCAACACCGAAGAAGCGATCGAGCTTGCCAACAACACGCGCTACGGCCTGGCTGCTTCGGTGTGGAGCGAGAACATCAATCTGGCCCTGCATGTTGCGCCGCAATTGAAGGCGGGCGTGGTGTGGGTCAACGGCACCAACATGTTCGACGCCGCCTGCGGCTTTGGCGGCTATCGCGAAAGCGGTTTTGGCCGCGAGGGCGGCCGCGAGGGCATGTTCGAGTATCTGGCGGTGAAGCTGCCGATTGGCCCGGCCATCAAGCCGGCCGCCGCCGGCTCGGCCCAGCCGGTCGAACAGGCCGACGGCACGGCGATCGACCGCACGGCAAAGCTGTTCATCGGCGGCAAGCAGGTGCGCCCGGATGGCAACTATTCGCTCGCCGTCGCGACCGCCAAGGGCAAGCTTGCCGGCGAAGTCGGCCTCGGCAACCGCAAGGACATCCGCGATGCCGTCGCTGCCGCCCGTGGGTGCAAGGCCTGGCCGGAAGCGACCGCCTATAACCGCAGCCAGGTGCTTTATTATTTCGCCGAGAATCTGTCGGGCCGCGCCGATGAATTCGCTGCGCGCCTTGTCCAGTTGACCGGCGTGGCGGCGAAGGCCGCGCGCGAAGAGGTTGAGCGGTCGATCGAGCGTTTGTTCCTCTATGCCGGCCTCACCGACAAGTTCGAGGGCCGCGTCCACCAGCCGCCGGCCCGCGTCGTGACGCTCGCCCTGCACGAGCCGGTCGGCGTCGTCGGCATTGTCGCGCCGGACAACCAGCCGCTGCTCAACTTCATTTCGCTGGTCGCGCCGGCGCTTGCCATGGGCAACACCGTCGTCGTCGTCCCTTCGGAGCGTCATCCGCTGCTTGCGACCGACCTATATCAGGTGATCGAATATTCCGACTTGCCCCCCGGCGCCATCAACATCGTCACCGGCCGCAGCGCCGAGCTCGCCGGTGTGCTCGCCAAGCATGACGATGTCGACGGGCTCTGGGTGTTCGCCGATGCCGACATTTGCGCCAAGGCGGAGGCCGATTCCATCGGCAATCTCAAACGGGTCTGGACCGGCAATGGCCGCACGCTCGACTGGGCCTCGAGCGAGGCCGCCGGCGAACCGTTCCTGCGCCGCGCCATTGAGGTCAAGAACGTCTGGGTGCCCTACGGCGACTGAACCTGCGACGGAAAAACGATGTTCGCTTCTGTCGCTTCGGGGTAGTCGCCTGAACCACGACGGTTTCGAGCTTGTGGCGGGATGGCCGACAATTCTTGGAAGTCAGCGCCGCCCCTCATCCCCTGCCGGGACCTTCTCCCCGTATATCGACGGGGAGAAGCAGGCCGGCCGCAATCTCGGCGCCCCTCTTGCAACGCTGATGATTGGCGAAGCCAGAAGGAGAGCGCCCCTCTCCCCGTCACTGTACGGGGAGGATGCCGGCAAGCAGGTGAGGGGCAGCGCCAGCGCCAAAAAAGGGAGGCACGGGGCATATCCGAAATCCGAATCGATTGCCTCTTCCACGCTTGACGCATTGACGCGTGTTCTTTAGCCAGAAAAAACAATTGGCCTGCGGGATGACAGTCAGGCGACAGGCTCGCCTGGCACATTGCATCCCGTCCGGCCGCCGGTAAGAAAGCTCGCGAAACCCGGAGAAAAAACATGGCGGATCTGGCAGGTAAAGTGGTCGTCGTCACCGCGGCGGCGCAAGGCATCGGCCGGGCGAGCGCGCTGGCCTTCGCCAAGGCGGGCGCGACCGTTCACGCCACCGATATCAACGAGCCGCTGCTGGCCGAGTTGGGCAAGACATCAGGCATCAAGACCCGCAAGCTCGATGTGCTGAATGACGCTGCCGTCGCTTCTGCCTTCGCCGAGATCGGCCGCGTCGACGTGCTGTTCAACTGCGCCGGCTTCGTCCATGGGGGCTCCATCCTCGAGATGAAGGACGAGGATCTCGACTTCGCGCTCAACCTCAACGTCCGTTCGATGATCCGCACCATCCGCGCCGTGCTGCCGGGCATGCTGGAGCGCGGCGACGGCTCGATCATCAACATGGCGTCCCTGGCAAGCTCGCAAAAGGGCGTGCCGAACCGCTTCGTCTACGGCCTGACCAAGGCGGCCGTGGTCGGCCTGACCAAAGCGGTCGCCGCCGATTATGTCGCCAAGGGCATTCGCTGCAACACCATCTGCCCCGGCACGGTCGAAAGCCCGTCGCTGCAGGACCGCATGCATGCTCAGGGCGACTATGAGGCGGCGCGCGCCGCCTTCATCGCCCGCCAGCCCATGGGCCGGCTTGGCACGCCGGAGGAAATCGCCGATCTCGCGGTCTACCTTGCCGGCGCCACCTACACGTCGGGGCAGGCCTACAACATCGACGGCGGCTGGTCGATTTGAGGGATCGGAAAGGGCTTGGCAGGGAAATCGGGGTACTGCATCGATCAGCCTGAAAATCCCTTTCGCCAGATCGCCCGATGCGGCGTTCGCGCTTGCCGGGGATCAGATCGATGGCTAGGGTCCGCCCGGCTTTCGCAACGTCCCATCGAAACGAATTTTGCAAAATGGCTTCAGGCCGCACCTAAATGGCTTCAGGCCGCACCTTAGGAGAAGAATGATGAAGTTGTTGCGCTATGGCGAAGCTGGCAGCGAGAAGCCCGGCCTGCTCGATGCGGATGGGGTGATCCGCGACCTTTCGGCTCATGTCGCCGATATCTCCGGCACGGCGCTTCATCCGGCCTCGCTGGAGATGCTCTCGAAGCTCGATCCGAAGTCGCTGCCGGTGGTCCCCGGCAAGCCGCGCCTGGGCGCCTGCGTCGCCGGCACCGGCAAGTTCATCTGCATCGGCCTGAATTATTCCGATCACGCTGCCGAGACCGGCGCCACCGTGCCGCCGGAGCCGATCATCTTCATGAAGGCAAGCTCGGCGATCGTCGGGCCTGATGACGACGTGCTGATCCCGCGCGGTTCGGTCAAGACCGACTGGGAAGTCGAGCTCGGCGTGATCGTCGGCAAGACGGCTAAATATGTCTCGCAGGAGGACGCGCTGGACTATGTCGCCGGCTATTGCGTCGCGCACGACGTCTCCGAGCGCGCCTTCCAGGCCGAGCGCCAGGGCCAGTGGACCAAGGGCAAGTCCTGCGACACCTTCGGCCCGACCGGCCCGTGGCTGGTCACCAAGGACGAGGTCGCCGACCCGCAGAACCTCAAGATGTGGCTGACCGTCAACGGCAAGACGATGCAGAACGGCTCGACCAAGACCATGGTCTATGGCGTCAAGTATCTGGTCTCCTATCTCAGCCAGTTCATGTCGCTGCATCCCGGCGATATCATCTCCACCGGCACCCCGCCCGGCGTCGGCCTCGGCATGAAGCCGCCGGTGTTCCTGAAGCCCGGCGACGTAGTGGAGCTCGGCATCGAAGGGCTCGGCCAGCAGAAGCAGACGTTCAAGGCGGACGAGTAAGCGCAGATTTCCCCTTCTCCCCCTGTGGGAGAAGGTGGCCGCGAAGCGGCCGGATGAGGGGTGTTGCAAGGATCTCCGCGCTGCAGAATTAAGCGCCCGAGGGCCTTCAATTTTGAGGTCTTACTCCGCTGGAGCACCCCTCATCCGTCTCGGCGCTGCGCGCCGATCCACCTTCTCCCACAAGGGGAGAAGGGGAAGCCGGCGCTACCTCAACACCTTCCCATCCGCCCCGAAGCGATACGTCTTCGCCGCATCAGGCGTCGCGTAGAGCGTCGCGCCCGGCTCGGCATTGTAGACGCCGAAGATGCGCACGGTGATCAGTCCCGCCTTCTCGCAGTCGAGATAGAGGTTGGTGTCGGCGCCGAGATGCTCGGCATGCACGACCGTGCCTTTCCAGGCGCCGGACTTTGCGTCGACGGTCAGATGTTCCGGCCGCACCCCCATGGTCTTGGCCGTCTCGCCCAGCCTGGCGCCGTCGATGAAATTCATCTTCGGCGAGCCGATGAAGCCGGCGACGAATTCGTTGGCCGGCGAATTATAAAGCTCCATCGGGCTGCCGATCTGCTCGATGCGGCCGGCATTGAGCACCACGATCTTGTCGGCTAGCGTCATCGCCTCGACCTGGTCGTGGGTGACGTAGATCATCGTCGCCTTCAGCCGCCGGTGCAGCTGCGCGATCTCAAGCCTGGTGTTGACGCGCAGCGCCGCATCGAGGTTCGACAGCGGCTCGTCGAACAGGAACAGTTTCGGTTCGCGCACCACGGCGCGGCCGATGGCGACGCGCTGGCGCTGTCCGCCCGACAACTCCGCCGGCCGGCGCTCGAGATAGGGCTCGAGCGACAGCATGGCGGAAGCGATCTTGATGCGGCGCTCGATCTCGGCCGCCGGCGTGCCGGCCTGCTTCAGGCCCAGCGCCATGTTGTTCTTCACCGTCAGATGCGGGTAGAGCGCATAGGTCTGGAACACCATGGCGATGCCACGCTTCGCCGGCGGCGTGACCGAAACGTCCGCGCCGTCGATCAGCACGCGGCCGGAGGTCGAATCCTCCAGGCCGGCAATCACGCGCAGCAGCGTCGACTTTCCGCAGCCCGACGGGCCGACGAAGACGACGAACTCGCCATCCGTCACCTCGAGGTCGATGCCCTTCAGCACCTCGACCGGCCCGAAAGCCTTCTTCACATTCTCGATCTTCAGCGAGCCCACGGCTTCGTTCCTGTTCTAGAGTTTCACGGCGTTGCTGCTGCGCACGCTCTCGTCGGCGGCGAGGCAGACGGCGAGCGACTTCACGGCATCGTCCATGTGGCGGGTGAGGTCGATGTTTTCGCGGATGGCCTTGAGCAGGAAGGCCTGCTCCAGGTCGCAGAGCTCCTGATGGCCCGGCTCGCCCTCCATCGACAGCAGCTGGTCTTCCTTGGCGAATCTGCCGTCCGGTCCGGTCGCCGCGCTATGCAGGCGGATGGTCGAAGTCTTGGTGTGGGTGTCGATGTCGTCGGACTTCACGCCCTCCTTCATGACGATCGATACGCAGCCCTTGGGCGACATCACGTCCTTCACGAAGAAGGCCGTCTCCGAGATCATCGGCCCCCAGCCCGCCTCGTACCAGCCGACCGAACCGTCCTCGAACAGCACCTGCAGGTGCCCGTAATTGTACATCGAGGGCGCCACCTCGTCCGTCAGCCGTACGCCCATGCCGCGCACCTCGACAGGTTTCGAGTCGGTGATCTGCAGCATCACGTCGAGATAATGCACGCCGCAGTCGACGATCGGCGACGTCGTCTGCATCAGCTGCTTGTGTGTCTCCCAGGTGTGGCCGGAGGATTGCTGGTTGAGGTTCATGCGGAACACATACGGGCCGCTGAGCTTGCGCGCCTCGGCGATCAGCCGCATCCAGGACGGATGGTGGCGCAATATATAGCCGATCACCAGTTTCTTGCCGTTGGCTTTGGCGGCATCGACGACGCGCTGCGCGTCGGCAACCGTCGTCGCCAGCGGCTTTTCGACGAAGACATGGCAGCCTGCCTCGAACGCGCGCACCGCATAGTCGGCGTGGCTGTCGGAATAGGTGGCGATCGCCGCGACGTCCGGCTTCTCGTCGCGCAGCGCGTCATCGAAGGAGCGCCTTATGCCGTAGCCGCCGAGCCCGTCCGGCAGCGGCACGTCGGAGCGGTTGACGAGTGCCGCGATCTCGAAGCCCGGATTGGTATGATAGGCCAGCGCATGGCTGCGGCCCATATTGCCGAGCCCGGCGACGACAACGCGAAGAGGTTGTTGCGAACTCACTTGACGGCTCCCGACGTGATGCCGCGGATCAGCTGCCGCGAGAAGATGACATAGAGGATGAGCACCGGCAGGATCGCCAACGACAGCGCCGCCAGGATCGCGTTCCAGTTGGTGACGAACTGGCCGAGGAAGAGCTGCGCGCCGAGCGTCACCGTCTTGGTCTCTTCCGACGGCGCCAGGATCAGCGGGAACCACAGATCGTTCCAGATCGGGATCATGGTGAAGACCGCGACCGTCGCCATGGACGGGCGTACCAGCGGCAGCACCAGCCGGAAGAAGATCGTGTATTCCGATAGTCCGTCGATGCGTCCCGCATTCTTCAGGTCGTCGGACACCTGTTTCATGAATTCCGACAGGATGAAGATCGCCAGCGGCAGGCCTTGCGCGGTGTAGACCAGGATCAGCGCCGTCAGCGTGTTGACGAGCCCCGTCGCCACCATCAACTGCAGGATGGCGACGGTGCCGAGGCGGATCGGGATCATGATGCCGAGCGCCAGGTAGAGCCCCATCATCGTGTTGCCGCGGAAGCGGTATTCCGACAGCGCGAAGGCGGCCATCGCGCCGAACAGCAGCACGAAGAACAGCGAGGCGACGGTTACGACGAGGCTGTTCTGGAAATAGTGGACGAAGTCGCCCTGGCCGAACACGGTGGTGTAGCCGATCAGGTCGAAGGTCTTCGGTGTCGGCGGCGTCAGCGGCGCGCCGAAAATGCCCGCGCGCGACTTGAACGAATTCATCACCACCAGGATCACGGGAAACAGCGCGATCGCGGTGTAGGTCAAGAGGACCGCATGCGCGCCGAGGGCGCGGGGAAGCGAACGAGTGGCTGTGCTCATGGCGCGCCTCAGAATTGGTAGCGACGCAGGCGCGTCTGCACGAGGAACAGGTAAACGCAGACGCCGGCGAGGATGATCAGGAACATGATCGTGGCGATCGCGGCGCCCATGTTGGGATCGCCGACCTGCAGCTGGAAGCCGAAGAAGGCGCGGTAGAGGAAGGTGCCGAGGATGTCGGTCGAATAGTTCGGCCCGGCGAGCGCCCCTTGCGCGGTGTAGATCAGGTCGAAAGCGTTGAAATTGCCGACGAAGGTCAGGATCGAGATGATGCCGATCGAAGGCAGGATCAGCGGCAGCTTGATCTTCCAGAACTGCGCCATGCCGGTGACGCCGTCGCATTCGGCCGCCTCGATCACCTCGTCGGGGATCGACAGCAGCGCTGCATAGATCAGCATCATCGGGATGCCGACGAACTGCCAGACCGAGACCAGGCTGAGCGCGGTCAGCGCATATTGCTCCTTGCCGAGCCACGGCGTGAAGAAGCTCTTCAATCCGACGAAATCCATCAGATGCGGCGCCACGCCCCAGATCGGCGACAGGATGAGCTTCCAGGCGAAGCCGACGATGACGAAGGACAGGATCGTCGGCACGAAGATCGCCGTGCGGTAGAAGGCGGTGAAGCGCAGCCTGGGGCTGGAAAGAAGCGCCGCGAGCAGGATGCCGATCGGGTTCTGCACCAGCATGTGGATGATGAAGAACCAGACATTGTTGCGCAGCGCATTCCAGAAATTCACCGACCAGTTCGGATCACCGAACAGCGTGCGGAAATTGCCCAGTCCGACAAAGACCTGGGACTGTTCGATGTTCTGGAATAGCGAGAGCTGGAGGGTGCCGAACAGCGGTAGGATCATGAATGCGGTGTAGACCAGCACCGCCGGCGCCAGGAAGACGCCGACATGCCAGCGGATCGGTCTTTTCGCTCGCGTTTCTGCAGCCATAAGTTTGGTAGCCATGAGTTTGGTAGCCATGAGTTCGGTTCCCCGCCGTCTCTGGGTTCCAGTTCAGGTGATGCTAGCTGATGCCTCGATGCACGACCCGCTCGTCCCCTTGGGAGGAACAACAGGGCCAGCGACAGATCGGCTCCGTCTTCCCCGCAAGGTGAGGGTAAGACCGGGAGGCTGCCCCCGACAATCGCCATCTGGAACTGTTCGAATGCCGGCCGGGGCGTGCCCGGCCGGCATCGCAATAGTGCTCTTACTTCGCCGGCTTGTACCAGCTGTCGAGGCCGTCCTGCAGCTTCTTGGCCGCGGCTTCCGGGGTGTCGGTGCCGTTGATCACATTGGCCGATTCAACCCAGGTCTCGTTCTCGAGATTCGGCGTGCCGCGCGACAGTATCTGGTAGGTCGAGCGGATCGTCGACTTGCACTTGCCGCGCCAGGAGACGAATTCCTGCGCCAGCGGGTCTTCCATCTTCACCGGCTCGCTGTTCAGGCTGAAGAAACCCGGCAGCGCATTGGCGTAGATGGTGGCGAAGTCCGGCGAGGCGACCCATTCCAGGAACTTCTTGGCTTCTGCCTGATGCTTCGAGGCCGCGTTCAGGCCCATGCCGATGTCGGTGTGGTCGGAGATGTAGCAGGTGTCGCCGGCCTTCCCGACCGGCGGCGGGAAGGCGCCCATCTTGAACTGCGCCTGGGTGTTGAACAAGCCGATCTCCCACGAACCGGCCGGATAGATGGCGGCGCGGCCGAGCGTGAACAGGTTCTGGCTGTCCGGATAGGTCTGCGCCTCGAAGCCGTCGCCGAGATAAGGCTTCCACTTCGCCAGTTCCTTGAAGGGCTCGACCCACTGCGGATCGGTCAGCTTCTGCTCGCCCTTGATCAGCGCCAGGCGGCCTTCCTCGCCCTTCCAGTAGTTCGGGCCGATATTCTGGTAGCCCATGGTCGCGGCTTCCCAGAGGTCCTTGGTGCCCATCGCCATCGGAATGTAGGTGCCGTCGGCCTTGATCTTGTCGAGCGCCGCGAAGAACTCGTCGCGGGTCTGCGGCACCTTGATGCCGAGCTTGTCGAAGGCGTCCTTGTTGTAGATGAAGCCGTGGATCACCGAAGCCATCGGCACGCAGAAGCTCGACTTGGCGTCGTCGGTCTGCCAGGCGGCCTTGGCGACAGGCGAGAAGTTGTCCATGCCGGGCAGCGAGCTGATATCGGCAAGGTTGCCCTTCTTGAACAGTTCGAGCGACTTGTCGAAGGGACGGCAGGTGATCAGGTCGCCGGCCGATCCGGCGGCGAGCTTGGCGCCCAGCGCCGCATCATACTCGGTCGGGGCCGAAGGCGCGAACACCACCTTGATGCCAGGGTTCTTGGCTTCGAAGGCCGGAATGAGCTTGTCCTTCCAGATGGTCAGGTCGTCGCCGCGCCAGCTTTCGATGTTGAGCGTCACGTCCTCGGCGAGCGCCATCCCGGTCGTGTCGAGGATGCTTGTGCCGAGCAGAAGGGCCGTCAGTAGTTTGGTCTTCATCTTCAGTCTCCCTGTTGACCTTTTTCAGGTTCGGTTTTGAGAACAGGGGCTCAGCGCCCCTTGCTCCCCTCACAAGCCCGTTTCACCCCGATGGAAATGGGAACGAAACAGGCCCTACTTCTTTGTTAGGGCATGATCTTTTCTGAAAAGCGGGTTCCACTTTTCAGGATCTTGCCCCAGCGCGGAAAGCGCCGGTCGAAGCTTCTGGCCGGTTCCTTCCAGTATCTTCTCGGCCGCGTCCGCGTTGGCGGCGCCCGCGGCGAGCAGAATGGCGGTTTTGACGACGCCGCCGCTTTCCTCGAGCAGGCGGGCTGCTTCGTCGCGGCTCTTGCCGCTGATGGCGGCGACCATGCGCACGGCGCGGTCGCGCAGCTTGATGTTGTCGGCGGTGAGATTGACCATGTACCCGTCGTGGACATGGCCGAGATGGATCGCGGTCAGCGTCGACAGCATGTTGAGCGCGATCTTCTGCGCGGTGCCCGCGCCCATGCGCGTCGAGCCGGCGATCAGCTCAGGCGGAGTTTCGAGCAGGATGGCGACGTCGGCCTGCTTGAACAGGACGGCGCCCCGGTTGTTGGCAATGGCGATGGTGGCAGCGCCCCGGCTGCGCGCGTCTTCGAGCGCCCGCACGGCATAGGGCGTGGAACCGCTGGCGGAGATGGCGATCAGGCAGTCGCCCTTGCCGATCGCAGCCGCGGCAACCGCCGCCGCCGCTTCCTCGGTGTCGTCCTCCGGCCCGCCGGCCAGCGTGCGGAAGGCCTCGTCGCCGCCGGCGATCAGGATGGCGATGCGGTCGCGCGCAATGCCGAAGGTGCCGGGCAGTTCCAGCGCGTCGGCCACCGCCATCAGGCCGGAGCTGCCGGCCGCTGCATAGGCGAGCTTGCCGCCGTTCTTCAATTGCTTCGCGATGAGTTCGGCGGCAACGGCAATCGCCGGGATGGCGCCATGGACGGCCTTGCTGGCCTCGATCTGGGCGTTGGCCAGGAATGCCAGAATGGCTTCCGGGGCCTGGACATCCAGCCCCTCGGCATTCTGGTGGAGCGCTTCCGTGCGCGTCTCGGCCATCCATTTTCCTCCAACTGAGCGAACAATACCAAAAAAATACCACTTGTCCACACGCATTAACGAATTTCCAGCTGCGGACTTCACCCGCCGGCAAATTAGCGGGGGAAGTCAATTAAATACGGCTTAAATTTTTTTGAGCCGAAATTAACTCTTGGCTATTGGTATTTTATTGGTATTATCCGGCCCCGAGGAGAAATCGCGTGAAATTCGTGCTTGGCATCGATGGCGGCGGCACCAGCTGCAGGGCGGCCCTTGCGACTGTCGACGGCGCCGTTCTCGGCCGCGCCAAGAGCGGCGCCGCCAACATCCGCACCGACCTCACCGGCGCCCGCGCCAACATCGTCGAAGCGGCGAGGCAGGCTTTCTTGGCCGCGGGCGAGGATCCGGAGATGATCCCGCAAACACCGGCCGTTCTCGGCCTCGCCGGCGCCAATGTCGGCACCTATCGGCAGCAGCTCGAAGCGATCCTGCCCTTCAGCAACAGCCGCGTCGAAACCGACGCCGAGATCGCGCTCGAGGGCGCGGTTGGCTCCGGCGATGGCGCCATGGCCATTCTGGGCACCGGAACCGCCTATATGGCGCGTAAAGAGGGCAAGTCGCGCGCCATCGGCGGCTGGGGTTTCCAGGTCGGCGACCAGGGCAGCGGCGCCCGCATCGGCCGCGACCTGCTGGAACAGACGCTGCTTGCCTATGACGGCATCCGTCCGGCCTCGCCCTTGACCGACGCCATGCTCGCCGTCTTCCGCAACAATCCCGAAGACGTCGTCGAATTCACCACCAACGCCAAGCCCGGCGATTTCGGCGGCTTCGCGCCAAAGGTCTTCGAGCATGCTGAAAAGGGCGATCTCGTCGCCAATTTTATCCTCGCCAAGGCGGTCGCCGATGTCGAGGCTTCGCTCGGCGCGCTCGATCTTGCCGACGACGCGCCGCTCTGCCTGCTCGGCGGTCTGGCGCCGCTTTATGCGCCGCGCCTGTCGGCACGCTATCAGGCGCTGCTCAAAGCCCCGCTCGACGATGCGCTGGGCGGCGCCGTGCAGATGGCCTTGCGCATCTTCGCAAGGGGCTCGGAGCCCGCCCGATGAGCGCCGCCGACCAGATCTTCGCCATGCTGAAAGAATCCTCGCAGAGCGGCGCACCGCTTTATCTGCAGCTCAGGCGCAGCATCGAGGAAGCGGTCAATCGCGGCCTGATTGGTCCGGGCGACGCGCTGCCCTCCGAGCGTGACATCGCCAGCAAGGCCGATATCTCGCGCGTCACCGTGCGCAAGGCGGTGCAGGATCTTGTCAAGGGCGGCATCCTCGTCCAGCGCCACGGCTCGGGCACCTTCGTCGCGCCGCGCATGGAGCGCGTCGAGCAGTCGCTGTCGCGGCTCACCTCTTTTACGGAAGACATGGCACGCCGCGGCATGAATGTGCGTTCGGTCTGGCTCGACCGCGGCCTCTATGCCCCGTCGCCGGATGAGATGATGGTGCTGGGCCTCTCCTCGACCGAGCTGGTGGCGCGCGTCGCGCGCCTGCGCATCGCCAACGACACGCCGCTGGCGATCGAGCGCGCGGCGCTCTCGGCCAGCGTCCTGCCCGATCCCGAAGCGATCGGCTCCTCGCTTTATGCGGCGCTGGGCATGACCGGCAATCGCCCGGTCCGCGCCGTGCAGCGCATCTCGGCCACCAATCTCGGCGACGGCGATGCGCGCCTGCTGGAGGTGCCGGCGGGGGTTGCCGGACTGCAGATCGAGCGCATTTCCTATCTGGCGAGCGGCAAGGTGATCGAGTTCACCCGCTCGGTCTACAGGGGCGACGCCTATGATTTCGTCGCGGAACTCCGGCTGACCGGGCCGGGAGAGGAGATCCGGCCATGAGCGCCAACACCACCCATATGCGGCGCGAGATCGACGAGATCCCTGAAGCCGCTGCTCGCCTTCTCGACGGCTCGGCCTCGGCTTTGGCCGAAGCAGGGCGCGGCCTGCGCGAGCGCGATCCCCACTTCGTCGTCACCGTGGCGCGCGGCTCGTCCGACCATGCCGCGACCTTCATGAAATATGCCGTTGAGCTGACGGCAGGCCTGGCGGTCGCTTCCGTTGGGCCGTCGATCGCGTCGATCTATGGCGCCAAATTGAGACTCCGAGGCTCGGCCTGCCTGGCGATCTCGCAGTCGGGCAAGAGCCCCGACATCATTGCCATGGCCGAAACCGCGCGGGCCGGCGGCGCGCTGACCGTCGCCATCACCAACACGGCCGACTCGCCGCTCGCGCGGATTTCCGACCATGCCATCGACATCATGGCCGGCCCTGAACGCTCCGTCGCGGCCACCAAGACCTTCGTCAACTCGGCCGTCGCCGGCCTCGCCCTGATGGCGCATGCAACCGATGACCAAGCGCTGCTTAAGGCGCTCGCCGGCCTGCCCGGCCATTTCGAGAAGGCGATCGCCTGCGACTGGATGGCGCTTGCCGGCGCTTTGGAGAACCCGCAATCGCTGTTCATCCTCGGCCGCGGGCCGTCCTTCGCGATCGCCAGCGAGGCGGCGCTGAAATTCAAGGAAACCTGCGCCATGCATGCCGAGGCCTACAGTGCCGCCGAGGTCATGCATGGGCCGCTGGCACTGGTCGGGCCGGGTTTCCCGGTCCTGGCGCTTGCCGCGCGCGATGCGTCCGAACCCTCGGTCGCCGAGACGGCTGACGGCCTGACGGCCAAGGGCGCCGCCGCCTTCACCACCTCCGACAAGGCGAAGGCCGCGCGGCTTCTTCCCCATGTCGCCACCGGCCACCCGCTGACCGATCCGCTGCCGCTGATCGTGTCCTTCTACGGCTTCGTCGAAGCTTTCGCGCGCCATCGCGGCCTTGACCCCGACACGCCGCGCAATCTGCGCAAGGTGACGGAAACCATATGAGCGACCGTTTCGCACTCACCGGCGCCCGCATCTTCGACGGCACCGACTGGCATGACAACGCCGCCCTTGTCGTCAAGGGCGAAGTCGTCGAGGCCATCCTACCCGCCGGGGCGGTTCCGTCCGGCGTTTCGACGGTCGAGACCGGCGGCGGCCTGCTGGTGCCCGGTTTCGTCGACATCCAGGTCAATGGCGGCGGCGGTGTGATGCTCAACGACCATCCCGACGTCGCCTCGATCGAGACCATCTGCCGAGCGCATGCGCCTTTCGGCACCACAGCGCTGCTGGTGACGCTGATCACCGACACGCCGGCGATCACCGCCGCCGCGATCGCCGCCGGCGCCGAGGCCGCTCGGGAACAGGTGCCGGGCTTCCTCGGCCTGCATCTGGAAGGTCCGCATCTCTCCATCGCCCGCAAAGGCGCGCATGATCCGGCGCTGATCCGGCCGATGACCGACGCCGACCAGGAGGCGCTGATCGCGGCGCGCAAACAGCTTCCCGTCCTGCTCACCACGATCGCGCCGGAATCGGTCGAGCCGGCCCGCGTCGCGGCGCTCGCCGAAGCCGGCGTCGTCGTCAGCCTCGGCCATAGCGATACCGACTACGCGACGGCCACCGCCTTCGCCGAAGCCGGCGCCACGGTGGTCACGCACCTCTTCAACGCCATGAGCCAGATCGGCAACCGCGAGCCGGGCCTGGCGGGCGCGGCGATCGACACTGGCTTGTACGCCGGCATCATCGCCGACGGCATCCATGTTCATCCGGCGACGATGATCCTTGCGCTGCGCGGCAAGCAGGGGCCGGGCAAGATCGTGCTCGTCACCGACGCCATGGCAACCATCGGCACGGACATGACATCGTTCACGCTGAACGGCCGCACCATCTACCGCAAGGATGGGAGTCTGCGGCTTGCCGACGGCACGCTGGCCGGCGCCGATCTCGACATGATTTCCGCCGTGCGCTACGTCCATCGCGTCGTCGGCCTCGGGCTCGACGAAGCCCTGCGCATGGCCTCGCTCTACCCCGCCGAGGCGATCGGCCAGGCGCACAGGCTCGGCCGCTTCGCCAACGGAACAGCGGCCGACATTGTTGGACTGTCGGAGGGGCTGGGTGTCAGAAACGTCTGGATCGGCGGCGAGAGGGTTTTTGGCGCGTAGGCCCATCCTCTCGTCATACTCGGGCAGGTTCTAACCCGGGACAGACGTCTTCTGACCGTGAAAATTTGAGGCCTGCTGCTTATCGGGCCTTAATGTGTCGGGGTTTTGGGAGTTTCGCGACAAAAGAGATGCGCGGAAAGTAGAAATGCTAAGGCTTACGCACCTTGACCTTTGGTGCGCCGTCTTCTCCGACCTCGATCTTGATGCGTTCATCGCTAGGGACAGGTGGAGGTGCCACACTGGTAATTTTTACATCCTCCAGGCGGTCCTCGGCTAGAAGTTTCTTTCCTCTTGCCGTTTTAAGGCGTTCCAGTTGATCGATTATGATCCCTGACATCTTTGCCTTCCGATGAAAACGAAATTAGGCGAGAGCGCTCACGAAGAGATGTATGTCATCGCGGCATCGTCTGCAAAGCAAACAGTACAACAACCGTGATGATCGGAATAATAGCGCCTAGGCAGTAGAAGAAATAAGCTATCGTTGCCGGCTGTTCCCCGTCCGTTAATGCTCCTTTAAATATCGGCAACGCCATAGGGCGCAACGGTACAGAATTCTGCAACGTTACAAGCGCCTTAGCGTAACGGCATGGATTCTAGGGTCTCCGCGCGTCGCTTCGCTCCTTGCTCCGCCCTAGAATGACGAGGCGATGGGCGTCTTGGCCCATCTCCGAGGCCTGTGGCTCGATAGATTATTAGCCGGCGCTATTTCGCCGCGTAAATATCCTTATAGGCCTCACGCAGCACGTTCTTCTGCACCTTGCCCATTGTGTTGCGCGGCAGCTCGTCGACGAAGATCACCTGCTTCGGATGCTTGTATTTCGCCAGCCGTCCGGCGATGGCGCTGGCAATGTCGGCGGCGCTGATCGCCGAGCCCGGCTTGCGCACCACCACCGCGGTGACGCCCTCGCCGAAATCCGGATGCGCAACGCCGATCACCGCGCTTTCGCTGACGCCGTCCAGCGCGTCGATCTCGCTTTCGATCTCCTTCGGATAGACGTTGTATCCGCCCGAGATGATCAGGTCCTTGCCGCGTCCGACGATGTGGACATAGCCGTCGGCATCGATCAGGCCGAGGTCGCCGGTGATGAAGAAGCCGTCGTCGCGGAACTCGGCCCTGGTCTTGTCGGGCATGCGCCAATAGCCGGCAAAGACGTTCGGGCCCTTCACCTCGATCATGCCAATCTCGCCCTGGGCAAGCGACTTGCCGTTCTCGGGATCGGTGATGCGCAGCGAAACACCCGGCAAGGGGAAGCCGACCGTGCCGGCGCGCCGCTCGCCGTCATAGGGGTTGGACGTGTTCATGTTGGTTTCGGTCATGCCGTAGCGCTCGAGGATGGCGTGGCCGGTGCGCTCGCGCCAGGCCTTGTGCGTCTCGGCCAAGAGCGGCGCCGAGCCGGAGATGAAGACCCGGATCGTCTTCGCCGCCTCGCGTGTCAGGCCGTCCTGCTGCAACAGCCGCACATAGAAGGTCGGCACGCCCATCAGCGCGGTCGCGCGCGGCAAGAGCGAAATGACGCGCGCCGGATCGAATTTCTGCTCGAACAGCATTTTCGCGCCGGCCATCAGGATGACGTTGGTAGCCACGAACAGGCCGTGCGTGTGGAAGATGGGCAGCGCGTGGATCAGCACGTCGTCGGCGCCGAAGCGCCACTGCTCCACCAGCACGCGGGCATTCGAGGCGAGGTTCTCGTGGCTGAGCATCGCACCCTTGGAACGGCCGGTCGTGCCGGAGGTGTAGAGGATCGCGGCAAGATCGTTCGGCCCGCGCGCGACATCGCTGAAATCCGTCGCCTGTCGCGAAGCCTGGCTGGCCAGCGTTCCCTGTCCGTCGCGGCCGAGCGTCAGCACCGTGGCGCCGATCGCCGCGGCAAGCGGTTCGACGCCCGAAAGACGGTCCGGATCGCAAACGATCAGCTTCGGCCTGGCGTCGCGGAAGAAATAGTCGAGCTCGGGCAGTGTGTAGGCGGTGTTGAGCGGCAGGAAGACCGCGCCGGCGCGTAACGTGGCGAGATAGAGCAGCGCCGCCTCCCGGCTCTTCTCGACCTGGACCGCGACGCGGTCGCCGGGCTCGACGCCAGCCTGCGCCAGGGCGTGCGCAAGCTGCGCCGATTTCGCCAGCATGTCGCCATAGGTGATCGAACGGCCGTCATCCGTCTTCATCAGCAGCCGGCCGGGCGCCGGCATGCGGGAACGGAAAGCGCTGAAGAGATGATTGGTCATGAAATGTCCTCACGGCGGACGAAGGCCGAATGGCGCATGCATGCGCTCGCCTGAGCGAATACCAGATTTGACGCCCGGAGCAAAAACTGCGTTGATTCTTCAATCCGCTATTTGCGGCCGCGTTGGGACTTGCCGGCCCTCGGGTCGTAGCCCTGGGCGAGGCGTTCCATGCACATCGCCGCGGTGAGGCGGTAGTGATTGAGAAGCGCCTCGACCGCGCCGTCGGCGTCGCCGTCCAGCGTGCGCTCGGCAATGATGCGGTGCTCACCGAGATCGTCGCGCCCCGTGCCTGGCTCGTTTTGCGCGATCAGGCGGTAGCGCGAGGCCTGATCGGAAAGCTGCTCGCAAAAGCCGATCAGCCAATGCGACCGGCACGCCGCGATCAGCGCGCGATGAAAGGCCCGGTGCAGCTTCTCCCACTCCGGATTGTTGGTTGTCGGGTCATCCGGCAGGCGGCGCTCGGCGCGCGCAAGGCGGTGCAGCGCCAGCACCAGCTGCTCTTCCCACTCGGCGGTGCGGTGGGCAATGGATTCGCGCAGCGCCCGCTCCTCAAGCCAGCAGCGCGTGCGCGTCAATTCTTCCAGTTCCGCGGCGCTGACCGGCATCAGGAAGAAGCCGCGCTGGTCGTGACGGCCGAGCAGGCCCTCGGCGGCCAGGCGGTTGAGTGCCTCGCGCACCGGCGAGGCGCCGGCGCCATAGCGGGAAACGACCCATTCGACACGCAGTTTCGTCTCGGACTCCAGAGCTCCGCGCAACAGGTCGTCGCGCAGTTGCTGGTAGACGGAACTGGCAAGCGTGCTTTTGCCGCCCTTGCTTTGGCCCGGCTCGGTGCTTCCGTTTGTCAATCAAACTCCTGTTGCTTGCCCCTGGTTTGCCAGGGCCCCTCGGCGAAGCAATTCCGTACGTGTATCATACATCCGGGCAATGGCGCCTCAAGCGGAAGATGACGATATTCGACTTTAAGACGAGATGGGTCGTCTATTTATTGAACGAAGTAGAATCTCGATAAAAAGCTGGTATTCCTGCGCCGCTTCACATATTGAACAGTCGTTCAATCTCTGCTCGATTGCGCAACTTACGAGAGAGATCGGACTGCTATGCGTTCAACTTGCGGTCCTGTCGGCTGCGGTGCGAATTGCTTCGATGTTCGCCCTATAGGCTTCGATGCTGCCGCCCTTGAAGACGGCGGCACCCGCCACCAGCACATTGGCGCCGGCCGCGGTCACCAGCGGCGCCGTCTCGGCCGAGACGCCGCCGTCGATCTCGATGTGGATCGGCCGGCTGCCGATCAGCGCCTTCACCCGTTTCACCTTGTCGACGATCGCCGGGATGAAGGCCTGTCCGCCGAAACCGGGATTGACCGTCATGATCAGGATCAGGTCGAGCCGGTCGAGCACATATTCGATCGCCGTTTCCGGCGTTGCCGGGTTGAGCGAGACGCCGGCCCTCTTGCCGAGGCTCTTGATGGTCTGCAACGAGCGGTCGAGATGCGGCCCGGCTTCGGCGTGCACCGTCATGCCGTCGCACCCGGCTTCGGCGAAGGCCGCCAGGTAAGGATCGGCCGGCGCAATCATCAGATGGCAGTCGAAGAAGGCTTTGGTGCGATTGCGGATCGCCTTGATCACCGGCGGGCCGAAGGTGATGTTGGGCACGAAATGGCCGTCCATCACGTCGAGATGGATCCAGTCGGCGCCGGCCGCCACGACGGCCTCGACCTCATCGCCCAGCTTCGAGAAATCCGACGCCAGCACCGATGGCGCGATCAGGGTCTTCTTGCTCATGGCGCAAATTCTCCCGGCGGTCCTGTGCGCGTGGTCGCGCGCCTGTCAGGGCGATTGCCTAGAGCAATTCCAGGAAAAGTGCGAGCGCTTTTGCGTCCGGAATTGCGTGAAAACAAAGACATAGGGCGTTTCATAGTTTCCGTGAAACGGTGAAACGCCCTGGACCATGGTCCGGCCAAGGGGAAGCATGTTTCGACGGACGCATGGGCCCGCCTGCCATAGAGCTTTCTTCGATGTGGAAAAGAAAACCCGCCGGATCGCTCCGGCGGGTCTTGATCTTCAGCCGCAAGACTACGGCTTGAAGTTCTGGATGTTGGCGCCCGCCGGATCCTGCAGCAAGCGGCGTGGCTGGCGCTGCGGCTCCAGTTGCTGCAGCACATTCGGGTTGAGCAGGATGCCGGGGTTGATCTCGATGTCCGGTGGCCTGCGGATCGGGTAGCAATCCGGATACTGGCCGGTCGTTCCGGCCGGGCAGCGCCGCCGGGTGAAGACCGGCTGGCACTGTCCGTCGATGAACTCCGCACCCGGTGCGCATTCCACCGATGCCTTGCGGCAGGCGCCGTCGCGAATTTCGGTCCCGCGCGGGCAGACGCAGTCACCCCGCTTGTTGTGGACCTGGCCGCGGATGGCGCACTGCTCCTGGCTCGGCCTCGGCCGCTGGCAGGCCCTGCCCCGCACCACCAGGCCATCCGGGCAGGCGCAGTTGCCGTTGGGGTCGCGCACCTGGCCGCGGACCGGGCACTGCTTCAACACGATAGGCCGGCAGGCGCCGCCGCGCACCTCCATGCCGCTCGGGCAGACGCAATCGCCATCGGCATTGCGGGACTGGCCGCGGATACGGCACTGGGCGGGCGGCTGCCTGTCAGGCACGCAAGCCTTGGCGGCACGGTCGAGATGCGTGCCTTTCGGGCAGACGCAGCCGTCCGTCGTCAGCACTGCGCCACGGATCGTGCATTTCGGCGGGACGACCTGGCATACGCCGTTCACCAGCTCGCCGCGGCGGCAGACGCAATTGCCGTTCTGGTCGCGGTACTGGCCGGGACGCAGCGTGCATTGCGGCTCCTGCGGCTCTTCGCCCTGGACGCACTTGCCGTTTTCCAGTTCGGTGCCGCGCGGGCAGACGCAGCGTCCGTCCTCGGTGCGGATCTGGCCCTGGAGCAGGACGCAACGCTGCGGCACCGGCAGCGGCAGAAGCTTGCTGCCACCGGACGAGCATTGGCCATCACGGAAGGTGGTGCCTTCCGGGTAGACACAGCGGCCGGCCGAGTTCAGCACCATTCCAAACAAGCACTGGTTCTTCACCTCATGCCTGATGGTGAAGGGATGGCACGCATAGGCCTTGCCGCGATCGCCCTGCACGCCGCTCGGTGCGCGCGACAGCACGTCGCCGCCGCTTTGCACCGGCGTGTTCGGCGAGAGCACGCCGACGCAATTCTGTCCCGTGACCGTGCCCTTGAGATCGGCAAGCCGCCTGTCGTCGGGAAGGGTCACGGTGACATGGTGCTTGCGGCTTTCGCCGGCGCCGAGCGCCAGGTTCGCGATGCAGGACGCCGGCAGCGTCGCCGGCTCCGGCGAGCAGCCGAAGGGCGGGTCGATCGAGGTGATCGGGACGCCTTCCAGCCTGCCGATGCCGTCGATGCCGATCGCATCGCCTATGCGGACCGGGCCGGAGAAGGGATTCGGCCCATCGTTCGTGATGGTGATCTCGAACGAGCAGGGCTCTCCCGACCGGCATTCGGCATCGCCGGTCTTCTCGACGCGGATGGTCGAGCCGCCGCCCTTCGCGCAGGCCTGGCCGATCGGGTAGACGATGTCGTCGCCCGGCGCCGGCCCGTAGGAGCCGCGCGCGCAATTCTCGAACGCGCCATTGCCGTTCACCGTCACGTCGAAGTGCCGGCTGGTTCCGGGCGTCATCACGGTGCCGGGGATCTGGCACGACAGCGTGTTGGCAGGCACCGGTCCGCAAGCCCAGTCCGCACCGTCAGGGGTGACGCTCTGGATTTGTACAGGCGCTCCGCCCGACACCAGCGTCGCGGCATCGTTGACCCGCACCGGTCCGGTCGGGGCCGCGGTGCCGGCATTGGTGACGGTGATGCGGCAGGAAACCGCGGCACCGGCAAGCGAGCCGCCGCAGGTCTTGGTGATGCGCAGGCCGGGTTGGCCGCCATTCGGATGGCGGATGCGCTCGGTGGCGCAGGCCTTGTTGTTGGCGAGGTCGACCTCGCCGGCAATGCCCTTCACCTCGGCACAGTTCTCCACCGTGTCCGGCCGGTAGTTTGCGGGCATCACCGCTCTGACGACGATCGGCGTCGAGGCGCCCGGAGGCAGCGAGATGCCGGCATTGTCGCAGCGGAACTGGCCGGGGCCGTTCGCTCCGCAAGTCCATGGCGGGCTCGGCCCGAAGGTCGACGAGGTCGGCGCGCCGCCGGGGTAGGTATCGATCACCGTCAGCGGCCCGTTATAGGTGCCGGTCCCGTTGTTAATGATGTCGATCACGAAAGTGCAGGCGCCGTCCGGAGTGCAGACCGGGCTGCGGGCGCGCTTCTTCAGGATCAGGTCGACCTTCTTCTCGACCGGCCGATTGCACTGCGGATCGCGATCGCCTCGGCGGCAGATCGGGATCGAGGCGCAGCCGCGGTCGTTCTGCTGGCTGCCGAACAGCGGCTTGCCGCTGGCCTGGTAGTCATAGGCGGCGCAGTTGCGCAGCACGCCGCCCTGCCAGCCGCCCGCCGGCTTGAAGCCGAGCTTGAGGTTGACGGAGGCGCCGGGATTGAGCGTCGTCGCCGGATAGGTGCAGGTCATCGGCGTCGTGCCGGGTACGCAGACCCAGGGCGCGTTCGGCCCGGAGGTCAGCACCGAACCTGCCGGCAGCGTCACCTCGTCGAGCACGATCTTGCCGTTATAGGGCGCGTCGCCGACATTGGTGACGGTGATGGTGAAGTCGCAGCCGCCGGCTATCGTGCAACGCGGCACGTCGGCATGCTTCTCGACCTTGAGGTCCGGCTCCTTGTCCTTCGGCGGGCATCTGAGGTCACGCGGGACGACGATGTCGTTGACCTGCGTGCAGCAGAGCCCCCAGCCTTCCTTCGGCCCGGCATAGGTCTCGATGCCGGTGACGACGAGATGGATGGTCTCGCCCGGCGAAGCGCCGATGATCTTCCAGTTCAGCACGCCGCCGCCGACCGGCACTTTCTGCATGTCGGGAACGATGCTGATGCCGGGCGTGGTCGTCGACACCTGCACCCCTTTGCCGCCCATCTCGGGTCCGACCGGCATATGGTAGATGAAGGCGCCGCCGCCGGGCACGCAGTCGACCGTGCCGTGCTCGACCTTGAAGCATTCTTTGCCGGGAGGCGGAGGCGGCGGGTTGCACTTGGTCAGGTCGATCTTGATCGAGGTCTTCACGCCGGTCAGGAAATCGCCGTCGTCGGGCTTGTCCGGATCCTGCGAGCGGATCGCTGTTGCCGGACCGCCCCTGAAGGCCACCTCGATCTCACCCTGGTTGTCGACCGTCGTCGGCACGGGAAAGGTCGCATGGTCTATCTTGGCGGTGATGCGGAAGGTGATGACGCGTTCGTTCGCAGCACCCGTGCCATCGAGGTTGGCAGCGCTGATGCGGAAGTTGGAAACGCTGGCCGTGTCGTTCGGGCTGGCCGACGTGCCGATTGAAGCAGCGGGCAGCGCTCCGCCGGAGGCGCTGGTGCCGTCGCCGGAGACATCGACGCCGACAATCTGTAGGCCGTGCGGCAGTTGATCCTTGAAATCGAGCCTTGTCGCCTTGAGCAGGGCGGCCACGCTTGGCCGGTCGAAGTCCTGCGGGTCGCCATGGATGCCGAAGCTCAGGACATACTCGACGGAATCGCAGCTTTTCTGGCTGCCTTTCTTGGTGAAGAAGGGGACGATCCGCGCGAGTTCGGCATTGATGCCGCGTGACGCCGGATTGGCGGCCTGTTTGATCGCGGCCGGAGCCTGGTCCTGGGCGAGCGCCGGCAAGGCCGGCATCATGGCGACCGCGACACCGGCCGCCATCAGCCAGCGCGCGCCGCGCCTGGCATATGACAGGGGTTTCACGATCGTCGCCATGACGGTTTTCGAACGGCTCGAGACGGAGCGGGAAAGGGCGAGATTTGTCATCTGTCCCTCCCTCAACGTTCGCAACTGGCGGCTGGCGTTCTGAGCGGCAGCGTCATCTTGCAGCAAGGATAGTAGCCACCCTTGTCCTGGTCGGACTTGCGGTAGAAGCAGAGCCCGACATTGACGGTGTCGCCCGGATCATGGCCGGTGATGTCGACCGTGTAGGGCTTATCCGGGACATGCGACATGGGGGTTGTCACCCCGACGCCGGGCGTCTGGGACTGCGCCTTGATCGAATCGCCGCCGAAGCCGGCATGGTCATGGAGATAGAGTTCGGCCCGCAGCCCGCGCGGCGTGCAGTAATAATGCACGTCCTCGACATCCAGGCAGGCCGGCAGGTTGCCGGGCGGCGGGAAGTCGGGCGGATAGAACGGAGGCAGATAGCCGCCGCCGGGGATTTCCTCGTAATAGCCGGCATGGCCCTCGCAGGGGCGCCAGACCCTGACGTCGCCGACATGGCCCTGGACGTCCGGGTCTTCGAAATAACCGTCGAAATCGACGAACCAGGAGCCGAAAGGCGGCACGTTGGCCGGCTTGACCAGCGTGCTCGGCGTCAGCTGCACGCCATGCACGGCAAGCGGTCCGCCGGCGGCGAGCCGCTCGGCAAGCTCGGGATTGTCGCGCAACTTGTCGCCGGTGTTGACGACGGTGCCGGTGCAGACGGACGTGTCGAGATTGCCTTCGGCGTCATAGCGATATTGTAGGTCGACGCCGCCGGCCGACTGGCGGTTGCCTTGCGGGAAGCCGACGGCATATTCCTGCGGCACCTCGACCCAGGCCGATTCCGTCGCCGGATCGTCAGGCTCCTCGCGCCAGTAGCGGATCAGCTCGCCTTTGCCGGAATCGGCGAAGCGGCTGTAATCGTAGCGGTTCTCGACCGGGCCGCGCTGGGCGAGATACATGAACCCCTTGTTGTCAAAGGCGATGTCGGTGACGGCATAATCCTTGTCGGCCCTGACCGTCAGTTCCCAGCGTGGATCGCCGGCAAAACTTCCGTCGCTCGCAATGCCGACCGACCAGATCTCTGCCTTCTCGCCGACGGAATAGTAGAGCCGCCCGCCGCGATACGCGACAGCCCAGACGCGGCGCGCATCCTGCGTATAGCCCCAGGTCTCCGGGTCTTCGCTATCGAAAGCGGCAGCCTGGATGTCCATCACGGCGCCGTCGTCGGCGACCGGGGCCAGCCCATGCGCCGGGCGCCCGGCAACACCATGATCGAAGCTGTCGATCAGATTGCCCTCGATATCGATGCGGTGAATCAGCCCGGTGTCGAGATCCGATGCGAAGAACTCGCGATGGGTCGGAACGAAGGCGAGGTTGCCGATGCCCGGCCCGCTGTTGGTGTCGATGTCGGCGAATTTGGAGACGGCGCCCGTGATACCGTCGATCTTCCAGATCGTGCCTGGACCGCCGCCACTCTCGGTGCCGAACTGGCCGTCCATGAAGGTGGCGCCCGCCGCGCCGCGGCGCTGCCGTTCCGGACGCCCGTCGCGGTCGGCGTCCGGCGTGACGATCTCGATGCCGTGCAGCGAGGTCGCGGCGGCGTAGAGGTTGGGAACGCCCGACGGCACGCCGTCGCGCACGCCATCGTCATAGGCGAGGCCGAACACCTCGCCGATCTGCCCGGCCGTCACCTCGAAGGGCGGCCGCGTGTTGACGAGTTGGCCGGAGGCCGGCCCGCCGAGATGCGAGACGTCGAAAATGCGCAAGGATGCGCGGGACGTATCGATGAAGGTCTCGTCGACCGGGTCGACGCCGGGCGGCAGACCCTGATCGAAATCGGGAATGGTGGTGCCCGGAAAGCCGGTGACCGCCATCGAGCCGGGATAGATGATCTGGGTTTCCTGCGCCTTCGCCGCGCCGCCGAGCCACAAGCCGGCGGACAGCGCCAAAGCGAGAATTCCGCCGCTTGTTGCGATCGCGCGGCGCAAATGGCCACCGTGGGAACGCAGGAACGAGCCGCGAACGCCAGACATTGCACTCCCCCCGAAGCCGCTGGAAGGGACGTCCGCCTCTACTGCGCCAACCAGGGCAGGGCGCGGCGTTCCGGCACGTTCTTCCCCGATCGTAGTGTCTGTTTTCCTCTTTGCGACGATACGCCGGCTGCTGGGCAGGGTCAACGGAATCAGCCGGAAACCCAGCGCGTCGACCCCTTCCTGAAGGCGGTGATCACGCCGGACTCCCGTTGTTCCCGGAGACCGCGAAGTCTCTGGGTTTCTGGTCATGGCGGCTTTCCTTTCCGGGCCGCGCCATTGCGGCGCCTGGCCGTCAGTCGCCGGCTGGCGGGGAAAGGTTCATGGGCGGAGCGGAAAGCGCTTTCGGCCGTCGGGTGTTACCAGATCCAGTCGCCCCGGCCGAGCGCCGAAACCCCCTCGACGATGCGGGTAAAGCTCGTCCGCGCCCGGCCGACCATGTGCCGGGCCCTGAGGTAGCCATGCACCAGCCCCGGCTCCTCGAACCAGGTTGCATGTCCGCCGGCCGCAACGACACGGTCGCGATAGGCTTCGCCGTCGAACGACAGCGGGTCGCATTCGGCGGTGATCAGCACCGTCGGCGGCAGGTTTGCGAAATCGGCGTCGGCGAGCGGGTAGAGTGTGATGTCGCCGGTCCGGTCCACGCCGCCGGCTCGGAGATGCTTGTAGATGTCGAGGTCGCGCACCGTCAGCATCGGTGCCTCGGCATGGGTCACATAGGAGCCGCGCGATCGGTCGCCGCCTAGGCTAGGATAGATCAGCACCTGGCCGGCAGGCTTCTTGGCGTGACCGCGCGTGGCATGCGCTACCGCCGCGCAGAGATTGCCGCCGGCGCTGTCGCCGCAGAGCACGATCGCGCAGTCATAGGTCTCGGCGGCCCATTCGAAGGCGTCCATGGCGTCGTCGAAGGCCGCCGGATGCTGATGCTCCGGCGCAAGCCGGTAATCGAGCGAAACCACATCGAAGCCGGTGCGGGCGCAAAGCTCTGCGCAGACATCGTCATGGCTGTCCAGCCCGCCAAGGATGAAGCCGCCGCCATGAAGGTAGAGCACCGTCGCGGCGTTGTTCGGGGCGGCGTTGCGGTAGATGCGGATCGAGATGCTGTTGGTTGGCGCGGCAACGGCAGTCGTCTCCGCCGTCACGCCTTGCGGATATCCGGCGAAGAACTCCCGGCACATCCGGTTGTAGACCGCGCGCTGCTCTTCGATCGTGTAGTCGATCGTGTCCGGCGGATAGTAGGAATTGGTCTTCTCGATGAAGGCCCAGGTTTCTGCGTCGATAAGGGTTTTGTAGTCGGTCATCGCGCTCGGACCGACTGGAGAGGTTCAGCCCGGTCACCCCCCTCTGGCCTGCCGGCCATCTCCCCCGCAAGGGGGGAGATTGGCAGCGTCGAGCTCGGCGCCCTTCTTGGAACGTTCGAGATTGGCGGAAGCCTTCGCGACATCCAATCTCCCCCCTTGTGGGGGAGATGCCCGGCAGGGCAGAGGGGGGTGCCTCGCGCCGTCATCGCGATTCTACCGTCCCTTCCAAACCGGCTCGCGCTTCTCCGCGAAAGCCCGGAACCCTTCCATATTGTCTTCCGACCCATAGAGCTTGTCGACCGTCGGCAGCTGCCGGCGCGTCACCTTGTTCATGGCGTCTTGGAACGTCAGCGCCTCGGCCACCCGCGCCGTCTCCTTGATCGCGGCGAAGACCAGCGGCGGGCCGCTGGCGAGCAACCTTGCAATCTCCCATACGCGCTCCTCGAGCTTATCCTTGGGCAACACCTCGTTGACCAGGCCCCAGCGATGCGCCTCGGCGACTTCCATCCAGCGGCCGGTGAACAGAAGGTCCATGGCGATATGGTAGGGGATGCGCTTCGGCAGCTTGATGGTCGCCGCGTCGGCCAGCGTGCCGGCGCGGATCTCGGGCAGTGCGAAGGAGGAATGGTCCGAGGCGTAGATGAGGTCGCAGGACAGCGCCAGCTCGAAGCCGCCGCCCACCGCCATGCCGTTGACGCAGGCGATCACCGGCTTGTTCAGGTCGCGCAACTCCTGCAGTCCCCCGAAGCCGCCGACGCCATAATCGCCGTCCACCGCATCGCCGGCGGCCGCCGCTTTCAGATCCCAGCCGGCGCTGAAGAATTTGTCGCCGGCCGTCTTGACGATGGCGACGCGCAGCTCGGGATCGTCGCGGAACGCCTTGAAGGTCTCGCCCATCAGCCGCGACGTCTTGAGGTCGATGGCATTGGCCTTCGGCCGGTCGAGCGTGACCTCGAGGATCGCGCCTTCGCGGCGGGTGGTGATGACGTCAGCCATTCTTCTTTTCTCCAAGCACAAGCAGCGCATCCGCGATCCAGGCGCCCTTGCCTTTAGCGCAGACGATCAGCGGGTTGATGTCGAGTTCCTCGATCTCGCCCTCGTTCTTCTGCACGAAGTCGGCAATGCCGGCGATGGCGTCGATGGCGGCGTCGACGTCGGCCCTGGGCCGGCCGCGATAGCCTTCGAGGAGAGGATAGAGCTTGAGCCCACGCAATGCCGCCTCGATGTCGTCGCGCGTTGCCGGCAGCATGAGGGTCACGCTGTCGCGCAACAGCTCGACCAGCACGCCGCCGGTACCGAGCGTCATCACCACGCCGAACATCGGGTCGCTGGTGAAGCCGACGATCAGCTCGGCGACGCCGTCGCGCACCATGCGCTCGGCATAGAGCCCGGTGCCGAGCGGCAGCAAATCATGTGCGGCGGCACTGACGGATTCGGCGTCCTTGAGGTTCAGCCTGACAGCGCCGACTTCCGACTTGTGCGTCACGCCGAGCGCCTTCAGCGCCACCGGGAAACCCAAGCTCATCGAGGAAATCACCGCCTCGACCGCATTGGAGGCGCGCTCGCCCTTTGGCACCGGCAGGCCGGCCTTGATGAGCCTTTCCTTGGCCTCGGCCTCGTCCGGCGTCACGCGTTTGGCGTCGGATGCTCCCGCCGCGGTGGTGTCGACCGGCTGCGCCTGCGGCTCGCGCCAGGCCCAGCCGATGAAGGCGGCGGCCTGGGCGGCGTCCATGGCCTCCGAGATGCCGAACAGCGGCACCATGCCGCGCGCCATCAGGCCGGCGGTGTATTCCTCCGGCAGGTTTTCCGGCAGCGAGGAGACGATCGCCCCTTGCGCCTTGTTGGTCTTCAGCGCCGCCTCGAAGGCGCGCAGCGTCGCCCACCAGTCGACGTCGGAACAGCGGTCCGGGCGCGGGAAATCGAGCACCAGCATGTTGAGGTCGAAGCCGCCCGACACCATGGCGGTGAAGGTGGCGGTCATCGCCGGCTCGTTGTTCCAGATGAAGGTGTGGTAGTCGAGCGGATTGGCGACGGCGACCAGCGGTCCGAGCGTCGATTTGACATGCGCGCGGTGCTCGGCCGTCAGCGCCGGGAAATGCACCCAGCGCCCCTCGGCGCTGTCGGCCATCACCGAAGCCTCGCCGCCCGAGCAACTCATCGACGAAAGCTTGTAGCCGGGCAGGGGACCGGTGATGTGCAGCAGCTTCAGCGCCTCGATGAAGGCCGGAATGGAATCGACGCGCGCAATGCCGAGCCGCTTCAGGAACGCGCCGGAGGCGGCGTCCGAGCCGGCCAGCGAAGCGGTGTGCGACACCGTCGCCTGCCGCGCCTGTTCGGAGCGGCCGACCTTCATGGCGATGATCGGCTTCTTCAACTCGCGTACTCGCGCCGCCAGTTTCTCGAAGCCGGCGACCGAATCGAAGGCCTCGATATGCAGGCCGAGCGAGGTGACGCGCTCGTCCTCGATCAGGCCCAGCGCCATTTCGGAGAGGCCGGTCTGCGCCTGGTTGCCGGCGGTCATCAGGAAGGCGATCGGCAGTCCGCGCTTCTGCATCGTCATGTTGATGGCGATGTTGGACGATTGCGTGATGATGGCGACGCCCTTGCCGCCCTCGGCCAGCCTGATCCCGCCATGCTGGTCGGGCCAAAGCAACGCGCCGTCGGCATAGTTGATCAGGCCGTAGCAGTTCGGCCCGATGATCGGCATCTGGCCCGCGGCGGCGACCAGCTCAGCCTGCAGCCGCTCGCCGTCCTCGTCATAGGCTTCGGTCTCGAGGAATCCGGCGGCAAAGCAGACGGCGCCGCCGGCGCCGCGCTCGGCCAGCGCCTTGATCACTTCGATGGTGAGATGCCGGTTGACGCCGACAAAGGCGGCGTCGGGCGCGCCCGGCAGATCGGCGACGGAGCGGTAGGCCTTGCGGCCGGCGACCTCGTCCTTGGTCGGATGCACCGGCCAGATCTCGCCGGCAAAGCCCATCTTGATCGACTGCGCCACGACGGCGGCGGCCTGCGCCCCGCCGAACACGGCGATCGATTTCGGGCGCAGGAGACGTTCGAGTTTATGCATGGCCATCTTTTCGTTTGAGCGCGATCTTGTCCAAGGCCGGGACCCGGCCTTGGCGCATCATGCTCTAAGCTCCGAACGGACGCAGCAGCGCCCGCGAAATAATATGTCGCTGAATCTCCGACGTGCCTTCCCAGATGCGCTCGACGCGGGCGTCGCGCCAGATGCGCTCCAGCGGCAGGTCGTCCATAAGCCCCATGCCGCCATGGATCTGGATGGCCTCGTCTGCGACGAAGGCCAGCATCTCGGTGGCCTTCAGCTTGGCCATCGCCATGTCCTGATCGGTGACGGTGCCCTGATCGTATTTCCAGCCGGCTTCGAAGACCATCAGGTCCGCGGCCTTCAATTCCGTCGCCATGTCCGCGAGCTTGAACGACACGCCCTGGAACTTGCCGATCTGCTGGCCGAACTGCTGGCGCTGTGCTGCATATTCGATGGCGTGCGAGAGCGCGCGCTCGGCGCGGCCGAGGCAGGTGGCGCCGACCTGGAGACGCGTGGCGCCGAGCCAGGAGTTGGCGACGTCGAAGCCCTTATGCACTTCGCCGAGCACCTGGGAAGCCGGCAGCCGGCAATCGTCGAATTCGAGGATCGAATTGGTGTAACCGCGATGCGAGACATTGCGATAGCCGTCGCGCACCGTGAAGCCTTTGGTGCCCTTGTCGACGAAGAAGGCGGTGATCTTCTTGCGCTTGCCGCGCGGCGAATCCTCTTCGCCCGAAGCCATGAACACGATGGCGAAGTCGGCGATGTCGGCATGCGAGATAAAGTGCTTGGTGCCGTTGAGCACCCAGTCCGAGCCGTCCTGCACCGCGGTCGCCTTCATGCCGCGCAGGTCGGAGCCGGCGCCGGGCTCCGTCATCGCCAGGCAGTCCCATTTCTCGCCGCGGATGCAGGGAAAGAGGTATCTCTCGCGCTGTTCCGGCGTTCCGGCGAGCAGGATGTTGGACGGACGCGCCACGCAGGTCCAGTGCAGCGCATAATTGGCGCGGCCAAGCTCCTTCTCATAGAGCAGCCAGTTCACCGTATCGAGGCCGGCGCCGCCGACATCGGCCGGCATGTTGGCGGCATAAAGCCCGGCCCCGATCGCCTTCGCCTTCAATTCGTCGATCAGCTCGCGGCGCAGCTCGCCGGCACGCTCCACCTCGCGCTCATGCGGGTAGAGCTCGTTCTCGACGAAGGCGCGCGTCGTCTCGACGATGAGCTTCTGTTCTTCCGAAAGACCGAAATGCATCGCCTCAGCCCTTCTTCTTGCTCTTCTTCGCCTTATCGGCCTTGGCGGGCTTCCCAGTCTTTGTCGGCTTTTCAGCCTTTGCCGGCTTCGCGGCTTTCTTGGCCGGCTTGGCCTTTGCGGGAGCCGTGGTGGAGGTCTTCTTCGCCGCCAGCTTGGCGAGCTGCCTGGTATAGTCCTTGTGCAGCGCGCCGGCGCCCCAGCCCTTGCCCTTGTTCTGCTTCGACAGCGCTTCCATGATCGCGACCAGATTGTCGTCGCGGATCTTCTCCAGCTCGCGGATCGACAGCCCGTGCGCCTGCTCGTCCGACTGCGTGGCGATCAGGTCGACCAACTCGTCGTTGAACTCGGGCACGTCCATCAGCTTGGTCCACGGCCATTTCAGGCAAGGCCCGAACTGCGCCATGAAATGGCGCATGCCGGCTTCGCCGCCGGCGACGCGATAGACCTGGAACATGCCCATCTGCGCCCAGCGCAGGCCGAAGGAATAGCGCATGATGTCGTCGAGTTCCTCGACGGTGCAGATGCCGTCCTTGACCAGCCACAGCGCTTCGCGCCAGGCGGCTTCGAGCAGGCGGTCGCCGACAAAGGCCTCGATCTCCTTGCGCACCACCACCGGCTTCATGCCGATCGAGGCGTAGAGCTCCTTGGCCACCTCGATCGCCTCGGGGAAGGTCTGCTCGCCGCCGACGATCTCGACCAGCGGCAACAGATAGACCGGGTTGAACGGATGGCCGACCACCAGCCGTTCCGGGTGCTTCTTCATCGCCACCTGCATGTCGGTCGGCTTGATGCCGGAGGTGGACGAGCCGACGATGGCGTTGGCCGGCGCATGCTGGTCGATCTCGGCCAGCACCTTGTGCTTGAGGTCGAGCCGCTCCGGCACGCTTTCCTGGATGAAGTCGGCGTCGGCAACCGCCTCGGCGATGGTCTTGGCGAAGGTGAGCTTGCCTTCCTTGGGCAGGCCGCCGGGCAGCATCTGCTTATAGGCGCGGCGCGCGCCCTTCATCACCTCGCCAACCTTGCGTGACGCTTCCGGATCGGGGTCGAAGATCGACACATCGATGCCATTCAAGAGCAGCCGCGCCACCCAGCCGGCGCCAATGACGCCGCCGCCGATGGCAGCCGCCTTGTTGATGATGCTCATGGTCAGGCTCCGGTTCTCGTCTTGGCTGTTTCGGGATCTGTGAGGGCCACGCGCTCGCCGGTGCGGATCACCGCCGGATCGTAGGCCTTGCGGGCAAACACTTCGAACACGAAGGGCCGGAAGAACTCGACCGGCAGCGTCTCGTAACCGGGGTCGAAGCTCGACTGGTCCCAGCGCTCGCAGAACTGGTCGCAGTCGTCGAAATAGAGGTGGCCGGCGAAGCGGTCGCGGGCATGCCGGTTGCCGCCCAGATGATGCGCGTAATAGAGGCGCTGGAACTCGCCATGCTTTTCCACCACCCAGGTGCATTGCTCGCGCACGAAGGGCTTTAGGATCGTCGCGGCATATTCGTCATGATTGTAAGGCGCGTAGATGTCGCCGATGTCGTGCAGCAGCGCTGAGACGATCCAGTCGGTGTCGGCGCCATCCTTCCAGGCGCGCGTCGCCGCCTGCAGCGAATGGCCGAGCCGGGTGATCTTGTAGCCCGAAAGACCTTCGTCCAGCTGCACGAGCGCGTGGAGCAGCCGGTCGCCGGTCTTGCCGGCGTAGTCGATCTCATGGGCGGTCAGGAATTCATAATCTTCCCTGTCGCCGTCCTTCATCGCGGTGAATTTGACCGTAGCCATGCTTAACTCCCGGTGTCTTGTTTGAGCATGATCTTGTCCGAAAACCGGTACCCACTTTTCGGGATCATGCTTAAGCCGCGGCAGCGATCGGCGCCCGCTTGGTGAGGTTGAGCTTCTTGCGCACTTCTTCCGGTCCGAGGATCCGCGCACCGAGATTGGTGACGATGCTGGCCGCGCGTTCGACGAGCTGCGCGTTTGTCGCCAGCACGCCCTTGTCGAGCCACAGATTGTCCTCCAGGCCGACGCGGACATTGCCGCCGGCAAGCACGGCCGCCGCCGCATAGGCCATCTGGTTGCGGCCGATCGAGAAGGCCGACCAGTTCCAGGTCGAGGGCACGTTGTTGACCATCGCCATGAAGGTGTTGAGGTCGTCCGGCGCGCCCCATGGCACGCCCATGCAGAGCTGCACCAGCGCGTCCGGGTTGAGCACCTTCTCCTCGACCAGCTGCTTGGCGAACCACAGATGGCCGGTATCGAAGGCCTCGATCTCGGGCTTCACGCCCAGCGCCGTCATCATGCCGCCCATGGCGCGCAGCATGCCCGGCGTGTTGGTCATGACATAGTCGGCTTCGGCGAAATTCATCGTGCCGCAGTCCAGCGTGCAGATCTCCGGCAGGCACTGGCGCACATGCTCCATGCGGTTGGAGGCGCCGCCCATGTCAGTGCCCTTCTCGTTGAGCGGCAGCGGCGCTTCCGGCGAGCCGAACACCATGTCGCCACCCATGCCGGCGGTGAGGTTCAGCACCACGTCCACGTTCGCCTCGCGGATGCGCTCGGTCACCTCGCGATAGAGATGCACGTCGCGCCTCGGCTTGCCCGTCTCGGGGTCGCGCACATGGCAATGGACGATCGCCGCACCCGCCTTGGCGGCGTCGATCGCCGAATCGGCGATCTGCTTGGGCGAGCGCGGCACATGCGGGCTGCGGTCCTGCGTGCCGCCGGAGCCGGTCACGGCACAGGTAATGAAGACCTCGCGGTTCATCGCAAGCGGCATCTTGATCCTCCCAGATTCGATCGGCCATGCATGCCACCCAGAAGCGGGAGCCGATAGCGGCACGGCATGCACGGGAATTCACCAAGAATGCCCGACTTGCCGGAAACTGTTTTGCGTTTTACGAAGCTCTCATGATCAAAAGCGAAAAGCCGACCATCTTTCGGCCCGAGCGCGAGACGCTCAAGGTGACGTTCCTCGTGTTCTCGGGATCCTCGATCATGTGCGTGGCCTCGGCGGTCGACCCGCTGCGCGCCGCAAACCGCATCTCGGGCGAGACGCTGTTCGATTTCAAGCTGGTCTCGGTCGCAGGCGAGGCGCCGGTCACGACATGCGGCCTACCTGTGGCTGTGAGCGGCCGCTTCGACGCGGCCGAGGCCACCGACATGCTGGTCGTCGTCGCCGGCTTCGGCACGCAGAACTACGCCACGTCGGCTCTGCTTGCCGGCCTGCGCCGCGCTGCTCGTGCCGCGCGCGCCTGTGGCGGCGTCGAGGCGGGCACCTGGCTGGTGGCGCGCGCCGGCCTGCTCGAGGGCCGCAGCGCTACCACGCATTGGGAAGACATGGAGGATTTCTCCGCCGCTTTCCCCGGCGTCGACGTGCGGCCGGACCGCTACGTCATCGACGGGCCGGTCTTCACCTCCGGCGGCGCCTCGCCGACCTTCGATCTAATGCTGCATCTGGTCCGCACAAGGCTCGGCATGGCCGCCGCGCTCGATGTGGCGAGCGTCTTCATCTACGACCAGGCGCGTGCCGCGACCGACGCGCAGCCGCTGGTCTCGCTCGGCCGGCTCGACGGCTACGATCCTAGGCTTGCCCAGGCGGTCCGGCTGATGGAAGCGCATGTCGACCAGCCGCTCACCATCGACGCCGTGGCCAAACGCGCCGGCGTCACGGCAAGAACGCTGGAAAGCATTTTTCGCAAGTCGATCGGCGAGACGCCGGGCGCCTATTATCTCAGGCTGCGCCTTAGCGCCGCCCGCCGCCTGGTGGTCGATACGCGCATTGCCATGGCCGACATTGCCGGACGTACCGGCTTTTCCTCCGCCGCGGCATTTTCCAGGGCATTTTCAAGAGCTTTCGGCGAGGCGCCGGTCAGGCTGCGGCGTGGTTGAGCATCCAGTCTGTCGCGGCGGCGAGGTCATCCACCACTGCCGTGGGAGCCGGATCGAATCGCGTTTCGTCGCCGGGGCGGTATTTGCCGGTCCGCACGAGCAGCGCCGCGCCAAGCCCGGCGCTGAGCGCGCCGGCGACATCGCTCTCCGCGTCGTCGCCGACCATGACAGCATCGGCCGCAGGGCAGTTCAAATCGGCGAGCGCCGAAAGGAAGAAATCCGGCGACGGCTTGCCGAGCACGACGGGGCTTCGGCCGCTGGCGAATTCGAGGGCCGCAACGAAGGCGCCGGTGTCGAGGCTGAGTTGGCCATCCACATCCTTGAAGGTGCGGTTGGTGGCCAAAGCCACAAAAAATCGGCGCCGGCGGTTAACTCACGGAAAGCACGATTGAGGCTGGCATAGCCGAATGCCTCGCCGGCATCGCCCACGACGACCGCCTTGCTGCTCCCTCCCTCCAGGCCCGAAAACTCTGCTTCGAGATCGGGATGAACGAGCAGATGCGGCTGGCGCCCATGCCTGCGCAACCATTCGATCGCAGCCTGCGCCGGCGTCAGCAATTCTTCATCCGCAACTTTGATGCCCATGGCGGCAAGTTGCGCGACGATCTTGCTGCGCGGTGAGCGTGTCGTGTTGCTGACGAAACGCAGCGGCAAGCCGGCATCGTGCAGACGCTTAACTGCCTTCGCCGCTCCCGCTATCTGGGTGTCGCCATCACAGACGACACCCAGAAGATCCAGGAGCACCACGCGTATCATAGACGCAGGATGGAGAAACAGTCTGCGTTCGTCAAACTGCGGAAGAGTCGGGCCCGGACGAATCGGGGCACGAAAGAATCAGCCGCGGAAGAATCAGGCGGCGTCGCGGCCTTCGCCGACGATGCGCGTGCGCATGCTCTTGGCCAGCGCCGTTTCCAACCGCGCGGCAACCGCGCGGTCCCATTCGTTTGCCTTGCGGCCGCCGTCTTTCGAATGCGGCAACGCCATCAGCCGGTCGATGATCGATCCGGTTTCGCCGGACGAAAGCAGGGCGTCGATTTCGCGTTCATGCTGCATATCGGTTCGCCTCCTTCTTCTTCACCCGCTACAGGAGCCACGTTTATACGAGTTTCGTGACGGCTGTTTGAAGGCAAGAGCGGGGCGATTGAGGGGCGGCTCGGGGCAAAACCTTGTCGTGAAGTTCTGCCCTCGCGCATGCAAATTTTCAGGCTTTCCTCACTCCCCGATTGCTCGGGCGCGGGGCGGCCTGTCGTTCTTTAGACATACCTGTTGACGATGTTCTCCAGCAGTTCCTGCCGGCCGGAGCGCGGCTGCGGCTCGATCTTCTCCTTCACCACGCGCTCGGCGATCTCCTCCAGCGTGCGCTCGCCCGAGAGCATCGCCTTGCCTTCGGCGGTGTTCCAGCCGGCATAGCGCTCGGCGAGCGGGCCGGACAGCGCCTTGTCCTCGATCATCTTGGCCGCCGCCTTGAGGCCGCGCGCGCAGGCATCCATGCCGCCGATATGGCCGATCAGGAGGTCGTCCGGGTCGACTGACTGGCGCCTGAGCTTGGCGTCGAAATTGGTGCCACCGGTCTCGAAGCCGCCGCCCTGCAGCACCTGGTAATAGGCCAGCGCCATTTCCGGCACGTTGTTGGGGAACTGGTCGGTGTCCCAGCCCGACTGGTAGTCGTTGCGGTTCATGTCGATGGAGCCGAAGATACCGAGCGCGTTGGCCAGCGCCAGCTCGTGCTCGAAGGAATGGCCGGCAAGGATCGCGTGGCCCTGCTCGATGTTGAGCTTTACTTCCTTCTCCAGCCCGAAGCGCTTGAGGAAGCCATAGACGGTGGCGACGTCATAGTCGTACTGGTGCTTGGTCGGCTCCTGCGGCTTCGGCTCGATCAGGATCGTGCCGTTGAAGCCGATCTTGTGCTTGTAATCGACGACGAGGCTGAGGAAGCGGCCGGCCTGTTCCTGCTCCCGGGCAAGGTCGGTGTTGAGCAAGGTTTCATAGCCCTCGCGCCCGCCCCACAGCACATAGTTTTCGCCCTTGAGCTTCTTGGTGACGTCGATGCAGCTCTTCACCGTCGCCGCCGCATAGGCGAACACATCGGGATCGGGATTGGTGGCCGCGCCCGACATGAAGCGGCGGTGCGAGAAGAGGTTCGCCGTGCCCCAGAGCAGCTTGACGCCGGTCTCTTCCATTTTGGTTGCGAAATAGTCGGTGATCTCGTCGAGACGCGCGGCGCTCTCCGAAAAATCCTTGCCTTCCGGGCGCACGTCCGCGTCGTGGAAGCAGAAATAGGGCGCGCCGAGCAGCGCGAACATTTCGAAGGCGACGTCGGCCTTGAGCTTGGCCAGTTCCATCGTGTCGACGCCGCCCGGCTTGGCGAACCAAGGGCGGTCGAAGGTCTGGCCGCCGAAGGGGTCGCCGCCTGGCCATGCGAAGGAATGCCAATAGGCGACGGCGAAGCGCAAATGGTCTTCCAGCCGCTTGCCGGCCACCACCTCGTCGGGATTGTAGAACCGGTAGGCCAGCGGATTGGTCGAATCCGGCCCCTCATATTTGATCTTCTTGATGTCGCCGAAAAATCCGCTGCTCATGGTTTCCTTCCTCTCCGGGTGCTTTGCCTGATTACCTCAGGCGTAATTGGTTTCGCTCTTGCGGGGCGCGAAAAGCGTCATGTCGAAACGCTCCAACGAAGGAACATGACAATGACCGACCTCAACACGATCGCCCGTAACTACATCGCCGCTTGGAACGAGAGCGATGTGGCCCGCCGCAAGGCGCTGCTCGACGCGGCCTTCACCAAGGATGTCAGCTATCGCGACCCGGTCATGCAGGGCGACGGCCATGACGGCATGGCGGCACTGATCGACGGCGTCCAGCAGCGCTTCGCCGGCTTCCGATTCTCGCTGAAGGGCGAGCCGGACGGTTTCGCCGACCGCATTCGCTTCTCGTGGAATCTGGGACCTGAGGGCAGCGAGTCCGTCATCGAAGGCACCGACATCGGCGTCATCGAAGATGGTCGCCTGAAGAGCGTCACCGGGTTTTTGGACAAGGTGCCGGCGCAGTGAGGCTAATTTCGGAGCAGCGGTCCGAGGCACCCCCCTCTGCCCTGCCGGGCATCTCCCCCGCAAGGGGGGAGATTGGCAGCTTCGGCGCTGCCGCGCTTTTATCAACGCTGGCGATTGGCGAAGGTCCGCGTGACAGTCAATCTCCCCCCTTGCGGGGGAGATGGCCGGCAGGCCAGAGGGGGGTGTCTCGCGCATACTCACGCAGTAACAGCCCTTATCGCCGGATAGAGCGCACGATAGCGCTGATAGGCATCAGCATAAGCACCATCAAGCCCGACATCCGGCTCGATCGTCGCATCCGTCGCCGGCGCGGTGCAGACGGCAAGCGGATCGGCGCCGGTCGCGGCGATCAACCCCAACCGCGCCGCGCCAAAGGCGGCGCCGAAATCGCCATCGGCCGGGATGTCGACCGGCAGCTGCAGCGCGGTGGCGATCGCCTTCAGCCAATAACGCGAGCGCGAGCCGCCGCCAATCGCGGTCACCCGGCTCAGCGTCGTGCCGGCTGTCTTCAGCGCTTCGAGGCTGTCGCGGAAGGCGAAGGCGACGCCCTCGAGTACGGCCTGCGTCAGCACGGCCCGGCTCGATTGATGCGCGAGGCCTGTGAAGGAGCCGCGGATGGCGGAATCATTGTGCGGCGTGCGCTCGCCCGAGAGATAGGGCAGGAAGGTCACGCCCGTCGGCGCCTTCAGCGTATCGCCGAGTTCGCCGGTCAGGTCGCCGGCGCCTTTGCCGGTGATCTCCGACAGCCAGTTGAGCGAATCGGTGGCCGACAGGATGACGCCCATCTGATGCCAAGTGTTTGGCAGCGCATGGCAGAATGTGTGCACCGCGCTTTCGGGATTGGGCAAATAGGAGGCGTTCGCTGCAAACAGCACGCCCGACGTGCCGAGCGAGACGAAGGCATGGCCGGCGCCGACCGTACCCATGCCGCAGGCCGAGGCCGCATTGTCGCCGGCGCCGCCGGCAATTGGAATTCCCGCCGCGATGCCCCATTTCGACGCTAGCTCGCCGCGCAAGGCGCCGGCCTTGGCCGTGCCTTCGACCAGCGACGGCATGTGCTTCTCATCGAGCGATGTCGCCGCCAGCAATTCGGGCGCCCAGCGACGCTTGCCGACATCGAGCCACGAGGTGCCGGCCGAATCCGACATTTCGGAGATGTGCTCGCCGGTCAGCCAGAGCCGCAGGTAATCCTTGGGCAGCAGCACCTTGGCGACGGCGGCGAAGGTCCCGGCTTCGTGTTCTTTCACCCAGGCAAGCTTCGGCGCGGTGAAACCGGGAAAGACGATGTTGCCGGTGAGCTTGCGGAAGCGCGGATCGGCATCGAGCGCCGCCGCCTCGACATGGCTGCGCGTGTCGTTCCACAGGATGCAGGGGCGCAGCACCTTGTCCGAGGCATCGAGCAGGGTGGCGCCATGCATCTGGCCGGAAAGGCCGATGCCTTTGACCGCGGCAAGCTCCTTCGGTTGCGAAGCCTTGAGCTCGGCAATCGCCGTCTCGCAGGCTTCGATCCAATGCGCCGGATCCTGCTCCGACCAGCCGGGATGCGGCCGCGAGACGTCGAGCGAGCCATGGCCGGAGCCGATGACCTTCTGGCCGTCGTCGATCAGCAGCGCCTTGACGCCCGAAGTGCCCAGGTCGAGGCCGAGATACATGATTTCCTCCCATTGCCATTAATTTTTTCGGATCTCGAAAAAATATGGCTCGGCAGTTTTTAAGACAAGATCCCCTTGGGGTCAATTCTCGGACAAATCGAATGCGCGACGCAAGAACAGCGCCGACAGCGGGCTGTTCGGCCGGGCGAGCCGCCGTTCGGCCGTCAGCGCCCGCGCCAGCGCCGTATCGCCTGCGCGCAACGCGGCCTCGATCAGCGTCAGGTCGATCACGTCGCGCTGCGCATGGCTGCCGCCGAAACGGTGCGCGATCGAGCGGATCGGCCGGATCAGCCGCACGGCCTCGCCGTAACTGCCTTCGCCAAAGGCCTTGATCGCAAGCGTCAGCGGATGGCCGACATCGCGCGTGAAAGCGGCATTGTCGTCGCTGCCGAGCATCGCTTCGCGCTGCGTCTCGATCAGCGTTTTCGCCGGCGCTTCCAGCCCTGCGCCGACAAAGGCCATCATCGCATGCGCGTCGTTGAAGGCATAATTGCCGGCGGCGGCTTTCGGCATCCAGTTGGCGGCGAGCGTCGCCCAACGGTCGCCGACATCGACACCGCCGAGAACGAGGCGCCACAGGATAGCCGAGGCATCGACCATGTTGAGCGCCAATGTCGAGCGGTCGCCATAGATCGGCCCGTCATAGAGCTTGAGCACCTCGTTCGTCTCGCCGAGATCATAATGGAACAGCGCCAGATGCCACCAATTGTGGATCTTGAGGAAGCTGTCCGTCGACCACGCGTCGGGATTGGCCCGCATCCAGGCGATGCCGTCTCGTTGCCGGCTCTGCATTTCCATGACATGGGCGACCGCATGCTGCGCCCAGCCGTCGCGCGGTTCGATCTCGATGGCTTCTCGGCCCAGGGATTCGGCACGGGCGTAATCGCCCATTTCCTCCAGCCCAAAGGCCTGCATGCCGAGGATGGCGTGGTAGCCCGGCATGTCTTTCTGCCAGGCCGGCAGCGCCCGGCCGATGCGGTCGCGCAGCATGCGCGCATTGCCGGTGAAGAAATCGATCTGATGCCCGACCTGCAGCGCCAGCGCATCGCGCGGATTGTCGATCGCGATGTCCTCCAGGATACGGGCGGCTTCATGCCATCGCCCTTCGGCGAGGTTGCCAAGCGCCGCGACATGCGCCGCTTCGCGCGCGGTGGCGGCAAGGGGCAACGCCGCCTGATGGCTCGATCGGGCGACCGCCATCGCATCCCGCTCGGTGGCGAGGCCGAACAGGTAACCCTTGAACACATGCGCCATGACAAACGCGGGGTCATCGGCAATGGCGCGGTCGATGGAGCCGACCGGGTCGCCGATGAAGCATTGCAATTCATGCACGGCGCGGGCGTAGGACGAAAACCCGGCTTCGGTCGTGCCGGAATAGGTAAGACCGAATGCGTCCTTCATAGCGTCAGTTGGCCGACCGCATCGCCACCGTGGCGATGCCGGCGCCGACCAGCAGCGTGCCGCCGGTGCGGTTGAAGATGCGGATCGCCTTCGGGTTGCGCACGATCGCCCGGACCCTGGACGCGACCAGCGCGTAGCCGAAGGCGTTGAGGAAGGCCAGGGTCAGGAAGGTCGTCTCGAAGATCAGCATCTGCGTCCAGAAATCGGCATGCCGGTCGAGGAACTGCGGCAGGAAGGCGACGAAGAAGGTGATGCTCTTCGGGTTCAGCGCCGTCACCAGCCAGGCATGCGCCATCATCCTTGCCGCCGAAACCGCGTCGGTGCGCGGTTCCGCCTTCAGCGCGCCGCCGGCGCGGAACAGTTTAATGCCGAGATAGACGAGATAGCCGGCGCCGATCACCTTGAGCACCGTGAACACCGTGGCCGAAGCCGCGAGCAGCGCGCCGATGCCCAGCATCGACAGCGTCATGGCGGTGAAGTCACCCAGCGCCACGCCGACCGCCATCGGCAGCGCGGTGCGCCAGCCCAGGCCCAGCGCGTAAGAGACGACCAGGAGGATCGTCGGGCCTGGAATGACAAGAAGGATGGAAGAGGCGGCGGCGAAGGCGGCCCAGTTTTCGAAGGACATTTCCCTGCTCCTTGAGCGCAAAGAAAAGGATAAATCCTGGGGTCCTCGGGAATGTAAAGGGGCCGCTGGAAAAATCTTCGGCGCCAAGGCCTCGGGCCCATCGACCGCCGCAACGACGCGTTAGGGTTAAGCCGGCTTCCGGTCTTTCACCCTTTTTCAACCATGACTGACGAAAATGCCTGCCATCCGGCCGGACCGTGCTTCCCGTCGGCAGCGTAGGGTTTGGTGCATGCGCGAGTTGCCGCAAAGTCTGACGCCGCCTCCCAGCGGCGCCGCAATCGATACCGAAATTCAGCTTTCCCGCCGCGCCGTGCTTTCCGGCGCGGGCGCCATCGCGCTGCTCGGCCTGGCCGGCTGCAGCACCACCGACACGCTCGACCTGCCGCAAATGCAGCTCGACAACACCGTCACCGGTTCCGTTCCGCCGATCCGCCCGGCGATCAGCGTCGACAAGAACGTCACCGGCCCCGATGTCATGTACGCCTCGCTCATCGATGGCGGCTTCCAGGTTCCGGCCGTGCCGTGGCAGAAAGTCAAGCCGCAGTTCCGCCGCCAGATCGTCGTCGACAAGACAGGCGAGGCGCCCGGCACCATCGTCGTCCATCTTGAGGAGCGCATGCTCTATCTCGTCCAGCCGGGCGGCGACGCCATCCGCTACGGCGTCGGCATCGGCAAGGACGGCTTCCGCTGGTCGGGCCGCGCCAACATCCAATATGGCCGCGAATGGCCGGTCTGGACGCCGCCGCCGGAGATGGTCCAGCGCAAGCCGGAACTGGTGAAATGGCAGGGCGGCCAGCCCGGCGGCCTCACCAATCCACTCGGGGCGCGGGCGCTCTATATCTACCAGAACGGCAAGGACACCGGCTACCGCATCCACGGCTCGCCCGAATGGTGGAGCATCGGCCAGGCGATGTCGTCGGGCTGCGTGCGCCTGATCAACCAGGATATCATCGACCTCTACAGCCGCGTTTCCAAGAAGAACCCGGTCGTCGTGGTCTGATCTTTCCAGGCGACCTGTCCGGCTGCTTTTTCGAGATCCCGTTTCTTCCGTTGCGCGATGCCGCAAGACAGGCCAAGGTACCTGAAAACCTTCGCTTCAGGAGAAATCGAGCATGGCTGGAACCTTCGTCATCGCGCAGGGCGGCGGCCCGACCGCCGTCATCAACCAGACGGTCGTCGGCGCCACGCTGGAAGTCCGCAAGCGCCATCCCGGCGCCAAGGTGCTGGGCTCGCTCCATGGCGTGCGCGGCATCCGCGACGGCAATTATGTCGATCTCTCCGCCATCCCCGAGGACCGGCTGCGGCTGATCGCCGGCACGCCGAGCGCCGCCCTCGGCTCGACCCGCGACAAGCCGGACGCCGCCTATTGCGAGGTTATCCTAAACGGCCTGAAGAAAGCCGGCGCCGACGCCTTCATCTATATCGGCGGCAACGACACCTCAGGCACGCAGCAGATCCTGACCGATGCCGCCGGCGGCTCGATCGCCTTCGTCCATGCGCCGAAGACCATCGACAACGACCTCGAGGAGAACGACCACACGCCGGGCTTCATCTCGGCGGCCGAATTCGTCGCCGGCGCCTTCCTCTCGGTCGACCTCGATTTCCGCGCCCTGCCCGGCATCTATGTCGGCATCGTCATGGGCCGGCATGCCGGCTTCCTGACCGCTGCCGCGGCCGCCTGGCAACTCGATCCCGACAGCGGCCCGCATCTGGTCTATGTGCCGGAGCGCGCCTTCTCGGCGAAGCGCTTCATCGAGGAAGTGCGCGAAAAGCTGGACCGCCATAAGCGCTGCATCGTCGCTGTCTCGGAGGGCGTCAGCACCGCCGACGGCAAGGCGCTGGTCGAAAGCCTGGTGCCGCCGGACAAGCTGGAGCGCGACCAGCACGGCAATGTCAAATTGTCGGGCAGCGACCTGCCGGCGGCGCTCGAACGGGCCTTGGCCGAAGGCCTGCCCGGCAAACGCGCGCGGGTCGACGCGCTGGGCTACATGCCGCGCGGTTATGTCGGCGCGATCAGCGCCGTGGACGCCAAGGAAGCCTTCGACGCCGGCGCTTTCGCGGTTGCTGTCGCAGGCGAAGGCGGCGGCTCGGTCGCGCTGCAATATGACGGGTCGAAGACGGTGTTGAAGAAGGTGCCGCTGAAGGCGGTGGCCGGCAAGACCCGCCATATGCCCGACGATTTCATGAAGCCGGACGCCAACCAGCTTTCGGACGCCGGCATGGCCTATCTGAAGCGGCTGGTGCCGGAAAAATACAAGGTCGGGAAGCCGTTCGTCTGATGGGCGGCGGCTCGATCCCCGAGCTTGCGGTTGGCGACTGGTTCGGCAAGGCGAAAGTCGATGCCGGCACGACGATGCTGACCGAGCCTTTCGTGCATGATTTCGTGCGCGCCAATATGTGGCATTTGAAGGGCCGTGACGCCGATCTGCTGGTCGATACCGGCATGGGTATCCGCCCGCTGGCGCCTGAGATCGACACGCCGCCCGGCAAGCCGCTGATCGTTGTCGCCACCCACATCCATCTCGACCATGTCGGCTCGCTGCACGAATTCCCGCTGCGTATGGGCCCGAAGATGAGCGCGGCGCAGTTCGACGGCATGAACGATGCCGTTACCTACGCCCACATGTTCCACAATCTCGACGGTGCGGTCTCGAAGCTGCCGGCGCCGGACTGGAAGGCGGCCGACTACCGCATTCCTTCCGCGCCGCTGACCCGCACGCTCGATGAGGGCGATGTCATCGATCTCGGCGACAGGAAATTCCGCGTGCTGCATCTTCCGGGACATTCGCCGGATTCCATCGCGCTGTTCGACGAGGCCGATGGCCTGTTATTTGCCGGCGACGCCATCTATGACGGCGTGCTGATCGACGACCTGCCGGATTCGGACCGCGCCGCCTATTGCCGCACCATGCAGCGCCTGCTCGACCTGCCGGTACGCATCGGCCATGGCGGCCATGGCCCGAGTTTTACCGGCCAGCGGATGCGTGAGATCGCCTCCGCTTATCTGCGCCGGAGAGAGCGGTTCGTAAGCGCTCTCTGAATTAAATCTTCGTAAGGTCATCCAAAGGTCCTGATTCAGGCCATTCCGCACCCTAAATCTTGGTTGTCGATCCGGCCGGCTGCCGTGCAAGGCGAGGCAGGCAATCCCGGTCGCCGACACGCCAACGGATGCGTGCTTCGAGAGCCATCCGGGGCGCCGGATCAACCTCTCGCCCGGACAGAAACGACCATGTCACCCATGAACATTCTTCGCAGACATCGCGTCGCGGCCCTGTTGGGCGCTGCGCTGATCATTTCTCCCGTTATTGGTTCCTTTGCCGAGAGCACGAACAGCGCCGGATTGAGCAACGCCGTCGCCACCACGCAGACTCCCGCCGCCGGCGTCACCGCGCCTAACGGCTCCTTCGCTCCCATCGTTGCCACCACAAAGCCGGCGGTCGTAACAATCACGACAATGATGAGGGGCCGGGCGGATACCATGAGCGAGGGTTCGCCTTTCGATGGCAACTCGCCTTTCGACGAATATTTCCGGCAATTCTTTGGCGACCAGGGCATGCCGATGCCCAAGACGCCGCCTCAGCGGGCACCACGTAGCGAGGCGCTCGGCTCCGGCTTCATCATCAGCGCGGATGGCACAATCGTCACCAACAACCACGTCATCGACGGCGCCACCTCGATCAAGGTGACGCTCGACGACGGCACCGAGCTTCCGGCAAAGCTTGTCGGCCACGACGCCAAGCATGACCTGGCTGTGCTCAAAATCAAGGCAGACAAGCCGCTGCCGACCGTCAAGTGGGGCGATTCCAGCAAGCTGATGACCGGCGACCAGGTGCTGGCGATCGGCAACCCGTTCGGCATCGGCACCACGGTGACCGCCGGCATCGTCTCGGCGCGCGGCCGCGATCTCCACAGCGGGCCGTTCGACGATTTCATCCAGATCGACGCACCGATCAATCACGGCAATTCGGGCGGTCCGCTGGTCGACATCCACGGCAATGTGATCGGCATCAACACCGCCATCTACTCGCCCAATGGCGGCAGCGTCGGCGTCGGCTTCGCCATCCCGTCGGACCAGGCCCAAAAAGTTGTCGCCAAGCTGATGAAGGGCGGCGACATCGAATACGGCTATCTCGGTGTGCAGATCCAGCCGGTCACGCCGGATGTTGCCGGCGCGATCGGCCTCGACCACCCTGCCGGAGCCTTGGTCTCGTCGGTCACGCCGGGCTCGCCTGCGGCCAAGGCGGGCATTGAAGTCGGGGATGTGATCACCGGCTTTGGCGGCCAGGAGATCAAGGATCCCAAGGACCTGTCGCGCGCCGTCGCAGATGTCCCGCCCGGCAGCAAGGAAACGGTCAATGTCTGGCGTAAGGGCAAGGTAGTTCAGGTCTCCGCGGAAGTCGGCCGCAACACCGACGAGGTGCAGACCGCGTCGAATGGCGAAGGCGGCAAGCCGTCGGCGGGCCAGGGCGTTCCGTCGCTCGGCCTCGGGCTGACCGACATCACTCCCGAGATCCGGCAGGAGCTCAACCTTGCCGACAACCAGCACGGCGCCGTGATTGAGCGTGTCAATCCGGACAAGGCGGCTTCGGCAGCGGGCCTCCAGCCGGGGGACGTGATCGTCGGCGTCGACCAGACGCCCGTAAAGAACGCCAGACAGGCGAACCAGGCTATCGCCGAGGCAGCCAAGTCGGGCAAGAAATCGGTGCTGCTGCTTGTCGATCGCGGCGACCAGCAGATATTCGTCGCAGTGCCTTTCGCGGCCGGCTGACCACGTCGTGGCGACCTGCCGGTGCAAGGCGGGTCGCCAAGATTCTTGTTGCCCGTAGAGGTATATTCGAGAACACTCCCCGCATCCTTCCACCGGTGCAAGAGGCGTCTCGATGGTCACGCGCGGCTTTTTTTCCGGACGGCGTCCTCCTTCCGACGCCGACGCGCGCATCCCGCCGGGTCAGTACCTGGAACAGGGTTTCCCGGTTCTCTCGGCCGGGCCGACGCCGCGCGTGCGCACCGAGGATTGGTCCTTCACCTTGAAGCAGGGGCCGCGACCGCTCAAGAAATGGAACTGGGCCGAGTTCAACGCCCTGCCGCAAAGCAAGATGACGCGCGACATTCATTGCGTCACGGCCTGGACCAAGTTCAACACGCCCTGGCAAGGCGTGATGATCGACGACATCCTCGCCGATGCCGGCATCGAGCCGCCGACGGCCTACACGCTGGCGCTGTCCTTCGACGGCTATTCCACCAAATGTGCCGACCAAGGACCTCGTCACCGGCAAGGCGATGGTGGCGCTGCTCTATGAGGGCAAGCCGATCACGCCGGACCATGGCGGGCCGGCGCGGCTTCTGGTGCCGCATCTCTATTTCTGGAAATCGGCCAAATGGGTGAACGGGCTGCAGTTCACCGACCGCTACGAACCGGGCTTTTGGGAACTGCGCGGCTATCACATGTATGGCGACCCCTGGCGCGAGCAGCGCTATTCCAGTGACCCGTGAGGGCGAATTCGTGAGCAGCAATCGATGAGTGCCGAGCCGTTGCCGCAATCGCCCTGGCAGGCAGCCACGATCACCCGCATCGAAAAGCGCACGCCACGCGTCACCAGCTTCTGGTTCCAACCGTCGCGGCCTTTCGCCCATCTGGCCGGACAGCATGTCGACGTCCGGCTGACGGCGCCGGACGGCTATCAGGCGCGCCGATCCTATTCCATAGCTTCGGCGCCCGAAGCAGGTGCCGTCGTCGAGCTCGCGATCGAGCGGCTCGACGACGGCGAGGTCTCGCCCTTCTTCCACGACGTGGCTGCCGTCGGCGACGAGATCGAGCTGCGCGGGCCGCTGGGTGGCCATTTCATCTGGGAGGAGAGCGACGGCGGGCCGATCCTTCTGGTCGGCGGCGGCTCGGGCGTCGTGCCGCTGATGGCAATGGTGCGCCATCGTATGCTGCGCAACGCGGCGGTACCCGTTGTGCTGGTGTTCTCGGCGCGGGTCTGGGACGAGGTGATTTTCCGCGGCGAGCTGATCGGTCTCGACGATCGCCGCGACGGTTTCGATCTGGTGCTGACGCTGACCCGCGAACCGGCGAGGCGGCCGTCCGACTATTCCCGGCGCGTCGACGCCCGCATGATGGTGCAGGCCGTCGAGCGCCTGCCGAAAGCCCCAAAGCTCGCCTATGTCTGCGGCTCGAATGCGTTCGTCTCGGCCGCCGCCGATGCCCTGATCGGCGCCGGCGTTCCGGCGGGGATTATCCGCACCGAGCGCTACGGGATTTGAATTGCCGGTGCGAGCCGTTGAAATTCGATCCACAAGGTAATACCTTACTTGTATCTGGTATTACCGAGAGGGGCGAAGATGGCCACCACCGTTACAGCAAAAGGGCAAGTGACCATTCCCAAACCGGTCCGCGACCTGCTGGGGATCGTTCCGGGAAGTAGGGTTGATTTCAGGCGCGCCGCCGATGGAAGCGTCGTGCTGGCTCGCGTCGACAGAAAGCAGCCGGCGAGCCGCTTTGCCAAATTGCGCGGCCATGCCGGCGAGGGGCTCACGACCGAGGCTATCATGGCGCTTACGCGTGGCGAAGCGTGACGCTCGTGGACACCAACGTTCTGCTCGACGTCGTTACGGACGATCCAAACTGGGCCGATTGGTCGGTTGCTCAGCTTGAGGCGGCGAGCCTCAGTGGACCATTGTTGATCAACGATGCGGTCTACGCCGAGCTCGCCGTTCGCTACGCCCGCATCGAAGATCTTGAGGCGTTTCTTGATGCGGGCGGTCTTGAGATGGCTGCCATGCCAAGAGCGGCTCTTTTTCTTGCCGGAAAGGTATTCACACAGTATCGCAGCTCAGGAGGACAAAAGACTGGCGTGTTGCCGGACTTCTTCATCGGGGCCCATGCTGCGGTCGGCCGCCTCCCACTTCTGACACGCGATGTCGGCCGATACCGGACCTATTTCCCCTCCTTGAAGCTGATCACTCCAGACTCCTGAGCAGCGCTGGGCCGCCCTCGCCGAGCCCTCGACGCCGTACTCAACGCCGGCGTTTCGCCAAGGCTCATCACGGGTTCAGCCTGTCGGAGAGAATTTTGTCGAAACGAGTTGGAAAGGCAGCGCGCCATAGGTGGCGACCGCCTGTTCGTTGTCCCAGACGCGAAATTGTCGTGACGGCCGCGCCTCCGGCACCAGGGTCCGTCCCGCCCGGTCGAGCTCCACCTTGCCGCGAAAGCGCAGCATCCGCTCCCCGCCGGAGCGGCTGATCGTCATCGAGCGCAGCCGGGCCACATGCCGGTCGCCTGCATTGATCTCCATCTCGATGCGCCGCCGAACCGGTGGAACGACGATGCGCAGGATCAGATCGAGCATCATCTCGCAGATTTCGCCTTGCGGTTCATCCAAGGTTTGCGAGCGCACAAAAGATGCCGGCCTTCCGGTTGCCTTCGCCGCCATGGATTTGCCGCGCCACACTATGTCCGAATCGGCCCTTGGAACGGGAGCAGGATGGTTAATAGTATCGAAAAGTGACTATTAGGGGATACTAAAATCGAACTGAACGGTTCGTTTCTGTTGACGGTGCGTGCAGGACGTTGTGAACGCCAGTGCTCAGATACATTTGGTGAGCCAACGGCCGGATCCGAATAACGTGTTGATTAAGCCAGATAAAAATGAAGTCATAGGCATGCTTATGAAAACTTCAAGAGGCGGATTCATGGTCCAGACGGAAAAACTTCGTGATTGGAATCCGGCACTCGGCTCACCCAAATCAGCGCTGTCCGAACGACGCGATTTCATTCCCAAGACACGCCGCTAGACGGACGGAATATAAAGATACTGGAGTAGCAAAAATGAAAAAGATTGTTCTCACTGCCGCAGCCTTTATGGCTATTTCCGGCAGCGCTTTCGCTGGCAGCGACAATTATGGTTCGCAGGCAGCAAATCCACCGGCCACGGTTGATTCGTCGTACACCGCTTCGGTCCACAAGTCCGAACCGGCCGACCAGAAGCCTGTCACCACGGGCGCCGACCACAACCTTTTCGGCAACAACTAACATCCGACCTTGAATCGGCGGCGGGCTAGCCCGCCGCATCGGTCGGATCACAAGATTCAGGAGCACTGAAATGAAGAAGATCGTTCTTGCCACGGCCGCCCTGCTGGCCGTTTCCGGCGCTGCTTTTGCGGGCAGCGACAATTACAACAACAGTGGCGTCAACCAGCCGGCCCCGGCGGTCGATACCGCCCCTACGTCATCGATCGGCACCGACTCGCCCGTCTACAAGTTGCTGAACTCGTCGCGCGACGTGCAGAAGTCGGCGCCTCAGGGTGCGGACCGCGACCACTTCGGCAACCGTTGATAGCCGACTGTGATTTGAAAGAGAGAGCGGCGGGCCAGGCCCGCCGCTCTCTTTTTTTGCCGGGAAAGCCAGCCTGCCGATAAAGCAATTCCAGGAAAAGTGTAAGCGGTTTTCCGTCCGAAATTGCGTGAAAACAAAGAGATAGAGAGTTTCGCCGTTTCGGTAAAACGGTGAAACTCTCTAGCGTCAGGCAGCCTTTGCTTCCTCGCGATGCAGCGTGAAGGAATGGCCGTCGGCGTCAAAGATGTGCAGATCGCCGGCGCCGGCGTTGAGCCGCAGCGTCTCGCCGCGCTTGACGTCGACATTGCCGGGCAGCTTGGCAACCAGCGGCAGGTCGGCGCGGCCGATATCGATGTAGACGAGCTGAACCTCGCCGAGCTGCTCGATATAGTCGACCTTGCCTTCGAACAGAAAGTCCGCGCCTGTGGCAATCGCGAGATCCTCCGGCCGCACGCCGAAGCTGACCGCCGCGCCATTGGCCGAGGCCGGCGTCGCGATCGGCACCGTCGCCTTGCGGCCGCCGACATGGCTGACCACGGTCGGATTGCCGGCTTTCTCGATCTTTGCCGGCAATATGTTCATGGCCGGTGAGCCGATGAACTGGGCGACGAACAGGTTGCCGGGCCGCTTGTAGAGTTCCATCGGCGTGCCGACCTGCTCGATAACGCCTTCCTTCAAGACCACGATGCGGTCCGCCAGCGTCATCGCCTCGACTTGGTCGTGCGTGACGTAGATCATGGTGGTGTTCGGCATCGATTCCTTGAGCTTGGCGATCTCGATGCGGGTGGCGACGCGCAGTGCTGCGTCGAGATTCGACAACGGCTCGTCGAACAGGAACACCTTCGGGTTTCGCACGATGGCACGGCCGATGGCGACGCGCTGGCGCTGGCCGCCCGACATCGCCTTGGGCAGGCGGTCGAGATATTTGGTCAGTTGCAGGATCTCCGCCGCCTGGCGCACGCGCTTGTCGATCTCGGCCTTGCTTTCCTTGCCGATCTTCATCGAGAAGGCCATGTTGTCGTAAACCGTCATATGCGGATAGAGCGCATAGGACTGGAACACCATGGCGATGCCCCGCTTCGACGGCGGCACGTCGTTCACCACCTCGCCGTCGATCTTCAACTCGCCCGACGTGATCTCCTCGAGGCCGGCGATCGACCTCAGCAAGGTCGACTTGCCGCAACCCGACGGCCCGACGAAGACGATGAACTCGCCTGATTTGATATCGAGGTCGATGCCGTGGAGAATGTTGAGGTTGCCGTATGATTTCTTCACCTGGCTGAGCGTGACATCGGCCATGTTTTTCTTCTCCCGTTGATCCCTGTTTTAGAAGTTCAGTCGATGCGTCCGAACCAGGCGCCGTAGCCGCCGAGGCGGACCGGCCCGCTGCCAGTCTGTCCCGAAAAGCCGTGCCCGGGCAAGGGTTGCAGCGCACCTTTGCCGAGATCGACCTCGGAGGGCTTGCTGCCGAGATTGAAGGCGCAGACGACCCGCTCATTGCCCTCGCGGCGCGTGAAGGCGACGGTGTCGCCATCGCTTTCGATAAAGTTGATGTCGCCCTTGGTCAGCGCCGGATGCTGGCGCCGGAAGGCGAGGAAGCGGCGGTAATGTTCGAGCAGCGAGCTTGCCTCGCCCTGCTGCACGTTGACTGCCTGCGACAGGTGCTTGCCCGGCACCGGCAGCCACGGCTTGGCGGTCGAGAAACCGCCATTCTTGGCGGCCGCGTCCCAAACCATCGGCGTGCGGCAGCCGTCGCGACCCTTGAACTCCGGCCAGAACCGGATGCCGTAGGGATCCTGCAGGTCCTCGAACTTCAGCTCCGCCTCGCCAAGGCCGAGCTCTTCGCCTTGATAGATGCAGACCGAGCCGCGCAGCGACATCAAAAGCGCCGAGATCACCTTCAGATAGGCGGTCGGATCCGCCTCGTTGGCGGCCCAGCGCGAGGCAACCCGCATCACGTCATGGTTGGAGAAGGCCCAGCACGACCAGCCGTCGCTGGCGACCGTGCCGAAGGCCTCCAGCACCGCGCGCGCTTTCGCCGCGCTGATCTTCTCCGGCGCCAGGAAGTCGAAGGAATAGCACATATGCACGCGCTTGCCGTCGGCGGTGTAGGCGGCGACCACCTCCAGGCCGCGCTGGGAATCGCCCACCTCGCCGACGGCCGCCTGCGCCGGATATTCGTCGAGAAGCGCGCGGAAGCGCTCCAGGAAGCCGAGGTTCTCCGGCCGGCTCTTGTCGTAGATGTGGTCCTGGTAATTGTAGGGATTGACCGCGGGCGCCGTCTGGTCGTTGCGCTGTTCCGGCGGCAGCGGCGGATTGTCCTCCAGCCCCTGGCTGTGGAAGTAGAAATTGATCGTGTCCAGCCGAAAGCCGTCAACGCCGCGCTCCAGCCAGAAGCGGGTGATGTCGAGCAGCGCGTCCTGAACTTCTGCGTTGTGGAAGTTGAGGTCGGGCTGCTCGGCCAGAAAATTGTGCATGTAATATTGCTGGCGGCTGGTGTCCCACTGCCAGGCCGAGCCGCCGAAGATCGACAGCCAGTTGTTGGGCGGCGTGCCGTCGGGCTTTGCGTCCGCCCACACATACCAGTCGGCTTTCGGATTGTTGCGGCTGGAACGGCTTTCCTTGAACCAGGGGTGGATATCGGCGGTGTGCGACAGCACCTCGTCGATCATCACCTTGAGCCCCAGCCGATGGGCTTCCGTCACCAGCGCGTCGAAATCGGCGAGCGTTCCGAACATCGGGTCGACGTCGCAATAGTCCGACACGTCATAGCCGAAATCCTTCATCGGCGATTTGAAGAAGGGCGAGATCCAGATGGCATCGACGCCGAGCGAAGCGATATAGGGCAGGCGCTGAACAATACCCTTCAGGTCGCCGATGCCGTCGCCGTTGGAGTCCTGATAGGAGCGCGGGTAAATCTGGTAGATCACCGCGCCCCGCCACCAGTCGCGGTCGACGGCCGGGTCTGGCTGCGACGTCGCCTTCAAAGCCGATTGCATGTCTTCAACCTCCTTTCACCGAGCCGGCAAGCAGCCCGCGGACGAAATAGCGCTGCAGCGAGAAGAACACGAACAGCGGCACGATGATGGTGATGAACGCCGATGTGGTCAGGATCTCCCACTTGCCGCCGCGCGAGCCGAGCAGCGCGTTGAGCTTGGCCGTCAGCACGATCTGATCGGGCGCCGTGCCGAGGAAAACCATCGCCACCAGCAGATCGTTCCATACCCACAGGAACTGGAAGATGGCGAAGGAGGCAAGCACAGGGAAGGACAGCGGCAGCACGATCTTGACGAAGATCTCGAAGTCGCTGGCGCCGTCAATGCGTGCCGATTCCATGATCTCGCGCGGCAGGCCGGCGATATAGCTCCTCAGCAGGTAGATGGCGAAGGGCAGGCCGAAGCCGGTATGTGCCAGCCATATGCCGAGATAGGTCTTGGACGGCACGCCGAAGAAGGCGCCGACGCCGTTATAAAGCCTGAGCAGCGGGATCAGCGACATCTGCAGTGGAACCACCAGAAGGCCGATGATCACCGCGATCAGCAGCGGCCGTCCGGGAAAGCGCATCCAGGCCAGTGCGTAGGCTGCGAAGGCTGCGATCAGGATTGGGATGATCGTCGCCGGGATGGTCACCGTCAGCGAGTTCATGAACGAGCGGCCGATGCCTTCGGAAAACAGCACCGAATCGTAGTTGTCCGTGGTGAATTTCGGCGGCGCCGAGGAGGCGAAATAGACGCGCTGGCCGCGGTCGCCCTCGAAGGCCTTCGGCGACGACAGCACGAAGCCGCCGTCGGCATCCATCTGCAGCGTGACGCCGTCATCGAGGTCGGCAACCGATCCCGCCTTGTACTGCGTCGGCGCGGAGGACTTGACGCCGAAGGCGCTGATCTCGCGCTTGGGGCCATCGCCGAAGATATTGCCTTCGATGACGTATTTGCCGTCCTTCTGGGTTTGCGCCGATGCGCCCGGCAGCCGTCCCGCCTCGCTCTGGCTGGAACTGGCGAAGGAGTTCCACCAGCCGGAGGCGACGATCTGGTCCTTGTCGCGCAGCGACGAGACGAGGATGCCGAGGGTAGGAATGGTCCAGATCGCCACGAAGACGAGCACGGCGATATGGACGCCGAAGCGGCCGACAAAGGACTTTCCGGTCTTGGTCGCCATCTCAGTGCCCTCCCGTCTCTTTGTTGGCCTGGCGGATGTTCCAGACCATGATCGGGATGACCGCGATCATGATGATGATGGCGATGGTGGCGCCGCGGCCGAAATCGCCGCCGCCGCGGAACATCCAATCGAACATCAGATTGGCGAGCACCTGTGTATTCCACTGGCCGTTGGTCATGGTCAGCACGATGTCGAACACTTTCAGCACCAGGATGGTGATGGTGGTCCACACCACGGCGATCGTGCCCCAGATTTGCGGCACCATGATCTTCCAGAAGATCTGGAACGGGTTGGCGCCGTCGATCACGGCCGCTTCCAGCGTCTCTTCCGGAATGCCGCGTAGCGCCGACGACAGGATGACCATCGCAAAGCCGGTCTGGATCCAGATCAGGATGATCATCAGGAAGAAATTGTTCCAGAACGGCAGCGATATCCAAACCTGCGGCTGGCCGCCGAAATATTGGATGATGGCGTTGAGCAGGCCGATCTGCACCTGGCCCTCGCCGCGATACTCGTAGATGAATTTCCAGATCACGCTGGCGCCGACGAAGGAGATCGCCAGCGGCAGGAAGATCAGGCTCTTGGCGATGGTGCCCCACCAGATCTTGTCGGTGAGCACGGCGATGATCAGGCCGAGGAAGGTGCAGGCAGCCGGCACCACGGCCAGCCACAGGATGTTGTTGAAGATCGAATTGCGCAAATCATGATCGCTGACCGCCCATTCATAATTGGCGAGCCCGACGAAATTGGTGCCGCCGCGGTCGAAGAAGGAGAGCCAAAGCGTCGCGATCACCGGGTAGATCAGGTAGATGGCTAGGATGATCATCGCCGGCCCGACGAACAGCCAGGGCCGCACCATTCCCTGCCGGCGCAAATTGTCGACGGCGGCGGTGCCCGAGACGCCGCGTGACGGGAAGACGAGATCGAGCAGTTTGTTGGCGCCCCAGAAATAGGCGACACAGCCGCCGACGCCGATGATGATGACGAATATGGCCGAGAAAATCTGAGCCGCCATGGGTCCCTCTCCCTGCGCATGACCGGCCGGCCGAGGCTGGCGATCGGATGCACCGACTTTCGGTTATTCGGAACAATCGAAACGCGAAGGCTTCCGGCGCGGACCGCCGGTCGGACCCGGGCCGTAGCCCGGGTCCAGTAGGAGGATTAGGAAGATTTCAGGATGCTATTTGATGCCGTCCCAGCTTTTCTGGATGTCGGCGGCGACGTCCTGCGCGGACTTGCCGCCCACCAGGTCGACCATGCCGGTCCAGAACGAACCCGCGCCGATCTTGCCCGGCATCAGGTCGGATCCGTCGAACCGGACCGTCGTGGCGCCGACCAGGATCTCGCCCTGCTTCTTCAGCGCGTCGCTGCCATAGGCCTCCTTGTTGGCCGCCTTGAAGGGGGTGACGAAGCTCTTCTGCGCCATCCACAATTCATGCGCGAGCGGCATCTCGAGGAACTTGATGAATTCGCGCGAGGCCTTGGAATCCTTGGTGATCATCACCAGCGTTCCGGCCACTTCCAGCGGCGTGCCCAGTTCCGGCTTGGAGGCGTAAGGCGGGTAGGGGAAGAAGTCGGCGTCCTGGCCGAGCTTCACGTTTTCCGGGAAGAAGGAGGGGATGAACGATGCCTGGTGGTGCATGTAGCACTTGGGCGGCACGGTGAAGAGGCCCTTCGGGCTGTCGCGGAAGTCGGTCGCCGCGACCGCCTTGGCGCCGCCGTCCACCATCTTGTCGTCGGTGGCGATCTTGCCGAAGATGTCGATGGCGTTGACAACGGCCGGGTCGGTGAACGGAATCTCGTTCTTCACCCACTTGTCGTAGACTTCCGGCGGCTGCGTCCTCAGCATGATGTCCTCGACCCAGTCGGTCGCCGGCCAGCCGGTGGCGCCGCCCGAACCCAGCCCGATGCACCAAGGCTTGCCGCCGTCGGCGACGATCTTCTTTTCGAGATCGGCGAGTTCTTCCTGGGTCTTCGGCACCTTGTAGCCGGCTTCGTCGAAATTGTCGGGCGAGTACCAGACGAGCCCCTTCACGTCGATCTTGTAGGGAAAGGCATAGAAGCCCGATTTGCCGTCCTTGCCCGTATACGTGCCGAGCTTGGCCCAGGAGTCGCCGGCGGCGTAATTTTCCTTGATCCAGGCCGCGACGTCGTCGCCCAGCGGGGTCAGCACGCCCTTGGAAGCAAGATCCTGGATGAGGCCCGGCTGCGGCAGGACGGCGATGTTGGGCGGGCTGCCGGCCTGGGTGTCGATGACGATCTGCTGCTCATAATTCTCGGACGAGGAATATTTCACCTCAGCGCCGGTCGCTTCCTGGAAATAGTCGAGAACGGATCGGACAAGCGCCTCGTCCTCGCCGCGCCACGGCCCGAAGATCGTCAGCGTCTCGCCCTTGAGGTCGACCTTCTTGAGGTCGTCGTAATTGGCCCAATGAAATTTCGAATCCTCGCCCGGCTTGAACTTCAGTTCGGCTTGCGCCGGCAGGCTGAGGGTGAGTGCCGCGAATGCCGCACCCAAGAGAAGCATTTTCTTCATCGCAAGTCCTCCCAGTGATCACAAAAAGGACGAAACCTCCATTTCGTCCGCCGACGCCGCGGAACTGTGACTCAGCGAAAGGGCAACCGCAACCTTTCGAAGAGACTTCCAAAGCGCTTTGGCTATTTTGATCTCGCCATTGAATCGCCTTGGAGTCAAGTGGGCGACGTCATTAATCGATTTAAGGAAGAGAAGATTAAGCGAAAAAAGTGCAGCGCAGCATGCTTTTTTGGCGCTGCAGCAGCAATTTTGCTTCAAACGACGCTGTCTGGCCTCTAAGGTCGTCATGCTTGATGATCTCGCCAACAATCGTCAGACCGATTCAAAATTGAAAGCGCTTTGAGGCTGGAGGCCTCCGATGAACCTCAAGCAGCTGTCGCATATGCTGTCGCTCTCGCAGACCACGGTGAGCCGGGCGCTGAACGGCTACCCCGAGGTCAACGAGGAGACCCGGCGCCGGGTTGTGGACGCCGCCAAGCGCCATGGCTACCGACCCAACCCCAGCGCGCGCCGGCTCGCCACCGGCAAGTCGGGAATGATCGGCTATGTGCTGCCGACCGGGGCCGCCGTCGACATCGATCCGCACTTCGTCGAATTCCTCTCCGGCCTCGGCGACTATGCGCGTGCGCACGAGCTCGACCTTGTGCTTTCGCCCGCCGACGCCGACGACGAGGAAACGACCTACCGGCGCATCGTCGCCAACCGCCAGGTCGACGCCGTTTACATCTCCTCGCCGCGTCCGGCCGACAAGCGACTGGCGCTGGTCAACACGCTGGGCATTCCGTTCGTCGTCCATGGCCGCAGCGAGGGTTTCGACTTCGACTATCCCTATCTCGACATCGACAATGAGGGCGCCTTCCACGAAGCGGCGCGCCTGCTGGTCCAGCTTGGCCACCAGCGCCTGGCGCTGATCAACGGCAACGAGCGCGAGACCTTCGCCATCCACCGCGAGCGCGGCATGCGCCGGGCGCTTGCCGCGAGCGGGCTGACGCTCGGCGAGCGCCACATCCGCTCGGTGGCCATGACCGAGGAAAACGGCTACCGCGCCGCCCGCCGCCTGCTCGAGGACGCTGAGCCGCCGACGGCGATCGTCTGCTCCAGTCTGATCATGGCGCTGGGCGTCGTGCGCGCCGTGCGCGATCTCGGCCTCACCATTCCGGGCGACCTCTCGCTGATTGCCCATGACGACGTCTTCCCCTGGCTGCGGCCGGAGAATTTCCCGGTGCCGCTGTCGACGACACGCTCGTCGATCCGCCTCGCAGGCGCCCGCATCGCCGAGCGGCTGGCGGCCCGCATATCGGGGCTGGAAGATGGCGCGCGCGGCGAGGTATGGCCGGTGGATCTGGTTGTGCGCGGGTCGGTGGCGGGGGCGCCGGTATAGCGCCTGATCCAACAACTTCACCGCTGCCGCCTTCCGGGCTACTGTCTTGGGACAACGGTCCGCCTTCGGCTGCTCCTGATGTTTGACGGTAACAACCAGTAAGCCAGACCGTCAATCAGCTCCTCAGAGTGCGCCATTGCCTACATTCCCGTTCACCGAAGCGGATCCAATCCAACATCCTGGTCCTCCGCCGAAGACTTCGGAGGTGGTGATCGTCGGTGGCGGTGTCATAGGCGTAACGACGGCCCTCTTCCTTGCCTCCCGCAACATTCCGGTGACGCTGTTGGAAAAAGGCCGCGTTGCCGCCGAACAGTCCTCGCGAAACTGGGGCTGGATCAGAAAGCAGGGACGAGACGCGGATGAGCTGCCGATCGTCATTGAGGCGTCCCGTCTGTGGCGGCAACTGGCCGATGAATGCGGCGAAGACATCGGGCTGAACCAGACAGGCGTGACCTACCTGGCGAACTCCGACAAGGACATGGCCAAGTTCGAAGAATTCATGAAGATCGCCGCGATCCATAAGCTCGACACCCGCCTTTTGGACGCCGACGAAACCGCAAAACTCATCAGCGGCATGTCGCGCAGGTTCAAGGGCGCGATGACGACGCCCTCCGACATGCGCGCCGAGCCCTGGTTGGCGGTGCGGGCGCTGGCCAGGCTTGCCGTGCGAAAAGGCGCCAGGATCGTCGAGAATTGCGCGGCGCGCACTCTCGAAATCTCGGCCGGAAGGATCAAGGGCGTGTGGACCGAAGCGGGATATATCGGGGCCTCCAGCGTGCTGGTCGCGGGCGGCGCCTGGTCATCCCTCTTCTTGCGAAGACACGGCGTGGCCATCCCCCAGCTCAGCGTCAGGGTGACCACAGCTGCGACAGAACCCATGCCTGAGGTCTATTCAGGTGCGGCGGCCGACGACCATATCGCTTTCCGGCGCAGACAGGATGGCGGATACACGCTCGCCGCGGGCGGCAGCCACTTGCTTTACCTTGGGCCTGACGCATTCCGGCACGCCACCCAGTATCTTCCCGCCCTCAGGGACAATCCGTTCGGAACGCGCTATTTCCCCTTCGCTCCATCGGGCTACCCCGATGGCTGGTCGACGCCGCGCGATTGGGCGCCGGATTCAGAAAGTCCTTTCGAGAGAATGCGCGTGCTCAACCCGGCCCCCGAGCCGGCAAAGCTTCGCTCGATCCAGCGCAATTTCACACAGCTTTTCCCCCGGTTCGAGACGGTTCGCCTGAAGGTCGGCTGGGGCGGTATGATCGACGCCATGCCCGATGTCGTCCCCGTCGTCGATCAGGTGCAAGCAATCGGCGGTCTTTTCGTCGCGACGGGAATGAGCGGCCACGGATTCGGCATCGGACCTGGTATCGGCCGCGTCGTCTCCGACATGATCCAGGGAAATGAAACCGGGCACGATCTCAGCCGTTTCCGGCTGTCGCGTTTCTATGATGGAAGCCCTGTCCGGCTAGGTCCGGCTCTTTAAATGGGCAACCGTTTGTTCGCATCTCGGCAATCAGCATAGCCGACTGCCTGGACTCACTCCTTCGCTGCTCCGGCCGCCTTGATGTCCAGCAAACCATAGCCGAAGTCATTGTCGCGCCCCTTAGGCCCGAGATCCTTGGCCGTGGCCGCCAGCGCTTTCTCGATATCGTCGGCCGTGCGGTCGGGCGCGGCGTGGATCAGATTGGCGATGGCGCCGGACACGATTGCGGCGGCGAAGGACGTGCCGGTCACCACACCCGACCCCGCGCCGCTTGGCGCCACCATCTCGACGCCCGGCGCCGAGATGAAGACATAGGCGCCGCGATTGGCCTGCGGCATCAGCCCGTCCTTGGCGTCGGTGGCGGTCACCGCGATCACGCCGTCAAAGGCGGCCGGATAGCCATAGGGCGCCTTCGGTCCATTGTTGCCGGCGGCAGCCACCAGCACCATGCCGAGTGCCCGGGCATTGCGGCAGGCGGCGCCGAGCAGGTCGTTCTTCGGCCCGACGAAGCTCATATTGATGATGCGCACATGCTGCTCGGCCGCCCAGTCGAGCGCCGAGAGGATGACGTCCATGGTCGACTTGCCGCCTTCGAAGGCGCGCGCGTGATAGATCCTGGCGCCCGGCGCCATGCCTTCCAGCGGACCGACGCCGGCGATCAGCCCGTCGACAGAGGTGCCGTGGTCGCGCTTCTCGATCGGCACATTGGGCATGGCGTCGTATTGGCCGGCAATCACGCTGGCGAGCGCGGGATTGGTGTCGTCGATGCCGGTGTCGATGACGGCGATGCGCACATTCTCGCCGCTCGCCTCTTTCGAATCGAGCGCGATGCGGTCGAAGGCATAGTTCACGATGCCGGCCGCCTGCTGCAGCGTGTAGATATGGTTGGGCTCGCGGCGCCGCGTGCGGCCGTCGGCGGCAAGCTGCGCCAGCACCACGCCGACAGGCCGCCCGTCGGTGATGCCGAAGCGCACCAAAGTGGTGCCGAGCAGCCACGACTGGCGCTGCGAGCGCACCTGCAGGCCGAAGGAATTGGCGATCTGCTGCACGACGCCAGCGCCGCCGTCGACCGTCACCAGCACCTCGTCGGGCACGAACTCGCCGGCGATCGCGCGCGGCGGCTCCGCCAGGTTGAGACCTTGCGGCACTGTGACCGGCCCGCTTGGCGCCGGAGCGGGTGGCGGCGTGTTGTTCGAACCTTCCGACGACGATGTTCCGTTGGACGGTGCCGGCGTTTGCGGGGCCGTGGGCGCCGGCGAGTTCGGAAAGAGATCGACGATCAGCGCCGGCAGGAACACCGCGCCGCCCGTGGCCGGGCCCGGCGTCCCGGCGCCGTTCTTGGTGCCGCCATCCTTATCGCAGCCGCCGCCGGTCGCCTTTAGGCAATCGAGCTGTTTTTGCGTCAGATTGGGGTCGTTGGTCTGTGCGAATGCGGGCGCGGCGACAAAGGCCGCCGCGAGGATCACAGCATGAAGAATGACTCTCGGCCTCGACGCAATTCCGGGCGGAAGGCTACGGCGAAGTCGCCGAGCCCGACCGCGGCGCACGTTTCCTGTAAGCGGGTTAGCCGCCATCGGCCGGTTTCCTTCCCTGCACCACAGCCTCCGCGAAAGGCTGGGCGGCAATAAGGCCGACAAGCTTGTCGTAATCGGCCGCCGTGCTGGCGGGGATCGTCAGGTGGAACACGCCGTCGGCGGTCGGGCCGCCGGCGATCTTCAACCCGTTCTGGCCGAGGAAGGCGGCGATATCGGCCATCTTCGCATCCGGCTTGAACTTCACCAGCGCGAAAGGCAGCTTCGCCAGATCGTCCTGGGCGCCGGCGACTTCGAAGTCGTTGCCCTTGCCGCCCGGCTGTTCGAAGGACTGCACGATGACCAGCGCAAGCAGCGCCGCGGCAGCCGCCCAGGCGACGCCGGCAGGCATTGCCGTCACCCGGCCGAAGACTTTTGCCAGCCAGGATTGGCCGGGCGCGCGCACCGGCCCGGCCTCGGCGTCGAGCGCCCTGGTAAAACGGCTGAGCGCATCGGCGGGCGGGCGGATCGCTTCATTGGCGGCGGCGGTGCCGGAGAACTCGGCCTCGGCCTCGCCAAGGGCGGCAAGCGCCGCTGGATCGGTGGCCAGCCATTCCTCGACGGCCTCCAGCTCGGCGCCTTCCAGCGAGCCGTTCAGATAGAACGGCAGCAGCGTCTCCATCGCGTCGCGGCGCGACATCTTTTCAGCGGCGCTCATGGCCAACCCCTGTCGTAACCGGCGGCCTTGAGGGCTTCGCCGAGTTTCTTGCGGGCGTAGAACATCCTGGTCTTGACGGTGGCGACCGGAATGCCGAGCACCTCGCCGATCTCGCTCACCGACTGACCGTGGTAATAGGCAAGGTCGATCACCGTGCGGTGTTCCTCGGCCAAGGCATCGACGAAGCGGCGCAAGGCTGCGGCTTTGTCTTCCTTCATGGTGACGACTTCGGGCGTGTCGGCGCCGTCGGGAACCTGGGCCGCATCGTCGTCGTCGATCCAGTCTTCCTTCCTCTTGCGCAGCATGGAGAGCGCCTTGAAGCGGGCGATGCCGAGCAGCCATGTCGAGACTTCGGAGCGGCCCTCGAAGCCGGGCGCCTGTTTCCACAGTTCGAGAAAAACCTCGTTCGCGATATCGTCGGCCATCATTTCCGATCCCGTCTGGCGCGCCACGAAGCGGTAGATCCGCGCGTGGTGACGCATGAACAGGAGCCGAACGGCAGCCCGGTCGCCCTTCGCGACCCGGTCGACGAGCGCGCGATCGGTTTCCGTCGTCGCATTCATGGCCGGTCGAGCCGCCTGGCTCCTCGAAGCTCTGTCGCTGATCGGTCCAAAAAGGTTCACCCTCCGCCAAGGATTTCTTGGAGGCTAACTGAAGAAAGTGAGTGTTGCCAGAGGGCAGGGTTTCTCCTTCTCCCCTTGTTGTGGGAGAAGGTGGATCGGCGCGATAGCGCCGAGACGATGAGGGGTGTTCCAGCGGAGTGAGACGTCGGCTTTCCCTGGAGCCCCCTCATCCGTCGCCTTCGGCGACACCTTCTCCCACAACAAGGGGAGAAGGCAAGGCCGCGCCTCACCCCAAAAACGCCTTGGCCCCCATCGTCTCCGGTATCGTCACCCCAAGCCGGCTCAGCACTGTCGGTGCGAGCTGCAGCTGGTCGAGCAGCGTGTCGGCCTCAGGCCCCTTCGCGGGTCCGAAATAATAGAGCGCGAAATCCTGCATCTCATCGTCATGGCCGCCATGGTGGCCACGATCGGTCTGGCCATGGTCGGCCGTCACGATCACTTCATAGCCGGCTTGGCGCCATTGCGGCAGGAAGGCGGCGAGCATGCCGTCCATCGCGTAGCAGGCATGATCCATCTCGTGGCAGTCATGGCCGAAGCGATGGCCCATCGAGTCCAGCGTGCAGGTGTGCAGGATGCCGTAATCGATGCCATGGCGTTTGTTCAGCATCGTCAGCGTCGCGAACAGGTCGACGTCGCTTGGCGTCATCTGGTTCTTGAGATTGTAGCCGGTCATGGTGTGGAAGCGGCCATGCGTGATCGGCCCGCCCGGCTCGTCGAACTCCATGTCCTCGATAAGGTCGAACGGATACGAACGGAAGAATTCCGACCAGTAGGAATGGGTCACGGCGCCTGTCTTGCCGCCGGCCTTGCTCACTTCCGAAAAAATGTCCGGCTGCGTGACGCGAAAGCGGTTCTCGTTGGTAAGAATGCCGTGCACCTGAGGCGTGACACCGGTGTGAATCGAGGCGTAGCAGCAGGCGGACGTCGACGGCAGCACGGAGCGCATCTTCCACACCTGCGCCTCGCCCGACTGCGCCCAGCCCTCCAGATTGCCCATCAGGCGGCGCCAGTTCCGGTAGGGCACGCCGTCGAGGATGATGAGCAGCAGTTTGGATTTGAGCGGCACGGGACGTCCCTGTGGTTGTTTTTCGAAACGGAAGCGCCGTGCATCGCGCGGACACCCGGCGCTGCTTTGGATAGCCTGATATCAGGCGTTCAGCCAGCACTCGCAGAGCGCGTAGCCGTCCGTCATCTCGCCATTGGGGTTCTTCACCCAGCCACCCACCTTCTTGGTGTTAGCGGCGACGCTCCTCCGTGCGGAAAGCCGCTTAACAGTTCTGCGGGAATTCAGTCAGTTTCCAGCGCTTTCCATGCGCCGTCCCTTGATGGCCTTCTCCAGCCAGCCGATCTCCATTTCGGGAACGGAGGACAACAGAAGGTCGGTGTAAGCGTCGAAGGGCGGCGTCAGAACCTTGCTCTTGGAGCCGTAGCGCACCACCTCGCCGCGATACATCACCGCGATCGAATCGGCGATCGACTTCACTGTCGCGAGGTCGTGGGTGATGAAGAGGTAGGCCACCTTCTCGATCTGCTGCAAGTTGAGCAAGAGCTTGAGGATGCCGTGGGCGACCAGCGGATCGAGCGCCGAGGTCACCTCGTCGCAGATGATCAGCTTCGGCTTGGCGGCGAGCGAGCGGGCGATGCAGACGCGCTGCTTCTGGCCGCCGGAAAGCTCGGCCGGATAGCGATCGATGAAACCCTTGCCCATCTCGATTTCGTCGAGCAGCTCAGCGACGCGCTTGTCGCGTTCGCGGCCCCTCATTCCGAAATAGAACTCCAGCGGCCGGCCGATGATGGTGCCCACCGTCTGGCGCGGATTCATCGCCACGTCGGCCATCTGGTAGATCATCTGCAGCTGGCGCAGATCCTCCTTCGGTCGGTCGGCGAGCCTGTTGGCAAGCGTGCGGCCGTCGAAGACGACGCCACCTTGCTCGGGCGGCAAGAGACCGGTGATGGCGCGCGCCAGCGTCGATTTGCCGGAACCGCTCTCGCCGACCACGGCCAGCGTCTGGCCCGGAAAGATGTCGACCGAAACGTTCTTCAGCACCTTGACGTGGCCGCCGCCATAGGCGGCCGTCACGTTCTTCACCGACAGCATCGGCGCCGTGCCCGGCTGCTGTTCCTGGTGTTCGATCTCATGCACCGAGACCAGGGCGTTGGTGTATTCCTGGCGCGGCTCCTTGATGATCTGGCGGGTGCCGCCCCATTCGACCAGCCGCCCGTGACGCAGCACCATGATCTCGTCGGACACCTGCGCCACGACGGCCAGGTCGTGGGTGATGTAAAGGGCCGCGACATGCGTGTCGCGGATGGCATCCTTGATCGCTGACAGCACGTCGATCTGCGTCGTCACGTCGAGGGCCGTCGTCGGCTCGTCGAAGACGATCAGGTCCGGCTCCGAGCACAGCGCCATCGCCGTCATCACACGCTGCAGCTGGCCGCCCGACACCTGGTGCGGGAAGCGTTGGCCGATCGTTTCGGGATTGGGCAGGCTGAGCTTCCTGAACAGGGCGACGGCGCGTTTCTCGGCCTCGGCGCGGGTCGCGGTGCCGTGCAGGAGCGTAGCCTCCACCACCTGGTCCATCAGCCGGTGCGCCGGATTGAAGGCCGCCGCAGCCGACTGGGCGACATAACAGACTTCGCGGCCGCGCAGCTTGCGCAGGCCTTCCTTGCCGCCTTTCAGTATGTCGCGGCCGTTGAGGATGACCTCGCCGCCGGTAATCCGAACGCCGCCGCGGCCATAGCCCATCGACGACAGGCCGATGGTCGACTTGCCGGCGCCGGACTCGCCGATCAGCCCAAGCACCTTCCCCTTTTCCAGCGTCAGCGAGACGTCGTGGACAAGCGTAATGGTCCTCGGTGCTTCACCCGGCGGATAGACCGTCGCTTCGATGCGCAGGTTGCGGATGTCGAGGAGAGGACCGGACTTTGCTTTGCCGTCAACCATCAGCCGCGTCCTCCCTTCAGGCTTGTCGTGCGATTGAGCACCCAGTCGGCGACGAGATTGACCGAGATCGCAAGTGCCGCGATCGCCGCCGCCGGGATGAGCGCCGCCGGAATGCCGAACACGATGCCGTCCTTGTTCTCCTTGACCATGCCGCCCCAGTCGGCATCCGGCGGCTGCACGCCGAGGCCGAGGAAGGACAGTGTCGACAGGAACAGCACGGCATAAATGAAGCGCAGTCCGAGTTCCGAGACCAGCGGCGACAGCGCATTGGGCAGGATCTCGCGGAAGATGATCCAGCCGCTGCCTTCGCCACGCAGCTTCGCCGCCTCGACATAGTCCATGACGTTGATATCGACGGCGACCGCGCGCGACAGTCGGTAGACGCGGGTCGAATCGAGGATGCCCATGACCAGGATCAGCGTCACCAGGTTCGACGGCAGCACCGAAAGCACGACGAGGCCCATGATCAGCGTCGGAATCGACATGAGGAGGTCGACGAGCCGCGACAGGATCGTGTCGTACCAGCCGCCGAATACCGCCGCCGAAAAGCCGAGAATGGCGCCGAGCGAGAAAGACAGTGCCGTCGCCAGCACCGCGATGAACAGCGTGATGCGGGCGCCGTAGATCATGCGCGACAACAGATCGCGGCCGAGATTGTCGGTGCCCAGCCAGTGCGCGGCCGACATCGGCTCCCACACGTCGCCGACGATCTCGGCGTTGCCGTGCGGCGCGATCAAGGGCGCGAAGATTGCCGCCAGCACGAACAGCGCGGTCAGCACCAGGCCGGCCAGCGATGGCAGGGGGATGCGTCTGATATCGAGCATATCGGCCGCCCCCTACCTCGGATGCCTGAGTCGCGGATTGGCGACGATCGCCGCAATGTCCGCGACGATGTTGAGGGTGATATAAACGGCGGCGAAGATCAGGCCGACCGCCTGGACGACCGGCACGTCGCGCTTGGTGACGTGGTCGACCAGATATTGCCCCATGCCTGGATAGACAAAGATCACCTCGACCACGACGACGCCGACCACCAGATAGGCAAGGTTGAGCATGACGACATTGATGATCGGCGCGATCGCGTTCGGGAAGGCATGCTTGCGGATAACGGCAGCGGCCGACAGCCCCTTGAGTTCCGCCGTCTCGACATAGGCCGACTGCATGACGTTCAGGATCGCCGCGCGCGTCATGCGCATCATGTGGGCGAGCACCACCAGAGTCAGCGCCGCCGCAGGCAGCGCGATGGCCTGCAGGCGCTCACCCAAAGACATTCCGTCATAGACGGTCGAGATGGCCGGGAACCACTGGTGCTGGACCGCGAAGTAGAAGACGAGCAGATAGCCGATGAAGAACTCCGGGAAGGAGGTCGAGGCAAGCGCCACGCCGGAGATCAGCTTGTCGACCCAGCCATTGCGGTAGCGCACCGCGATCAGCCCAAACGTGATCGCCAGCGGGATAGCCACGATGGCCGCCCAGAAGGCCAGGAACAGCGTGTTCCACAGCCGTTCCTTGATCGATGTCGCGATGTCCTGGCCGCTCGACATGGCTGTGCCGAGGTCGCCGGTCAGCACGCCGCCCAGCCAGTGGAAGTAACGGATATAGGCAGGCTGGTTGAGCCCGAGCTGCTCGCGCAGATTGGCCAGCGACTCCGGGGTCGCCGATTGTCCAAGGATGGCTTGCGCGACGTCGCCGGGCAGAATCTGCGTGCCGGCGAAGATCAGGACCGAAACGGCCAGCAGAAGGAGGATGCCCAGCGCAATGCGCTGGGCCACCAGTTTCACGATGGGTGAGGACATCTCCGCAAGGCCGTGCTCAGGCTTCGAGCCAGCACTTCGCCAGCGCGTAGCCGTTGCAAAGCTCCTGATGCGGATCCTCCACCCAGCCCGCCACCTTGGGGCCTGTCGCGTCGATGAACTGATTGAACATCGGCAGGATCAGGCCGCCTTCGTCGCGCACCATGACGGCCATGTCGTGGTACATTGCCTTGCGCTTGGCCTCGTCGAGCTCGGCGCGCGCGGCCAGCACCATCTTGTCGAAGTCCGGGCGCTTGAAACGCGTGTCGTTCCAGTCGGCGGTCGACAGATAGGCGGTCGAGTACATCTGGTCCTGTGTAGACCGGCCGCCCCAATAGGAGGCGCAGAAGGGCTGCTTGTTCCAGACTTCGTTCCAATAGCCGTCGCCGGGCTCTCGCTTGAGCTCGATCTTGATGCCGGCTTTGGCGGCGCTCTGCTGGAAAAGCTGGGATGCATCGACAGCGCCGGGGAAGGCGACATCCGAGGTCCTGAGCAGCACGGCGCCGTCATGGCCGGACTTCTTGTAGTGGAATTTGGCCTTGTCCGGATCGTACTTGCGCTGCTCGATCTCGGTGAATAGCGGGTACGAGGCATTGATCGGGAAATCGTTGCCGAGCGAGCCGTAGCCGCGCAGCACTTTTTTCAACATCTCCTCGCGGTCGATCGCCAGCTTCAACGCCATCCTGAGATCGTTGTTGTCGAACGGTGCCGTGTTGCAATGCATGATGAACACGTAATGGCCCGGACCGGAGTGGTTGCGGATGGTGACGCCAGGCACGCGCTTGATCAGATCGACGATCTTCGGCTCGACGCGGTTGATCATGTTGACCTGGCCGCCCTGCAGGGCCGCCGTGCGCGCCGTCGCATCGTTGATGACGATGATTTCGATCTGGTCGGCGTGGCCCATCTTGTCGCCCTGCCAGTAATTGGCGAAGCGTTCGCCGCCATGGCGCACGCCGGGCTCATTGACCTTGACCTTGTACGGACCGGCGCCGATGCCCGCATCGGCCTTGTCCTTGCCGCCGTTCGGCTGCACGATCAGGTGATAGTCGCTGAGGAGGTAGGGGAGGTCGGCGTTGGGCTCCTTCAGCGTCAGCACGACTTCCTTGCCGTTGACCTTGATGGTGTCGATGCCCTTCATGTAGCCCAGCGCTCCGGACTTGGACTTCTCGTCCGAATGGCGCTCGAGCGTGGCAGCGACGTCTTGTGCGGTAACGGTCTTGCCGTTGTGGAATTCGATGCCGTCGCGGATTTTCAGCGTCCAGACCTTGGCGTCGTCCGAAGAGCCGATCTCCTCGGCGATGCGGTTCTCCAGCTTGCCGTCGGGCGAGAGCTCCACGATCAATTCGCCCCACATCTTGCCGAAAGCAAAGGGCACCTGGGTCATGAACAGGGCCGGATCGAGGCTGTTGGTGGATTCACCGCCGACCAGGCCGGCCTTCAGCGTGCCGCCCTTGACCGGGCCGGCGGCGCGCACGGCGCTGGAGAGCAGCGAGTTGGCAAAGGTGGCGGTAACGCCGAGCGCGGCGGCGCGACCGAGGAAGTCGCGACGGCTAAGTTTTCCGGCCGCGACTCGCCGGCTGAGATAGTCGAGTTCGTTAGACATTATGGTTCCTCACTCTGGGTATCCGACCTTATGGTCGTTTCTTGCTATTGGAGGAGATAATGACCGTAAGGGAAAGCGGCAGGCAAGACCGAATGCGACATACCGTGGCGTAAATCGTACGTCGCAATTGGACCAATCTTGCTTCGGCTCAAACCATGGAGCGGGGAATCGTCTGCTCGAAGTCGCGTTCGAAGACCAGCTTTTCGCCCTCATAGGCCTCGATTCTGGCGCTGACGATGAAGTTTGCGGCGTCCGATCGCATCCCGGCAAAGGTTTCGGTCCGCACCGACCATTCATTGCGCGACAATGTTTGCGTCCAATGCGTGGCCCCGGTGGCCGACAGCGGGTCGTCGGGATGGATCGTCCATGTCTCGCGCACGATGCTGCCATTGACCAGTCCGTGGTCGAGGTCACGCACCGCGCCGAAATCGTCGGTTATGGAAAGCGTGACCAGGCCGGTCTTCTCGTCGCGGTCGACATGGCGTTCGGAATTCGCCGGCCGGATCGTCTCGGTCGCCCACGGCGTCGCGCCTTCCGGCTCTGGGAACGAAGCTTCATTGCCTTTCGCCGGTGGGCGCAGCGGCAGCTTTAGCGTCGCCTGCGCGAGATCAAGCCGCACCGGCTCCGGCGAAGGCCAGATCATCGGCCAGTAGGCGGTCGAAACGGCGACGCGCAATTTGTGGCCGGCCGGCACCCGGTAGGCGCACTGGTCGAGCACGACGCGCGCCGAAACCGACTCGCCGGGAACCAACGGTTCGGGAAATTCGTGCGAGCTGCGGTGGGTCAGATTGAGCACGCCATAGGAGATCAGCTCCGAGGCACCGTCCGGATGCACGTCGCAAAGCCGCACCGCGACGTTGGCCTGCGGCCGATCGGAGGCAAGCCGGACCTCGATCTCCGGCGCCCCGACGATGTCGATCGCCTCGCCGAGCTGTTGGTCGAAGCACACCGACAGCGCATCGTCGGGGCGCTGGTCGCCCGGCAGTTCCGGCCCGAAGGTGAAGGGAAAATATTCGCCGCCGGCAAGGCCGCAGGTCTGCGGTGAAGCGACGATCGAGGGCTTGGCGCCGTCGGGAATGAGTCCGATCGCCTCGATCTTGACGTTCGGCGACGGCCATTGCTGCTCCGCCACCCAGCGGCCCGGCCGTTCCGGGTGCCAGCGCGCCGGCCGCACGCTGTCCATGACATAGGCGCGGTAATCCGGATCGGCCTCGACGCCGGTCTCCGCCCCCTTCAGCCAGCGGTCCCACCAGCGCAGCGCCTCCTGCAGGAAGCCGATCGCCGGCTTGGGTCCGGCGTAGTGCGGGTATTTGTGGATCCAGGGACCGACGATACCTTTGACTGGCGACTGGATGTTGGTGACCAGATTGGAAATCGTGTTGCGGTAGCCGTCATGCCAGCCGCCGATCGACAGCACGGCCGCTTTCACCGCCGAAAAATCCTCGCAGATCGAGCCGCGTTTCCAATAGACGTCGCGATGCTGGTGGTTGAGCCAGAGCGGCAGAAGGAAGGGCTGGTTCTCCAGCCGGCTAAGCCACAGGTCCCGCCAGCGATTGCCGCCGGCGATCGCGGGATCCGGCGGCCGCGACGAATAGGACAGCATCGTCGAGGCCCAGCCGAAATTTTCCAAGAGCAGGCAGCCGCCCTTATAATGGATGTCGTCGGCATAGCGGTCGACCGTCGAGCACAGGCTGATCACCGCCTTCAGTGCCGGCGGCTGCTTCGCCGCCACCTGCAGGCAGTTGAAGCCACCCCAGGAAATGCCCATCATGCCGACGTTGCCGTTGCACCAGGGCTGCGCGGCCGCCCAGGCGATGACGTCGCAGGCGTCCTGCAATTCCTGCTCGGAATATTCGTCGTCCATCAGCCCTTCGGAATCGCCGTTGCCGCGCATGTCTACGCGGATCGAGGCGTAGCCGTGGCCGGCGAAATAGGGATGGGTGAGCTGATCGCGAAAGATGGTGCCGTCGCGCTTGCGATAAGGCAGGTGCTCGAGGATCGCGGGTACCGGATCGTCGGTGGCGTCCTCCGGCATCCACACGCGCGCCGACAGCCGGCAACCGTCCGGCATGACGATGCCCATATCCGGAAACTCGACGACTTTGCGGGGAAATTCGGTGATGGTTTTCATGGGTCGCATAACGCTCCGCGGCGTCGCGACTTTCAATCGCCATTCGCGACTGGAGCATCAAAAAATGCGACCTGGGTCGTTAGCGCAATTCGTCGAGCAATTCGGGATGTTTCTCGAGCAGCGTCATCAACTGAATGGTCGGCCCACTCGGCTCGATGAGGCCTCTTTCATATTTGTCAAAAGCATTCTCTCCGACCTTGAACAGGGAACCCGCCTCGCGCTGCGACAGCTTTAGCTTTGCGCGCATGCGCCGGATAGTTTCTGGCGCCGGCACGCCGTCGATCTTTTCCTTGAGAATGCGCAGAGCGGCATCGACGGCAGCCATGTCGTCCCCGACATGCACGCTCTCGCCATCCGAAGCTGGATAATAGCCGGGCAGGTCGACCGTCATGCTCTCGCCCTTGTAGGTCACGGCGAATGGACGAACCCCGCGCGTCAGCGTCTCTCCCGTTTCCGGGGAGGTCATCGTTTCAGGCCTCTCTTTTCTTGCCATGGCTATTTCTCCTTGAATGCCACAACCGTGAATTCAGTCACGACATCCGCCTGAAATTTCACATAGAGGATCAGATCGCGCGCTGGGACATGGTAAACATCTTGCCAGACCCGATGATCCGCGAACGTCGTCATCGATTTTACGAACATCTTTGGTGTCATGGTGCCAATCACCTCGACGACACTCGTGCGATCGAAGCCGAGACCAATGGCATCGCGCAGCGCTGATATCGTGATCGCCAGCGTGTCGGCAGACCCAAACGTCGTCTTGATCGCACCAAGATCGTAAGTGGGCCTGCGTTTCTCCATAACCCAATATGCCACCATAAAGGTGGCAATTCAAGATCGGGAAAGCCGCGTCAGTTCAGCGGGATGTCGTTGTCGGCCTTGCTTGCCTGATAGGCATCCGACAGCTCGTCATAACGCGCCGCAATCCTGCCGATCCTCGCCTCCAGCCGCTTGCGCTCAGCCTCGGGCAAAGCCCTGACCAGCCGGCGTATGGAAAAGCTCTTCCAATAGGCGTTCTCGGCATTGTAGCCGCCTGGATCCAGGGTGAAGACCTCTTTCAGGATTTTCAGATCATGCGGGATGGCAAAACTGTCGCGCGAATCCTCGTGGCTGAAGAGATAGTAGAAATTGTCGAAACCGGTCCAGGTGATCGCCGACAGGCAGAGCGAGCAGGGCTCGTGCGTGGCGACGAACAGCGCATCCTTGGTGTCGACGCGCTCCGCCTTGGGCATCTCGTAGAAGCGCTTCAGGCAGTGCACCTCGCCATGCCAGAGCGGATTTTCCATCTCGTTGTTCGTCTCGGCCAGCACCAGCGCCCGGTCGTCCTTCCTGAGGATCGCGGCGCCGAACAGCTTGTTGCCATGGGCAACGCCTTGCACCGTCTTCGGCACGATGTCGTGCTCAATCACATCGAGCAGGCGGTCGATCATTGAAATGTCAGTCATGGGAATCGCGAGCTTTCAGGGAAGGTGGATCTCGTAAGGATGCGAGAAATAAAACTCTTCGAGATTGGAGCCGTCGCCGCCGCGGTCGACGATGAGGAAATCCTGTTCCTCGCCGATCGGCGTCAGCACGCCGTGCCACAGGTTGCGGCGGTAGTTGATGCCTTGTCCGGGGCCGGCGAGAAAGGCATGCGGTTCACTCGGGCCGTCATTCGTGTCATGGCAGACGACCACCAGGAACGGCCGCGGCGACAGCGGGATGAAGGCCTGGCTGCCGAGCGGATGGCGCTCGACCATGGTGAGCTTCAGCGGCATCTCGTAGGGCGTGCCGCGCACCATCGAGATCAGCACGCGCGCGTTCTGGCCCGCAGCCTCGGCGGTGGCGAGGTCGTGATAGCGCATCGCCTTGCCGCCATTGATCGGGTAGCGGTTGTCGCCGCCCATGTCGATGACATCGCCGAACGGCGCGAAGTTCTCACGGGTCAGCGGTCGGGCGACGATGCGGCTCACCGCGCCTTGCCCCCAAGATAGCCGCCAAGCCTGGCATGCCTGTTGACGTCCTTATAGAGCAGGTAGCGGAAATTGCCGGGGCCGCCGGCATAGCAGGCCTGCGGGCAGAAGGCGCGCAGCCACATGAAATCGCCGGCCTCGACCTCGACCCAGTCCTGGTTGAGGCGGTAGACCGCCTTGCCTTCCAGCACATAGAGCCCGTGCTCCATGACATGGGTCTCTGCGAACGGGATGACCGCACCGGGCTTCAGCGTCACGATGGTGACATGCATGTCGTGGCGCATATCGGCTGGGTCGACGAAGCGCGTCGTTGCCCAGCGCCCTTCGGTGCCCGGCATCGGGCTTGGCGCCACGTCCTGGTCGCTCGAGAAGAAGGCTTCCGGCGCGTCGAGGCCGTCGACAGCCTCATAGGCCTTGCGGATCCAGTGGAAGCGAACGGTGCTGCCGCTCTCGTTGCGCACCGTCCAGCCGTTCGACGGCGGCAGGAAGGCAAAGCCGCCGGGGGCAAGCACATATTTTTTGCCGGCAAACGAAACGGTGAGCTCGCCCTCGACGACGAACAGCACGCCCTCGGCGCCGGCGTCGAGTTCGGGCCGGTCGCTGCCGCCCCCGGGCAGGACCTCGACTACATATTGCGAGAAGGTCTCGGCGAACCCCGAGAGCGGCCTTGCGATGATCCAGGCCCTCGTCTTGTCCCAGAAGGGCAGCGGGCTGGTGACGATGTCCTGCATCACGCCCTTGGGAATGATCGCATAGGCCTCGGTGAAGACGGCGCGGCCGGTCAACAGCTCGTTCTGGCCGGGATGGCCGCCCTGCGGCGCGTAATAGGTTCGCTCGGCGGTCTTGATCATATCCATGGGGATCCCTGGCGTTATTGCGGGAGCATGTCTTTCAGGCGAAGCAGCGCGATGCGTTCGACCTGTTTGCAGGCGGTTTCCAACTCGGTGCCGCGGCTGTTGCCGATCCGCGCCTCGAACTCCGCCAGGATTTCGTCCTTGGTCTTGCCCTTGACCGCGATGATGAAGGGGAAGCCGAAGGTGGTGACATAGGCGGCGTTGAGTTTCGAGAACAGCTCGCGCTCCTTGTCGGTCAGCGCGTCGAGCCCGGCGGAAGCCTGCTCCTTCGCCGATTCCGGCGTCAGCCGCTTGGCCGCCGCCAGCTTGCCGGCGAGGTCCGGATGGGCGTTGAGCACGGAAAGCCGTTCGGCCTCCGTCGCCGCGCGGAAGACGCGGCAGAGCGCGTTATGCAGGCCGCCGGCGCTGTCATGCGCGGGTCCAAGCTCCAGCTCGTAGGCGCGCTCGGCGATCCAGGGCGAATGCTCGAACACGCCGCCGAAGGCATGCACGAATTCCTCGAACCCCATCCGCGACGGCCGCAGCGCCGGTGCCTCGTAGGGGTGCGTTTCGCGCCAGTGTTTGGCGATGTCGATGCGCCGTGTCAGCCACACCTTGTCGTGCGATTTCACATAGTCGACGAAGCGCTTCAATGCCGCCACTCGTCCAGGACGGCCGACCAGTCGGCAATGCAGGCCGATATTCATCATGCGCGGCCGCCCTGCCTTGCCCTCGGCGTAGAGCGTGTCGAAGCTGTCCTTCAGATAGGCGAAGAACTGGTCGCCGGAGTTGAAGCCTTGCGGCGTCGCGAAGCGCATGTCGTTGGCGTCGAGCGTGTAAGGGATGATGAGCTGCGGCTTCTCCAGTCCGTCGCGGTCGAACCAGTAGGGCAGCTCGTCGTCATAGGTGTCGGAAACGTAGTCGAAGCCGCCTTCCTCGGCGACGAGCCGCACGGTGTTCACCGAAGTGCGGCCGGTATACCAGCCGGTCGGCCGCGCGCCGGTCACTTCGTAATGCAGCTTGATGGTCTCTTCGAGATCGCGCTTCTCGTCTTCGGCCGCGTGGTCGCGATAATCGATCCATTTCAGGCCATGCGAGGCGATTTCCCAGCCGGCCTCCTGCATCGCCGCGACCTGGTCGGGCGAACGCGCGAGTGCGGTGGCGACGCCATAGCAGGTCACCGGCACCTGTGCTTCGGTGAACAGCCGATAGAGCCGCCAGAAGCCGGCCCGGGCGCCGTATTCGTAGATCGATTCCATGTTCCAGTGGCGCTGACCGACCCATGGCGCCGCGCCGACGATCTCCGACAGGAAGGCCTCTGAAGCCTTGTCGCCATGCAGCACGCAGTTCTCGCCGCCTTCTTCGTAATTGACGACGAACTGCACCGCGACATGCGCGCCGCCGGGCCATTTCGGATCCGGCGGATTGGCCCCGTAACCGCGCATGTCTCGTTCGTAACGCATTGCCGCTCCTGCCCGATTGCTGCATCGAAGATATCGAAAGGAGTGCTGCTGCATTCCCCCGAAAATTTTTGAAAGTGCTTTTTGCCGCACTCCGCTCGACCCGGGCTTATGCATCGCCTTTAATTGGCGCACAATTGACCTGAAACTGAACCGGGATGGGAGGCGGCCAGTGGCAGAAACGTCGAAAGCCGATGGCGGGCGCCTGACGACCCATGTGCTGGACACCGCGACCGGTCTGCCGGCAAAGGGTCTGTCGATCGGGCTTTTCCGCATCGAGGGCCAGAGCCGCACGCATCTCAAGACCGTCGCCACCAACGACGATGGCCGCTGCGATGCGCCGCTGCTTGCCGGCGCCGATTTCCGCACCGGCGAGTATGAGCTGGTCTTCGCCGCCGGCGATTATCTGCGCGGCCAGGGCATCAAACTGCCTGAGCCCGCTTTCCTGGACATCGTGCCGATCCGCTTCGGCATGGCGGAAGCGCGGCACTACCATGTCCCGCTCTTGATTTCGCCCTATGGCTACTCGACCTATCGGGGGAGCTGAGACATGCCAGAGATCCGCAACGAGATACGCTTCATCCTGAACGGCGCCGACGTGGCGCTGACCGATGTCGCGCCCGATGCGACCCTGCTCGACTGGCTGCGGCTCAACCGCTCGCTGCGCGGCACCAAGGAAGGTTGCGCAGAGGGCGACTGCGGCGCCTGCACGGTGCTGGTAGGCAAGCTCTCCGCCGAAGGTCTCGTCTATGAGACCGTGAATGCCTGCATCCGCTTCATGGGCTCGCTCGACGGCACCCATGTCGTCACGGTGGAGCATCTGGGCGGCGACGGCGAAAAACTGCATCCGGTGCAGCAGGCGATGGTCGATTACCACGGCTCGCAATGCGGCTTCTGCACGCCGGGCTTCATCATGTCGCTCTACGGTCTTTGGATGAGGACGCCCAATCCGTCGAACGCGGCGATCGAAAAGGCGCTGCAGGGCAATCTCTGCCGCTGCACCGGCTATGAGGCGATCATGCGCGCCGCGCATGCCATTTCGAGCTATGGCAAGGCGGCTGAGGATCCGCTGGCCGCGGAGCGCGAGGACATCACCGCACGGCTGAAGGCGTTGCGCGATGGCGCCAGGGTCGAGATCGGGTCGGGCAAGGCGCGACTGATCGTGCCGGCCGACGTCGACGATTTCGCCGCTTTGCTTGAAAAGGAGCCGGGCGCCACTATCGTCGCCGGTTCTACCGATGTCGGTCTCTGGGTTACCAAGCATATGCGCGACATCTCGCCGGCGATCTTCATCGGCGGCCTCGACGGCCTGCGCGCTATGTCGGAGAAAGACGGCGTGATCACGATCGGCGCCGGCGTCACCTACACCGAGGCCTTCGAGACGCTGTCGAAGAGCATCCCGGCATTGGGACCGCTGGTCGACCGCATCGGCGGCGAGCAGGTGCGCAACATGGGCACGATCGGCGGCAACATCGCCAACGGCTCGCCGATCGGCGACACTCCGCCACCGCTGATCGCGCTCGGCGCTCGGCTCACCCTGCGCAAGGGCAAAGAGCGCCGCACCATCCCGCTCGAAACCTTCTTCATCGCCTATGGCAAGCAGGATCGTCAGCCGGGCGAATTCGTTGAAGCAGTGCATGTTCCGGTGCCGGCGAGCGGCGAAAAGTTTGCCGTATACAAGGTCACCAAGCGGCGCGACGAAGACATCACGGCGACGCTCGGGGCATTCTATTTGACCTTGGCCAAGGACGGCAAGGTTGCCGACATCCGCATCGCCTATGGCGGCATGGCGGCGACGCCGAAGCGCGCCGCGGCGGTCGAGAAGGCGCTCATCGGCAAGGTCTGGAACGAAGCGACGGTGAAGGCCGCGATGGCCGAATATGCCAGGCATTTCACCCCGCTGACCGACATGCGCGCGACCGCCGAATACCGGGCGCTGGCGGCGAGGAACCTTCTGCTGCGCTTCTATATCGAGACGACGGGAACGAAGGCGCCGTTCCAGGTCTCGCGCAACGAGGCCGCCTGATGCGCCAGCAATCCAACATATCAAGGCAAAGCGCCGGACCGTCGCGGGTAGTCCCCTTCTCCCCCTTCACGGGGAGAAGATGCCGGCAGGCAGATGAGGGGCAGCGCCGTCGCCGATCGTTTTTCGCAAGTTCGTCAATATCGGCGCTGCCCCTCATCCGACCCTTCGGGCCACCTTCTCCCCGTGAACGGGGAGAAGGGAAGGAGGCTAAATGAACAAGCACGCCACTCCCAATCTTAAGGCGGAAAAGATCGTCGGAGGTGTCGCCACCGACCAGCGGCACGATTCCGCGCACAAGCATGTCAGCGGCGCCGCCGTCTATATCGACGACATGCCGGAGCCTGCCGGCACGCTGCATATCGGCCTCGGCCTCTCCACGGTCGCGCATGGCGCGTTGAAAAGCATCGACCTGTCGGCGGTGCGGTCGGCGCCGGGCGTGGTGGATGTGCTGACCTATGCCGATGTGCCCGGCGAGAACGATGTTTCGCCGAGCAACATGCATGATGATCCGGTGCTTGCCGAAGGCAAGGTCGAGTTCTACGGCCAGCCGATCTTCGCCGTGGTTGCCGAGACGCGCGAGGAAGCGCGCCGCGCCGCGCGGCTCGCCAAGATCGAATATGACGAGCTTCCGGCCGTCATCGACATCTGGAACCTCGACCCGGTCAACGACAAGCAGGTCACCACGCCGCTCATCCTGAAGCGCGGCGATGCGGCTGCGGCGATTGCCGCCGCGCCGCGCCGCATCAAGAACCGCATGTGGCTCGGCGGCCAGGACCATTTCTATCTCGAAGGCCAGGTCTCGCTGGCGATCCCCGGCGAGGACGACGAAGTGATCGTCTATTGCTCGACGCAGGGGCCGAGCGAGACGCAGCATCTGGTCGCCCATGCGCTCGGCGTGCCGAGCCATGCGGTCACGGTCGAAGTGCGCCGCATGGGCGGCGGCTTCGGCGGCAAGGAAACCCAGGCCAACCAGTGCGCCGCGATCGCCGCCATTGCCGCCAAGAAGCTCAAGCGTGCGGTAAAGATCCGGCTCGACCGCGACGAGGACATGACCGCCACCGGCAAGCGGCATGACTTCGCCATCGACTACGAGGTCGGCTTCGACGACGAAGGCAACATCCTGGGCGTAGACTTCACCTACGCGCTGCGCTGCGGCTTCTCGGCCGACCTATCGGGTCCGGTCGGCGACCGCGCGCTGTTCCACTGCGACAACGCTTATTTCTATCCGGCGGTGCATGCGAAATCGGCGCCGCTCTACACCAACACCGTCTCCAACACCGCCTTCCGCGGCTTCGGCGGGCCGCAGGGCATGGTCGGTGCGGAGCGCGTCATTGACGAGGTGGCCTTCGCCGTCGGCAAGGATCCGCTCGAAATCCGCAAGCTCAATTTCTACGATCCGATGGAGGCGGTCGGCGAGCGCAGCGTCACGCCGTACCACCAGAAGGTCGAGGATTGCATCATCCAGCGCATCGTGGCCGAGTTGGAGGAAAGCGCGAATTATGCGCGACGCCGCCGTGAGATCAGCGCCTTCAACAATAACAGCCGCTTCATCAAGCGCGGCCTGGCGCTGACGCCGGTGAAGTTCGGCATTTCCTTCACCAAGACGGAGGCCAATCAGGCCGGCGCGCTGGTGCATGTCTATGCCGACGGCTCGGTGCATATGAACCACGGCGGCACCGAGATGGGCCAGGGCCTGCATCTCAAGGTGGCGCAGGTCGTGGCCGAAGAGTTCCAGATCGACCTCGACCGGGTCAAGATCACCGCCACCACCACCGCCAAGGTGCCGAACACCTCGCCGACGGCCGCGTCTTCCGGCGCCGACCTCAACGGCATGGCGGCGCAGGACGCCGCCCGCCAGATCCGCAAGCGGCTTGCCGATTTCGCCGCCGACAAATATCAGGTGCCGCATGACCAGGTCGTGTTCCTGCCCAACCGGGTGCGCATCGGCAATCAGGAAGTGGCTTTCAACGACTTGGTCAAGCAGGCCTATATCAACCGTATCCAGCTCTCGGCGGCCGGCTTCTACAAGACGCCGAAGATCCATTGGGACCGCAGCAAGGGCCGCGGCCATGCCTTCTACTATTACGCCTATGGCGCAGCCTGCTCGGAGGTCTCGGTCGACACGCTGACCGGCGAATATGTCGTCGAGCGCACCGATATCCTGCACGACGCCGGCCGTTCGCTGAATCGGGCGATCGACCTCGGCCAGGTCGAGGGCGGCTTCATCCAGGGCATGGGCTGGCTGACGACGGAGGAGCTGTGGTGGGACAATAGCGGCCGGCTGCGCACGCATGCGCCGTCGACCTACAAGATCCCGCTCGCGTCTGACCGGCCAAAGATCTTCAACGTCAAGCTGACCGACTGGTCGTCGGCCTATGAGCCGACCATCCACCGCTCCAAGGCTGTCGGCGAGCCGCCGCTGCCCCACGGCATGTCGGTGCTGCATGCGCTGTCGGACGCGGTTGCGAGCGTCGCGGATCACAAGATCTGTCCACGTCTCGATGCTCCGGCGACGCCGGAACGCGTGCTGATGGCGATCGAGCGATTGAAGCGGGAAGCGGTGAAGCCGGCGTAAAACGTGCAATTCGGGCCGAAAAACACTATATTTCGGCGCTAGAGCATGATCCCGAAAAGTGGGAACCGGGTTTCGGAGAAAGATCTCGCTCCAATAAAGAGTTAGATCGTGAGGGCGATTCAACGAAACGCCATCACGATCTGGGAATGCAGACGATGGACTCGAACGCGCAAAGCCTGAAGGCATTTCTCGGCCAAACTGGCCGGGTCGCTCTCGTCGAAGTGGCGGCCACCAAGGGCTCGACTCCGCGAGAGGCCGGCGCCTTCATGCTTGTCTCGGCATCGGCCATTTTCGGCACGATCGGCGGCGGCCAGCTCGAATACATGGCGACCGACAAGGCGCGGCAGATGCTCTCCCCCCGTGAGGGGGAGATGGCCGCGAAGCGGCCAGAGGGGGACGCCACAGAAGGCACCGCCAAAGCGCGGAGTACTGCGCGGGCGACCCCACCCGGCGGCTCCGCCGCCACCCTCCCCTCGAGGGGGAGGGGAGCCGGCATCGAGGTTGATGAAGTCTGCGCCAGGCTTGACGTCCCGCTCGGGCCAGAAATCGGCCAATGCTGCGGCGGCCGCGTCGAGGTGCTGATCCGCCTCATCGATGCTTCGCTGGAGCAGCAACTGATCGCCAAGGCTGAATCGGAAGAAGCGCATCTGCCGCATGCCTATCTCTTCGGCGGCGGCCATGTCGGCCAGGCGCTGGCCGCGTCGCTGGCGCTCCTGCCCATCCACGTCGTCGTGGTCGAGACCCGATCCGAAGCGCTGGAAGGTATGCCGGAAACGGTCGAGACGCGGCTGACGCCAATGCCCGAGGCCGCGGTGCGCGAGGCGCCGGCCGGATCGGCCTTCGCTATCCTGACCCATGATCATGCGCTGGATTTCCTGATCGTCGCCGAGGCGCTGAAGCGCGACGACAGCGCCTATGTCGGCATGATCGGCTCGAAGACCAAAAAGGCAACCTTCAGGAACTGGTTCCTGAAATCCGCCGAGGGCAGCGAAGCGCAGTTCGGCCGGCTTATCTCGCCGATCGGCGGCAATGCGGTGAAGGACAAGCGCCCGCCGGTGATCGCAGCACTTGCTGCCGCCGAGATCATGACGGCGCTGGTGTCGCACGCCGCGGAAGCGCCAAGCTCAGCCAGCGCTGACAAGGCGATGGCCGGCTGATTCAACCGGCCGGGCAAGGAAAGCCTGGCTATTCCTTTTCCTGCGTGTGCGCCTCGAGGAACCACAGTAATTTGTCGAGCGAGCGCGAATAGGCGGTAAAGATGTCCGCTGTATCGCGATCGCCGGCGTCGTCGGCTTCGTCGATCGCTTCGCGGGTCAGCTTGGCGGCCGTGGCATAGCGGTCGATCAGCGCCGCGAGATGATCCTTGGTCTTGTGGATGTCGGTCGGATAAGGCTTCAGCCTCGTCGCCTTCGACACCTCCTGCGAGGTGCCATGCGCGGTGCCGCCGAGCTGCACGGCGCGTTCTGCGATGATGTCGACATGGCCATCGATCTCCTCGCGGAATTCGTCCAGCATCTCATGGATGGCGATGAACTGCGGGCCCTTGACGTTCCAATGCGCCTGCTTGATGATCAGCGCCAGGTCGATGGCGTCGGCAAGCCTGGCGTTGAGCAGATCGATCGATTCCTTCTTGGCATCAGATTTGAGGTCGTTCTTGGTGGCGATGGCGTCCATGGTCGGCTCCTGTCGCGGCTGCATCGATTGGCTGAGAGCTGAAGGCGGCCCGAACGACCGCCAACCGTCAGAACGGCGATCGGTCGAATTTCGTTCCCCATCGGATTGAATAGCATCATCCTGATGCAGGTGTGACTGGCGCTCACCGCTGCTCGCCGCTTTCTTCATTTCCCAAAGCGGCCCGAAACGTGTTTGTTGCGCCTCACGGGACAACGAGGCCAGGAACATGGACGTATTCAGGAGCGCAGCCTTTTCGGACGGGAACACCGGCGGCAACCCCGCCGGCGTGGTGATCGGCGAGACGCTGCCCGACGCCGCCGACATGCAGCGCGTCGCGGCTGAAGTCGGCTTTTCCGAAACCGCCTTCGCGGCGCCCGAGGGCGACAGCTGGCGCGTGCGTTACTTTTCGCCGGAGTCGGAAGTGCCGTTCTGCGGCCATGCCACGATCGCGCTCGGCGCGGCGCTGGTCGGAAAATTCGGCGATGGCATCTTCAAGCTGGCCCTCAACCAGGCCGACATTACCGTCGAGGGGTTTCGCGATGGCGCCAACTTTGCCGCCGCCCTGCAGTCGCCACCGACGCGCAGCAAGCCCGCTTCGTCGAAACTGGTCGGCGAAGTGCTCGCCTTGTTCGGTTATCAGCGGAGCGATCTCGATCCCGCCATTCCACCGGCGCTCATCCATGGCGGCGCCGATCATCTCGTGCTGGCGCTGAAGTCGCGCGCGGCGTTGGCCGCCATGGCCTATGACTTGAAGCAAGGCCAGTCCTTCATGCGGCGCGAAGGCCTGGTCACCATCCTGCTTGCCTATGCAGAGACACCGCGCCTCTTTCACACGCGCAATCCCTTCGCGTCCGGCGGTGTCTATGAGGACCCGGCGACGGGTGCCGCGACCGCTGCCTTTGCGGGCTATCTGCGTGATCTCGGCTGGCCCCATGGCGGCGCCATCGACATCGTCCAGGGCGAGGATATGGGGATGCGCTCGCGCCTTCATGCCGATATTCCACCGGCGCCCGGCAGCTCGATCAGGGTGTCGGGCACGGCGCGGCTGATGGATTGATCCGAAGCCATTCCAGGAAAAGTGCGGCTAGACTCGGCGCCTCCGCCGTAGCCTTCCGCCCGGAATTGCGAAAACCAAACTCTAGACGGGCGGCTTCCTCGGCCTGCGCTCCGCTTCGCGTCGCTCGCCCGTGGATGACGACGTTACGGAGACTTCGGCCGATCCCGCCGCAACGCTGGTACCCCTTACTTCCCAGCCAAGATATCCTTGATCAGCCGCTGGCAGCGCTCGGCCATGAAGTCGAGCAGCAGCCGCACCTTCGGGTCCTGCAGCTTCTTGTGCGGATAAACGGCGGCGAATTGCACCGGTGTCGGCGGCGCCTGGGGCAGGATCACCTTCAGCCGCCGGTCGCGGATGAAGGGCTCGACCTCGAAGCGCGGCTTGTTGATGATGCCGCGCCCCGACAGCGCCCAACCGGTCAGCACGTCGCCGTCGTCGGTGTCGTAAGGGCCATGCACCTCGAATTTCTGCACGCCACCGGGCGTCTGCAGCGTCCAGACGAATTCGCGCGCGCCGGCATAGCGCAGCATCAGGCAGTCATGCTTCTTGCCGACCAGCTCCTGCGGCTCCGCCGGTTCGCCGCGCGATTCCAGATATTTCGGCGCCGCCACCAGCACGCGCTCGCATTCCATGATGCCGCGCATCCTGAGGCTGGAATCCTCGATGATGCCGAGCCGGAAGGCGACGTCGATGCCTTCCTTCATGATGTCGACATTGTGGTCGGAGAGTCTCAGCCGCACCTCGATATCGGGGTATTTGTCATGGAAATCCGGAATGCCGGAAGCGATCAGGCGGCGGCCGAGGCCGAGCGGTGCCGTAACCCTGATCGTGCCGCGCGGTTGGCCGGAAAGTGCTGCAACCGCGGCTTCCGCCTCGGTGATCGCATCCAGCACCTGCTTGGCGCCGGTGTAGAACACCGTGCCGTGCTCGGTCGGCATCAACTGACGGGTCGTGCGGTTGAACAACCTGACGCCCAGATGCTTTTCCAACTCCTTGATGCGGTTGGAGGCGACCGCCGGCGAAATGCGCATGTCGCGCCCCGCGGCCGACAGATTGCCGAGCTCGACGACACGGACGAAGACGGCAATGTTGTCGAGATAGGCCATGCGGTTTCGTGGCTCTTAGATGGCTGCGCGGAGGTGCTTGGAGATCCAGGTGATGGCCTGCAAACGCCGGGGCTCCTGCGCTTCCGGTGCTCGCGTATTTCAAATACGCTCCGCTCCGGTTGTCGAAACCCGTGTTTTCGGCTCGGCCTGACCTGAATCCACACACACCTTAGGCAACCCTAGTATTTTCCATTTTTTTTTGAAAGTCATCGCGCACCTCGCCTCTTTTCGTTTGCGCGCCAGACCGTAAAGTCGCTCTCATCGGCAGGGACGAGTGCAATGACGGATTTCGCGATTTTCTGGGACTGGCTGAGCTTCGCCGTCCGCTGGCTGCATGTCATCACCGGCATCGCCTGGATCGGCTCGTCCTTCTATTTCGTCGCCCTCGACCTCGGCCTGCGACAGCGTCCCGGCCTGCCCGCCGGCGCCTTCGGCGAGGAGTGGCAGGTGCATGGCGGCGGCTTCTACCATATCCAGAAATATCTGGTCGCTCCGGCCGAGATGCCCGAGCACCTCACCTGGTTCAAATGGGAATCCTATGCCACCTGGCTGTCAGGCTTCGCCATGCTCTGCGTGGTCTATTACGCCGGGGCCGACCTCTTCCTGATCGATCCCAACGTGCTCAACATCTCGGTGCCGGTCGGCATTCTCTTGTCGCTGGCCACCATCGGCGTCGGCTGGATCGTCTATGACCTGCTCTGCCGCTCGTCGCTCGGCAAAAGCGACACCGGGCTGATGCTGGTGCTCTATTGCGTGCTGGTGTTCATCGCCTGGGGGCTGACGCATCTCTTCACCGGCCGCGCCGCCTTCCTGCATCTCGGCGCCATCACCGCCACGATCATGTCGGCCAATGTCTTCATGGTCATCATCCCCAACCAGAAGATCGTCGTCGCCGACCTGATCGCCGGCCGCAAGCCGGACCCGAAATACGGCAAGATTGCCAAGCAGCGCTCGCTGCATAACAACTACCTGACCTTGCCGGTCCTGTTCCTGATGCTGTCGAACCACTATCCGCTGGCCTTCGGCACCCAGTTCAACTGGGTCATTGCTTCGCTGGTCTTCATCATCGGCGTTCTGATCCGGCACTATTTCAACACCGTGCATGCAAGGAAGGGTAACCCGACCTGGACCTGGCTCGGCGCCGCCGTGCTGTTCATGATCATCATCTGGCTGTCGACCGTGCCGAAGGTGCTGACCGGCGAGCCGAAGACCTCCGCCGCCTCCGCCGCAGCGCAGGTCTACATCGCCTCGGCGCATTTCCCGGCCGTGCGCGACACCGTGCTCGGCCGCTGCTCGATGTGCCACACGCAAGAGCCGGTCTATGAAGGCATCTACCATGCGCCGAAGGGCGTGCTGCTCGACACCGACGAGCGCATCGCCGAGCATGCGCGCGAGATCTATATCCAGGCCGGCCGGGCGCATGCCATGCCGCCCGCCAACGTCACCCAGATCACCGACCAGGAAAGGGCCCTTCTGGTCGCCTGGTTCGAAGGCGCCGGAAAGTAAGCATGACAGCGAAAATTCTGCGCGGCCGCACGCTCTCCTTCCTGCGTTGGCCCGAAGCGGTCGACGACCATTCCGCCTGGCGCTACGAGGATGATGGCGGACTGCTGATCGACAACGGCAAGATCGCCGCAACCGGCTCCTATGCCGAGGTCTCGAAGAAGGCGGCCGCCGGCGTCGAGACGATCGACCATCGTCCGCATCTGATCCTGCCGGGTTTCCTCGACGCGCACGTTCATGTGCCGCAGATGCAGATCATCGCCTCCTACGGCGCCGAGCTGCTCGACTGGCTGAACAAATACACCTTTCCGGAAGAGTCGAAATTCCAGAACGCGCAGCATGGCCGCCGCATCGCCAGGGTCTTCCTCGACGAGATGCTGCGCCAGGGCACGACGACCGTCGTTGCCTATTGCTCGGTGCACAAGTCTTCAGCCGAGGCTTTCTTCGCCGAGTCGCATGAGCGCAACATGCTCAACATCGCCGGCAAGGTGATGATGGACCGCAACGCGCCGGACGGCGTGCTCGACACGCCGCAGACAGGCTATGACGATACCAAGGCGCTGATCGCCGAATGGCACGGCAAGGGCCGCCAGCTCTATGCCATTACGCCGCGATTCGCCATCACCTCTACGCCCGAGCAGATGGAGGTGGCCGGCGTGCTCTGCCGTGAGCATCCCGATCTCCACATGCAGACGCATCTGTCGGAAAACCACGCCGAGATCGCTTTCACCCAGGAGCTTTACCCCTGGTCGCGCGACTACGCCGATGTCTATGAGCATTACGGCCTGCTCGGCAAGAAGAGCCTGTTCGGCCATTGCATCCATCTGTCGGAACGCGAGGCGGATGCGCTGTCGCAATCGGGCTCGGTCGCGGTGTTTTGCCCGACTTCCAATCTCTTCCTCGGCTCCGGCCTGTTCGACTATCAGCGCTACCGCCGGCGCGAAAAGCCGCTCAGGATCGCCGCCGCGACCGATGTCGGCGGCGGCACCAACTATTCGATGCTGCGCACCATGGACGAGGGCTACAAGGTGATCGCGCTGAACGGCGAGAAGCTCAACCCGTTCCAGTCCTTCTGGCAGCTGACGCGCGGCAATGCCGAGGCGCTTTCCGTGGCCGACAGGGTCGGCACGCTGGAGGAAGGCACCGATGCCGACATCGTCGTGCTCGATGCTCATGCGACGCCGGGGATGCGGCTCAGGATGGAGACCGTGGAGACGCTGGCGGAAGAGCTCTTCCTGCTGCAAACGCTGGGCGACGACCGCGCCGTGCGCGAGGTCTATGTGGCCGGGCGGCCGGCAAAGAGCGCGATTGTGGCTGGGTGACCCCCTCACCCGGATTGCTGACCGAATTGCGAACGGCAATTCGGGACAATCCGACCTCTCCCCGAGGGGAGAGGAGGGCCGCCGAGCCTGGCGCCCATCTCTTCACCCGACCGGGGAGAAGGTGGCCGCGAAGCGGCCGGATGAGGGGGCCTCCGCGACGAATGCTTGACCGGACAGAGGTTGTCGTACAAACGACGGTGTCGATTTTCGGAGAACGAGACATGGCCACCGCCGACGACATCGCTCTGATCAAGAAACAGGAAGCCACGCTGGTCTTTGCGGCTTTCGATGAGGCCGTCGCCTTCAAGATAGGTTCCGCCATCAGGGACCGGGCGCTGAGGGAAAACCTGCCGATCATCGTCGACATCAGGACCTTCGACCGGCCGCTCTTCTATGCCGCAATGCCGGGTTCCAATGCGTCAAATCCCGATTGGGCGCGGCGCAAGATCAACGTCGTGAAGCGCTATCTGAGAAGCACCTATCGCCTGGTGCTGGAGCAGCAGCGCCCGGACCGCACGTTCAAGGTCGGCGAAGCGCTCGACATTGCCGATTATGTGCTGGCCGGCGGCGGCTTTCCGGTCACGGTGAAGGGCGCCGGCGTGATCGGCGTCATCGCGGTCTCCGGCTTGCCGGAGCGCGAGGACCATGGCGTCGTGGTCGACGCGCTGTGCGCCCATCTTGGCATCGATGCGTGCGGGCTTGCGCTGCCGCCGGAAGAAAAATGACCGACCCGAAAAGCTTCCTCACATCGATCTTCAACGCCGCCGTCGCCGCCGCCGACCCGGAAAAGACGATCCGCAATCATTTGCCGGCGAAGCCGAAGGGCCGCACCGTCGTCATCGGCGCGGGAAAGGGCTCGGCGCAGATGGCCGCCGCCTTCGAGAAGGTCTGGGATGGCCCCATCGATGGGCTAGTCGTCACCCGCTACGGCTATGGCGCCAGATGCGAGCGCATCGAGATCATCGAAGCGGCGCACCCGGTGCCGGATGCCGCCGGTCTCGAGGCGTCGCGCCGGCTGCTGGAGAAAGTGCGTGGGCTGACTTCGGACGACCTGGTCGTGGCGCTGATTTCCGGCGGCGGCTCGGCCCTGCTGCCGTCGCCGGCTCCGGGGCTGACGCTTGCCGACGAGATCGCCGTCAACGAGGCGCTGCTTGCCTCCGGCGCGCCAATCGCGGCGATGAACACCATCCGCAAGCATGTCTCGACCATCAAGGGTGGACGCCTGGCCGCCGCCGCTCATCCGGCCCGGGTCGTATCGCTGGTCGTGTCCGATATCCCGGGCGACAATCCGGCGCTGGTCGCATCAGGACCGACCGTTCCCGACACCGGCAGCCGCGCGGATGCGCTGGCCTCGATCGCCGCCTACGGCATGAAGCTGCCGGCCTCGGTCATGGCGCATATCCAGTCTCCGGCCGCGGACGCGCCGCGCCTCGACGATCCACGCTTCGGCGGCAACGAAGTGCACCTGACCGCCTCGGCCGGCGTCTCTCTGGAAGCCGCCGCCGCCGAAGCGAAGCGGCAAGGCATCGAGGCCGCCATCCTTTCGGATGCCATCGAAGGCGAAGCGCGTGAGGTCGGCGGCGTGCACGCCGCGATCGCCCGCGAGGTGGCGACGCGCAATCGCCCCTTCGCCAAGCCGGTGCTGATCCTGTCCGGCGGCGAGACGACGGTGACATTGCGGGCAAAGGGCAAAGGCGGCCGCAATTCCGAATTCCTGCTCGCCTTCGCCATCGGCATCGACGGCGTGAATGGCATCGATGCCTTGGCTGCCGACACCGATGGCATCGACGGCTCGGAGAACAATGCCGGCGCCTTCGCGGACGGCTCGACCGTGGCGCGCATGCGCGCAGCAGGCGTCGACGCCAAGGCGATGCTTGCCGGCAACAATGCCTGGACGGCCTTCAGTGCCGTCGGGGATCTGTTCGTGCCCGGGCCAACAGGCACGAATGTGAATGATCTGAGGGCGATTCTAGTCCGTTAGACGACGACGCCGTGTCATCTACGCGAGCGTAGGCGCTGCCCCCTCATCCGCCCTGTGGGCACCTTCTCCCCGTGAACGCGAGAAGGCGATAGCCGCGCCGCGCTGGCGATTGGCGAAGCGCTGCGCGACAGCTTTTTCTCCCTGTCACTGTACGGGGAGAAATGCCCGGCAGGGCAATGAGGGGCAGCGCGAACGATCGCCGCTTAATCGGCATGGCATGAGTGATCGAAAGAGAAGCGGCTAGCACTCCCCCATCAAGCAGCCATCAGCTGCTTCACCTTCCGCATATCCTGCAAAAACCGCTCCTTCTCGGCCTCCTTGTCCTCCCGATCGCGGATGCGCAGGATGAAGGACGGGTGGATGGTCACGAACACGCGCAAGCCATCCTCGCGCTCGATCACATCGCCGCGCATCTTGGTGATCGGCACCGCCTTGCCGAGCAGCGACTGCGCCGCCGTCGCGCCGAGCGCCACCACGAGGTTCGGCTTGACGAGATCGAGCTCCTTGTCCAGCCACCAGCGGCAGGCCTGGATTTCGCCGGCATTGGGCTTCGAATGGATGCGCCGCTTGCCGCGCGGTTCGAATTTGAAGTGCTTCACCGCATTGGTCACATAGACCTTGCGGCGATCGATCTCGGCGTCGCCCAGTATGCTGTCGAACACCTTGCCTGCCGGCCCGACGAACGGCTTGCCGGCCAGATCCTCCTGGTCGCCCGGCTGCTCACCGACGAAGATCACATCGGCATTCTCCGGTCCCTCGCCCAAGACGGTCTGCGTTGCGTCATGCCAAAGCGGGCAGCGGCGGCAGCCTTTCGCCTCTTCGCGCAACTCCGGAATATCGTCGGCTTCAGGCGCCACCACATCGGCCGGCTCGGGCGTCGGCCAATGCTTGGCCTTCACCTTGGCATGGTGCGGTGCTGGGGTGGTTGGCATCCGGTCGATCATCTCTGACGCGGCTCTGTCTGCTCCTGCTATCCAATCTGGAATGAGCGAGGCCTCGGGAAGGTTCCGCCAATATTTCTTCGGCGTCCGATGTCGGCAAAACGTGATCGTCCCGCCTGCCGGGCGCTGCCTCAAACCTCGTGCAGGTAGAGATGATAGTCCAACTCGCTGACGGTCCGCGCGACGCGCAGATATTCAGCCTGCTTGATCGCCACGAAGGTCCGGTGCAGGTCGGGGCCGAGCGCCGACTTCAGGAAATCGGAGCCTCTGGCCGCCTCGATCGCAGCGCGCCAGTCGGCCGGCATGCTCGACTTCTCCGCTGCCTGCTCGTAGCCGTTGCCGGTCGTCTCGGGGCCAGAGTCCAGACCCTCATCCAGGCCTTTGACGATCCCGGCCAGAACCGTTGCGGCGACAAGGTAGGGGTTGGCGTCAACGCCCGACGGCCGATGCTCGATGCGGCGGTTCTTGGCGTCGCCCGCCGGTACACGCAGCGCCACCGAGCGGTTGTTGACGCCCCAACTGGGCGCGACGGGCGCGTAGGATTGCGAGACGAAGCGGCGCCATGAATTGGCGTGCGGCGCAAACACCAGCATCGATTCCGCCATGGTGTGGATCAGGCCGCCAAGCGCGTTGAGCAGCTTTGGCGACCATTTCTCGCCGGCGCCCTCGGTGAAGACATTGCGGCCGGCATCGTCCTGCAGCGAGACGTGGAAATGCATGCCGGAGCCCGCATAGGCCTCGATGGGCTTGGCCATGAAGCAGGCGGTGACACCGTGCCGGCGCGCCTGCGCCCTGACGAGCCGCTTCAGCATGACGAGGTCGTCGGCCGCCCGCATCACGTCCTTGCGGTAGTTCAGCGTCAGCTCGTATTGGCCGGGCGCGTATTCGGAAATCACGGTTTCGGCCGGAATGCCTTGCGCCTTGGCCGCGGCGTAGATGTCGGAAAACAGCGGCTCCATGCCATGCAGATGGTCGACCGAATAGACCTCGGTCTTGGCCGAGCGGCGGCCGTCGAGCACCGCGCGGGCAGGCTGAACCTTGCCATCCGCATCGCGCTCGTTGGACAGCAGGAAAAACTCAAGCTCGAAAGCGCCCGCCGGATGCAGGCCGCGCGCCGCCAGCAATTCCACCTGCCTTGCTAGCACCAGCCGCGGGTCGGAGGTCATTGGCTGGCCGTCGAGATGGTGCATCGACATCAGCACCTGGCCGCGCGGCGGCTTGGTGCCGAAGAGCGGCACAAGGGTGCCGGGGATCGGCCATGCCCTGAGGTCGCCGTCGCCGGTGTCCCACACCAGTCCGGTTTCGTGCACATCCTCGCCGGTGATGTCGAGGCCGAGGATCGAGATCGGCAGGTGCCGGCCGTTCTCGAAAATGCCCATCAACTCGTGCCGGCGCACGATCTTGCCGCGGCCGATTCCGTTGGCGTCGGTGAGCACGATGTCGAACGCCTCGATCTCGGGATGTGCGTCGAGAAAGGCTCTCGCCTCGGCGGGCTTCGAGCCGGAAGGCGAGTTTGTTACAGCGCTTGGGTTGTCCATGTTTGCCAATCTTTCAACTACTTGTCTCACGCCGCAAGCTTGCCCGCAACCGCGGCGAAAGCGGCGATCAGCCGGCTCACTTGCGCTGAAGTCGTTGCCGGCGAGATCAGCATCATGTTGTGGAACGGCGCGATCAGCACGCCGCGATTGACCAGCGCGACGTGGATGGCGGCTTCGAGCTCCGGCGCATGCGCCTTCTCCGCCTCGCCGCCATTCCCGAGCGGCCCGGGCGCGCAGATGAATTCGACGCGCGCGCCGACCCGCGCGACATGCCAGGGCAGCTTCTTTCGCTGGATGACGGCGGAGAGTCCCGCATCGAGGCGGCGCGCCAGCCGGTCCATATGGGCGTAGGCCTCCTCCGTCATCACCTCTTCCAGCGTGGCGCGCATTGCCGCGAATTGCAGCGGATTGGCCGACAGCGTCGTGCCCATGCCGGAATAGCCGGGCTCCTTCGCCCGGTTGTAGGCGCCGTAACGCGTGGCGACCTCTTCGCTCATGCCCCAGATGCTTGCCGGCACGCCACCCGCAACCGGCTTGCCAAGCACGAACAGGTCCGGGGCCAGCCCGTGCTTCTTGGTATAGCCGCCGGGGCCGGTGGAGATGGTGTGCGTTTCGTCGATCAGAAGCAGCGTGCCGGCCGCGCGGGTCAGGCGCCGCAGCGCGTCGTGGAAGCCGGGTTCCGGCAGCACCATGCAGGAATTGGTCAGCACCGGCTCGGTGATGACGCAGGCGACGTCGCGGTCAGCCAGCGCTGCTTCCAATGCGGCAATATCGTTGAACTCGACGATCTTCGTTGCTCGCGTCAGGTCGCGGAATTCGCCGGCCAGCCCAGGCCGGTTCACCGGTTTGCCGTCGATCAGACGCACCATCGTGTCGTCGACCGAGCCATGATAGCAGCCGTTGAAGACCAGAATCTTCTCGCGCCCGGTCACAGCGCGGGCGACTCGCAGCGCGAAGCGGTTGGCGTCGGTGGCAGTGGTTGCGATCTGCCAGTAGGGCAGCCCGAACCGCTGCTGCAGCAGCGTTCCGATCGCCAGCGCATCCTCGCTGGGTAGCATGTAGGTCAGACCCCGGGCAGCTTGCCGGCGGATGGCGCGGGCGACAGCTGGCGGCGAATGACCGAGCATCGAGCCGGTATCGCCAAGGCAGAAATCGTCGAGCTTGTTGCCGTCTATGTCGGTGATGGTGGCGCCCTTGGCGCCGTCGACCAGGATCGGGAACGGCGTCGGCCAGTCCGTCATCCAGTGCATCGGCACACCGCCGAGAAAGCCGGCAATGCCGTTGCCCAGCTTCGCCTCGGATTTCGGCCGCGCCCTGCGGAAGGCGGCCGCTTCCGCTTCGCGCAACTCGGCGATTCGGGCGATCTCGATGCCGCCGATGGAAGTCCGGTGGATTGAATGCATGAAGTCCCCTCAGACGGTAGGCAGTAGGGCAGTAGGGCAGTAGGGCAGTAGGGCAGTAGGGCAGTAGGGCAGTAGGGTGGCTTTCAAGCGCTATTTCCCTACTGCCTTACTGCCCTTAAGCCGTGATATCGATCACGCCGCAATCGCCGGCGGCGCTGCCGAACACGACGCGGCGTTCCTCCCTGTCCCACATCATCGACGTGATGGCGCCCTTGCCGGGGCGGCGCAGCAGCACTTCCTTGGCGTCGGCGAAGCGCGCCGCAATCACCATGCCATCCTCATACCCGATGGCCGTGACATCCTGACTGGGATGGCAGGCGACGCAGGTCACCATGGTGTTGCCGCGCGTGCCGAGCTCCAGCGGCGCCTTGCCCATCGGCCCGTCTTTGCTGGCGAACGGCCACACGATCGCCGCCGGCGCGCCGGAACTCGCCAGCCATTTGCCCTTCACGCTCCAGGACAGGCTCTTCACCTTGCCGGGATAGCCGCTCATGCGCATGTGCTTGCCGTCGGCGAGCTTCCAGCCATGCAGCGCGTTTTCCTGCATGGTGGTGACCAGAAAGGCGCCGTCCGGCGAAAAGGTGATGCCGGTATGAGCGCCGGCCCATTCGAGTTCCACCGGTTTGCCTTCGGCGGCCGGGAAATGCAGTGTCGCGCCATTGTAGCGGGCGACGCCGAAGCGCATGCCCTTGGGCGAGAAGGCGAGCCCTTCCACCGAACGCGGATGGGCAAATTCCTTGATCTTGCCGTCGGCGAAACGCACGAAGGCGGTCTTGCCCGAAGCATAGGCGACCGCGCCCTGCGGTCCGGCAGTGACGCTGGTCACCCATTTCCTGCCGGCGCTGGCCAGTTCGCTCACCTCGCCGCCGGCCTTCACGGCAAACACCTTGCCGTCCTCGCCGCCGGTGATCAGCCGGTCCTTCGCCGCGTCGTGGAAGGCGGCGAGCAGGCCGTCATTGGCCTGCGCGGTCTTATACCCATTGTCGAGCCGGTGGATCGTGCCGTCAGCCAAAGCGAAATGCGGCACCTCATTGAGAAAGACGGCGGCGACGCAATGGCCTTCGAGGTCAAGTGGGGCGACTGTGGGCATGCAAACGATCCGTTCGAGATTAGCCGGCGCGGCTAGATGTGGCTCCCCCTTCTCCCCTTGTGGGAGAAGGTGGATTGGCGCGCAGCGCCAAGACGGATGAGGGGTGTTGGACGGATTGCCTTCCTTGCCAAGCTGGAGCACCCCTCATCCGACCTCGCTTCGCGAGGCCACCTTCTCCCACAAGGGGAGAAGGACGAAGGGGCAGCGCTAGCGCCTGAAAGTCAGGAAATCAAGCCGCCTGGCAGGCCTCAAAACTCTTCCTGAGCCGCTCGGCGTCGAGGTCGCGGCCGATGAAGACCAGCCGGCTCTCGTGTTTTTCACCGTCCTTCCAGGCGCGCTGGTGATCGCCCTCGAGGATCATGTGCACGCCCTGCAGCACGTAACGGTCCTCGTCGCCCTTGAGCGCGATGATGCCCTTCAGCCGCAGGATGTTGGGTCCCTCCATCTGGGTCACCTTCTCGATCCAGGGGAAGAACTTCTTCGGGTCCATCTCGCCGCCGCGCAGCGACACCGACTTCACCGTCACGTCATGGATGTCGGACGGATGGTCGTGATGATTGTGGTCGTGACCGTCATGATCGTGGTGGTCGTGATCATGGTGGTCATGATCGTGGTCGTGCGCGTCGAGGAAATGCGGATCGTTTTCCAGCGCGCGCGACAGGTCGAAAGCGCCGCGGTCGAGCACTTCGGTGAGCGGTACGCCGGAACGCTGGGTGCGATGGATTTTGGCGGCCGGGTTGATGGCGCGGATCGTTGCCTCGACTTTTTCCAGCTCTTCCGGAGTGACGAGGTCGGTCTTGTTCAGAACCACCACGTCGGCAAAGGCGATCTGGTCCTCAGCTTCCTTGGAATCCTTCAAGCGCAGCGGCAGGTGCTTGGCGTCGACCAGCGCCACCACCGCATCGAGCTTGGTCTTGGTGCGCACGTCGTCGTCCATGAAGAAGGTCTGCGCCACCGGCACCGGATCGGCAAGACCCGTGGTCTCGACGACGATGGCGTCGAAGCGGCCAGGGCGTTTCATGAGGCCCTCGACGACGCGGATCAGGTCGCCCCGCACCGTGCAGCACACGCAGCCATTGTTCATCTCGTAGATTTCCTCGTCGGATTCGACGATCAGGTCGTTGTCGATCCCGATCTCGCCGAACTCGTTGACGATGACGGCGTAGCGCTTGCCGTGGTTCTCCGACAGGATGCGGTTGAGTAGCGTCGTCTTGCCCGCGCCGAGATAGCCGGTGAGAACGGTTACGGGAATTTGCGTCTGTGCATCGCTCATGGTTTGCCTCGAAAGTCTTGGCTCGAAAATCCTGGATTGTCGGCCTCATATAGGATGGGTGCCGCGCTTTTGCACCCGCCAAACCGATGGGCCAGGCGGACCCTTTAAGCGGGATGGCGCCAAGCGCGGGTCAGGGCGGCTGAGGCAGGCCAGACGCAAGACCCGCACGGGCGCCCAATGGCCTTCACCAGCGTTCGCGGTGAATCTCGCCGGCGCAAAAGTCGTTTGTCATCTAACTGAAATAAACATCTGGCATCACCTGCGCGGGCACAGCAATGCTTGCCGGCAAAGCGTTCCGCAAGCCGGATTCTTAGAGATCGTCATTTGCCAACCGTCGGGCAGCCTCTATGCTGGACGCGTCGGTTCGGCCGAAGAGGGAATGGCCATGGCCAAGGCGGACAAGGCAGCGACAATGAGCCGGCTGCATTCGGCGGCAAGGCTGGCGCGCACGGCGCTGGCGGCGCGGCTTCTGGCGCATGGTTTTTACGCCGGCCAGGACCAGATCATGCTGGCGCTCGACCGCGAGGACGGCCAGACCCCCGGCAATCTCGCCGGCAAGCTCGGCGTGCGCCCGCCGACCATCACCAAGACCATTAACCGGCTGCAGGCGCAGGGTTTCCTCGAAAAGCGCGCCTCCAACGCCGATGCCCGCCAAGCCCATATCTTCCTCACCGAATCCGGCCGTGAAACCATTCGCGCCATTGAGAAGTCGGTCAAGAAGACCGAGAAACAGGCGCTGAGAGGCCTCGACAAGAAGGACCAGAAGGCGCTGTTCAAGCTGCTGGCCCGCATTGAGGCCAATCTGTCGAACGAAGATCTGGTGCTGATCGACGACGACGCGGAGTTGGATGAGGCGTGACGCGCAGCGTCATCGCTCAGCCGCGAGACGTTGGTGACAGACGCGCGATGCGTAGCATGGTCGCGCAACGCGAGAACGTTTCCATTAACGAGCGACGCGCAGGCGTCGTCTCGAGTAACGCAAGCGCGATGCGCAGCATCGTCGCGCAACCGCGGACCAAAGCATCGCCGGTTTAGCGGAACGGCGACGATGCTGCGCATCGCGCCTGAACGCCATCACCGGACGCCTCGCCCTTGAGCGACGACGCTACGCGTCGCGCACCAGCGCCGCCCAGCGCCCCGGTGTCATGCCGAATGCCTTCTTGAAATGGCGGTTGAAATGGCTCTGGTCGCTGAAGCCGGCGCCGGCGGCGATTTCCGCCAGTGGCTCGCCCTCGGCGATCATGCGCCGCGCCTTTTGCAGCCGGCGCATCAACAGGAAGCGATGCGGGCTGGTCGAATAAGTGGCGCGAAAATGGCGCGACAGCGCGTAGCGGTCGAGGCCGGTAACGGCCTCCAGCTCATCGGAATGCACCGCCCGTTCGGCATTCTCCTCCAGATAGTCGCGGGCAAGCGCCGCCGCCCGCCATGCGGTCTTGCCCGTGGATTTTGCCGGCTGTCCGGAATGGCGTTTCAGCTGTTGCGCCAGTTGCGCAACGAAATCCGCCATGAAAAGGTCGCCGAGTTCTTCGTCCAGCGGCCCCAGCGCCGAGAGCAGCGTGTCCCGCAGCGCCGGATCGTCGACCACGGCGTCGCGCACGAAAGGCAGCGCTTCGCCATCAAGGCAGTCGAGCAGCAGGGACGGCTCCAGGTAAAGGATCCGGTAGCGCAGCCCGTCTTCCGTTCCGGCGCCGCCATCGTGCAATTCGTCGGGGTGCAGCACGATCACCTTGCCCGGCAGGCTGTGTTGCAGCGCGCCGCGATAATGGAAGCGCTGCACGCCATGCAAGGTCACGCCGATCGCGTAGGTGTCGTGCCGGTGGAGCTCGAAGGCGTTGCCGCGGAATCGAGCTTCGATGCGTTCGAGGCCAAGCCCGCCCGGCGCCGAAACGATGCGATCGCCATCGGCCGCATCCGCGCACGAACGTTCAAGACCTTCCTGCGCTTCCGCGCCTAGAGCCTGCGCCATCGCCTTGTTCCGCCCGTCATGGGCCATTTCGGAGTCTCAATCTTGGTGTTCGATACGAAAATTGCAATTGTCCTCAGAGAGGATCTGCCGGTGTGGCAGAAGCTCAACGTCACCGCGTTCCTGACCAGCGGCATCGTCGCGCAGTTCCCCGAGATCATCGGCGAGCCGTATCGCGACCGCGCCGGCAACCGCTACAACCCGATGTCGATCCAGCCGGTCATCGTCCTGTCGGCCGACGCCGCGACGCTGGGCACGATCCATCGCCGGGCATTGGAGCGCGGCGTCACGACGTCCGCCTATATCGAGGAGATGTTTTCGACCGGGCACGACCTCGCCAACCGCGCCGTCTTCGCCGAATTCGCGCCGGACGATGCCAGGGTCGTCGGGATCGCTATGCGCGGCGAGAAAAAGCTCGTCGACAAGATCACCAAGGGCGCTCGCATGCATGGCTGATTTTATACCATCTTGAACGTTCGAGATTGGCAGCTACCTCGCCAACTTCGTCATCCTTGGGCGTAGCGACGCGAAGCGGAGCGAAGACCCAAGGATCCATGCCGTGACCTTCGCCGAAGTTTGCAACGGAGCAGAATTTGCACCGTTGGTGGAGCGTCGATGTAACGGCATGGATCCTCGGGTCTGCGCCGCGTCGCTTCGCTCCCTGCTCCGCCCGTGGATGACGACCCGCGAGAACCGTTCAAGCCAATCGCCGACGGCAATCCGCTTTAAGCCTGTCCGAAGCGCTTGTTGGGCCAGTCGCTTTTGGCTTGCTGGCAAGCGGCGATTGCCGCAGAAGGGTAACGTCTATCTTCCTTCGGCCCGACCTTGAGCATTCCCAAAAACAACGAAGACAGCGCAACGCCGCCCGCGGCGATGCTTCTGATGCTCTGCGTCTATGTCTGCTTCACCTTTCTTGACACCTCCAGCAAATATCTGGTGCTGGCCGGCGTCTCGGCGCTGATCGTCGCCTGGGCCCGCTTCGCGGTCCATGTCCTGCTGGTCGGCCTCTTCCTGCGCGGCTGGCGCGAGCCGGCGCGTTTTCGCGCCAACAACCTGCCGGCGCATATATTGCGCGGCTGCATGCTTTTCGGCTCGACCATGTTCAACATCCTGGCGCTGAGGACGCTGCAGCTCGCCGAGACCACCTCGATCTATTTCTTTGGCCCGATGGTCATCACCGCGCTTGCCGGCCCGCTGCTCGGCGAATGGGCCGGCTGGCGGCGCTGGCTCGCGATCCTCACCGGCTTTGTCGGCGTGCTCATCATCACCCGGCCGGGCGTCGGCGTGTTCGGCATCGGCCATCTCTTCGCGCTGGGCTCGATGCTGTCGAACAGCTTTTACGTCATCATGACGCGGCGCATGTCCTCGACGGAGACATCCGAGAGCCTGATATTGTTCTCGGCGCTGGCGCCGTCGGTGCTGCTGGCCCCGATGCTTGCCTTCGCGCCCGCGCTGCCCCACGGCGGCTTTCAATGGTTCGTCGTCTTGATGCTGGGCGTCTTCGGCGCCGGCGGCCACTATCTGCTGGTCCGGGCCTATCGCCTGGCAACCACGACGCAGTTGGCGCCTTTCCCCTATTCGCAGATGGTGTGGATGATCATCTCCGGCTGGCTGATCTTCCACCAATTCCCCGACCGCTGGACCTTGCTGGGCGCTGTGATCATCGTTGCGAGCGGGCTCTACATCATCCACCGCGAGCACCGGCTTCGCGTCCGCAACTCCGCCTCGCTCGACACCGAGGCCGAGGCGCTGGCGAAAAAACTTTGATTTGCTCCCGATCGATGGCATAAGGCCGAATTTAAACAATTTAAAGACCCTGGGGAGCGAAGGGCGCTGGCACAGAAGATCAAGCTTTCGACGATCGCGGATGCGCTCGGCGTCTCCACGGCAACGGTATCGCTGGCGCTGCGCGACAGCCCGCTGGTCGCAGGCTCCACGCGCGAGCGCATCAAGGAGCATGCCCGCGTCATCGGCTATATCTACAACCGCCGCGCCGCCTCGTTGCGCACCTCGCGCTCCGGCATTGTCGGCGTCGTCGTGCACGACATCATGAACCCCTTCTTCGCCGAGATCCTGCGCTCGATCGAAAGCGAGCTCGACCGCAGCCGCCAGACCTTCATTCTCTCCAACCATTACGACCAGCTGGAAAAGCAGCGCACCTTCATCGACACGCTGCTGCAGCTCGGCGCCGACGGCGTCATCATGTCGCCGGCCATCGGCACGCCGGCCAAGGACATCATCATGGCCGAGGAAAACGGCCTGCCGGCGGTGCTGATCGCGCGCACCGTCGCCGGCGCCGACGTGCCGGTGTTCCGCGGCGACGATGCTTATGGCACCGCGCTTGCCACCAACCACCTGATCTCGCTCGGCCACAAGCGCATCGCCATGGTCGGCGGCACCGACCAGACCTCGACCGGCCGAGACCGCTACCAGGGCTATCTCAACGCGATGGAGACGGCCGGCCTGGAGGTGAAGCCGTCCTGGCGCATTCCCGGGCCGCGCACCAAGCAGGCAGGGTTCGAGGCTGCGGGACAGTTTCTGGCGCTGAAGGACAAGCCCACCGCCGCCTGCTGCTGGAACGACCTGGTCGCGATCGGGCTGATGAACGGCATCGCCCGCGCCGGCCTCGTGCCGGGCGTCGATATCTCCGTGACCGGCTATGACGATCTCGAGGAGGCGGCAATCGCGACACCGGCCCTGACCACGGTCTGGAACGGTCAGCGCGAGGTCGGCCGCCGCGCCGCGAGCGCCCTGCTCGACAAATTGAACGGGCAGGCGGTGCGGCCCTCGCAGGAGCTGATCAAGCCGGAGCTGCATGTGCGGCAGTCGACCGGCAAGCCGGTGGAGCGTGCATGACCAGGGCCGAAGGAAAATTGTCGGTCGCCATCCTGGTGCCGGGCGATTTCAACGACCATGCCGTCGGCCGCATCGACAAGGCGTTCAAGCTTGTGCGGATCGAACGCGCCGACCCTGCGCTGGTCACGGACGAGATGCGCGCGACGGTGCGCGGCATTGCTTCCTACGCAGGCATCAGCGCGGCGATGATCGACGCGCTGCCCAATCTCGAGATCATCGCCAGTTTCGGCGTCGGCTACGATTCGGTCGACGCCAATCACGCGGCCAAGCGCGGCGTCATAGTCACCAACACGCCCGACGTTTTGACCGAGGAGGTCGCCGACACCGCTATCGGTCTTTTGATCAACACCGTGCGCGAGCTCTATGCCGCCGAGAAATGGCTGCGCGATGGCGACTGGGTGGAGAAGGGCAATTATCGCCTGAGCCGGCTTACCTTGCGCGGCCGCAGCGTCGGCATTTTCGGCATGGGCCGCATCGGCCGTGCCGTCGCCCGCCGCATCGAGGCCTTCGGCTTGCCGATCGCCTATCACAACCGCCGCAAGGTCGAAGGCCTGGCTTACGAATATCATGCCACTTTGAAGGGGCTTGCCGAAGCCGTCGACACGCTGATCTGCATTGCCCCGGGCGGCGCCTCCACCGAGAAGGCGATCAACGCCGAGGTCCTGTCGGCGCTGGGCTCGAACGGCGTCTTGGTCAATATCGGCCGCGGCTCGACGGTGGACGAGGCAGCGCTGGCCGGCGCTCTTAAGAGCGGTGCCATCGCCGCCGCCGGCCTCGACGTCTTTGCCGACGAGCCGAAGGTGCCGCAGTCCCTGCTCGACGCGCCCAACGCCTCGCTTCTGCCGCATGTCGGCTCGGCGTCGGTCCACACCCGCCGCGCCATGGCCGATCTCTGCGTCGACAATCTCGTCGCCTGGTTCACCGAGCGCCGGCCGCTGACGCCGGTGACGGAGACGATCAACGTCAAGGCGCGCAGCTAGAGCAATTCGAGGGAAGGTTTCAAACGGGTGTTCCGTCCATGGGAGGTTGAACCGCTCCAGGCGCTTTCGCCACATTTGTTAAGGCTTCAACAGCCTCATTAACTCCCACTTAACTCTCTGAAATGATTTTCATGCTGGTTGAGTGTGGAGAAGCGGCGTGAAGCTGGTTGCCGGATTGGTTGCGTCGGTTGCGTTGCTCGGAGGCGCGCATGTTCTCTATGACGGCGAGGGCCAAGGCGCGGCTGTCGAGACCGCCTCCTCGAGCAGCTATCGCCAATGCGATGAAGCCGCCTGCGCCGTGCAGCGCGGAGCTCCGGTCTCGACGGCCTGTCGCGTGTCGACGTCGCGCCGAACTGCCGCAAGCTGATGCCCGGCATCGAGCGGGTTAAATTCTGGCACGAGCAGGCGGACGGCTCGGTCGCTTTCAGCGAGAACGGCGTCGATCCGATCGTCACCTTCGGTGTCGCCGATGGCGACGGCTACGAATCCTATGCGCCGGCCACGCCGCTTCTGGCGTTGACAGGTGACGGCCAGTGATCCCAAGGCGTGGTCTTTTTGCAACTTCGGATAGGAATGTATCCCCGATGTGCTCGCCTGTCTTGCAATGCAGCCAAAGCCGAATAGGTTCGTCGTAGCTTTGGGGTGCTTAAATGAAGTCCTTTCTTCTTGCTTCGACCATTATCGCCTTGTTTCCGGCCAGCGCCTTCGCCGCTGACGCGCTTTCTCCTGCTGTTCCTGCAGCGTATGAGTGGAGCGGCTTTTATGGCGGCGTCCAACTCGGCTATGGCTGGGGCAAAGTAAAGAGTCACGATTCTGAGATAGGCACTGGCGTTTCCGACTGGGCCGACTCCTGGAAAAGCGATGGAGTCCTGGGCGGTATTCATATTGGCTACAACCAGGCTTACGATCAATTCGTTCTTGGCGCCGAAGCCGACATTGAAGCCTCGGGAATGAGCGGTTCGGTTGACTCGGAATTTGCCGGCACGATCAAAACCAAGATCGATGTGCAAGGCTCCCTGCGCGCGCGCCTCGGCTATGCGGTAGGGCCAGCCCTGCTCTACGCCACAGGCGGTTTGGCGGTTGCTCATTTCGATACCCACTATGACGAGGGCGGAACGAGCGACAGCTCTTCGCATACGAAAGCTGGCTGGACGGTGGGCGCTGGCGTCGAATATGCATTCGCACCGAATTGGACGACGCGCGTCGAGTATCGCTACAGCGATTTCGGCAAATTCACTGACAATCCGGCAACCGACGGCGGGTTTCTTTACCCCACCGACGTAACGACCCAGGCCGTGCGTGTCGGCTTCAGCTACAAGTTCTGATCTGAGTGGCGAAAGGCGGCGCTTGAAGCGCCCCTATTTCTATTCCGCCGCGGCGCGGACACCTGTTTTCGCGGCCGCGTGCAGCCGCACGGCATCGCCGAAGGCCTTGAAGATCTTGGCGGAGTTGCTGTCCGACTTCACCCAGTATTCGGGGTGCCACTGCACGCCGACCGCGAAGGCCCGCGCATCCTTGACCGAGACTGCCTCGATCGTGCCGTCGGTGGCCAGGGCCTCGACCTGAAGCCTGGAGCCCAGCAGGTCGATCGCTTGGCGGTGCAGCGAATTCACCTTGATCTCGCCGGCACCGAACACGCCGGCAAGGCAACTGCCCGGCTTGATCGAGATCGTCTGATGGATAGCGAAGCGCCCATCCTGATTGTCGCTCACCGGCGCGCGGTGGTCGAGCGAGCCTTCGCGCTCCTGGATTTCGGTGCCCAGCGTGCCGCCGAGCGCAACGTTCAATTCCTGGATACCGCGGCAGATGGCAAGCAGCGGCACGCCGCGCTCGATCGCCTTGCGGACCAGCGGCAGCGTCGTGGCGTCACGCGCCGGATCGTAAGGGCCGTTGGCCTCGCTCGGGTCGCCGCCATAAAGCGAGGGATGGACGTTGGACTTCGAACCCGTCAGCATGACGCCGTCGACAGACGACAGCAATTCGTCGAGGTCGAGCCGGTCGCCGAAGGACGGCACCAGCAGCGGGAACACGCCGGCGCCCGCGACCGCCGCTTCCAAATATTGCTGGGGTGCCGCGTGCCACGTGTAGTTGTCGAACTGGCGGACGTCGGACGAGACTGCGACGAGCGGTTGCTGCATTTCGGGTTTGGATTCCTTCGAGAGCTAAGGAGTTAATCTGCCTACTAAATAGGCGATCTGAAGGCAGTTTGCCATGGTGAGTTTCGCTGCCTTGCATGGGCCAGCGGCAGGTTCGTTAGACTATAGTTGCACGCGGCGCCGGAATGGCGGCAACCCTTGCCCGCAACGCTGGACTCGACCCTTTGCCTGTGTATGTTTCTTCCCCAACTGATGCGGGCAACGAGGATGCCCTGACGTCGGTCAGCTGATCCGCAAGGGAGGAAACTTAATGGATCGTCGTTCTTTCATTCGCAAGGCCGGTGCGTCCGGCGTGGGCGCAGCCGCAGCAGCCGCGGCACTCGCCACGCCGGCCATTGCCCAGTCCAATCCGAAAGTGACCTGGCGGCTTGCGTCGTCCTTCCCGAAGTCGCTCGACACGATCTATGGCGGCGCCGAAGTCTTCTCCAAGATGCTGTCGGAAGCGACCGACGGCAATTTCCAGATCCAGGTCTTCGCGTCGGGCGAACTGGTGCCCGGCCTGCAGGCGGCCGATGCCGCCGCCGCCGGCACCGTCGAAGCGGCCCACACCGTGGCCTATTATTACTGGGGCAAGGATCCCACCTGGGCTCTCGGCGCCGCCGTCCCCTTCTCGCTCAATGCACGCGGCATGAACGCCTGGCATTACCATGGTGGCGGCATCGACCTGTTCAACGAATTCCTTGGGGCGCAAGGATTGTTCGGCCTGCCCGGCGGCAACACCGGCGTCCAGATGGGCGGCTGGTTCCGCAAGGAAATCAACAGCGTCGCCGATCTGTCGGGTCTCAAGATGCGCATCGGCGGCTTTGCCGGTAAGGTCGTCGAGAGGCTCGGCGTGGTTCCGCAGCAGATTGCCGGCGGCGACATCTACCCGGCGCTGGAAAAGGGCACCATCGACGCCGCCGAATGGGTCGGACCCTATGATGACGAGAAGCTCGGCTTCTACAAGGTCGCGCCCTATTACTACTATCCCGGCTGGTGGGAAGGCGGCCCGACCGTTCATCTCTTGTTCAACAAGGCGAAATACGAAGAACTTTCGCCGACTTACAAATCGCTGGTGCGCACCGCGGCGCAGGCCGCGGACGCCAACATGCTGCAGAAATACGACTATGTGAATCCGCCGGCGGTGCGGCGGCTGGTGGCTGGCGGCGCCAAGCTCAGGCCGTTCAGCCAGGAGATCATGGCCGCCTGTTTCGAGAAGGCCAACGAGGTCTATGCCGAGATGGAATCCAACAACGCGCCGTTCAAGAAGATCTGGGAATCGATCAAGGCGTTCCGCAAGGAGCACTATCTCTGGGCCCAGATCGCCGAATACAACTACGACACCTTCATGATGGTGCAGCAGCGCAACGGCAAACTGTAGGAAGATTAGCCCCTTCTCCCCGTCACTATACGGGGAGAAGGTCCCGGCAGGGGAATGAGGGGCAGCGCCAGCTTCGGCGATTGAATCGCCTAGAGCCGCGATCTGGGTCTCACCTTACACATCCGACGTCGGCGCCGCCCCTCACCTGCCTGCCGGCACCCTCTCCCGCATAGGGACGGGGAGAGGGGCGCCGTCATCGGCGGTTTCGCCAATCGCCAACGTTTCAAGGCAAAGGGCCGTGGGTCAGCCTTGGCCCGGCACCACCAGCACCTTGACCTCACCCGGCGCCGGCGGGTTGGCGATTACGTCGGGCGCCTCCTCCAGGCTCACTCGCCTTGAGATCAGTCGGTCGACCTCGATCGCGCCGGAGGCGATCAGCTGCGCCGCCCTTGCATGCGTGAACGGATTGAGGAAGGAGCCGAGCACCTTCAGTTCGCGAAACAAGAGATCGAACGGCTCGATTTCCACCTTCATGCCTTGCGGCACGACGCCGACGATCACAACCGTGCCGCCCGCCTTTGCCATCCGCATCGATTGCTCGACCGTGTCGCGCACGCCGGCGCATTCCAGCACCACGTCGACGCCGCCGGGGGCCAGGCCGTTCGGCCCGGCGACGGCCGCGATCGGGTCGACGGTGCTTGGGTCGATTGTCGCGGTCGCGCCGAGCTCCGCGGCGAGCGCGCGGCGCGAAGCCTGCCGGGTCGACAGGATGATGATCGCTGCGCCAGCGAGCTTGGCCAGCTGCACGACGAGCAGACAGATGACGCCGCCGCCCAGCACCACCACCGACGCGCCCGGCCGGATCGCGGCAAGGTCGACGCCGTGCAGGCAGCAGGCGAGCGGCTCGCAGAAAGCGCCATGCGTCGGCTTGAGGTCTGGGGGCAGCCGGAAGGCTTGCTTGTGCGGCATCAGCACATAGTCGGCGAAACCGCCGTCGCGGTGGATGCCGATGGCGCTCAGATTGCTGCAGAGATTGACGCGGCCGGCATGGCAATGGGCGCAGCGCCCGCAGGCGATGTTCGGATCGCCGGTGACGCGGTCGCCGATGGCAATGCCCGACACCGCCTGGCCGATCGCTTCGACGATGCCGGAGAATTCATGGCCGAGCGTCACCGGCGGCGCGCAGGGAAACTCGCCATGGAAAAGGTGCCGGTCGGTGCCGCAGACGCCGCAGGCCTCGATGCGCACCAGAACATCCCCCGGTCCCGGCGAAGGCTTGTCCACCTCGCGAAGCGCGATGCTGCCGATTGCTTCCAGCCGGACGGCTCTCATGACGCGGTCACCTCAATTGAAACTCGGCGGCTTAGAAAGGTCGGGCGCCGGCGCCGCCGGCTTGGCCGGCGCATCGCCGAAGCTCGGCGGCTGCGACAGGTCGGGCGTGCCGGGAGCCGCCGGGGCGCCGCCATTGGCCGGCGCCGCGCCGTTGTTGTTCGCCGGGGCTGTGCCGAGCGGCGACAGCGACGGCATGTCCGGCAGCTTGAGGTCGATGGTGCTGGGCTCCACCGCGGCGCCCTTGTAGCGCATGACCATCTGCGGGAAGGCGATGGTGAGCCCGATCATGATCACCTGGATACAAACGAACGGCACGGCGCCCCAATAGATCTGCCCGGTGCTGACCGGCGCGATCTGCTTGCCTGTGATCCTGTCGAGATAGGGCACGCGGGCCGCGACCGAGCGCAGGTAGAACAGCGCGAAGCCGAAGGGCGGATGCATGAAGCTGGTCTGCATGTTGACGCCGAGCAGCACGCCGAACCAGATCAGGTCGATGCCGAGCTTGTCGGCGGCCGGCGCCAGGAGCGGCACGATGATGAAGGCGAGCTCGAAGAAATCGAGGAAGAAGGCAAGCACGAAGACCAGGATGTTGACGCCGATCAGGAAGCCGGTCTCGCCGCCGGGAAGCGAGGTCAACAGATGCTCGACCCAGACATGGCCGTTGACGCCGTAGAAGGTGAGCGAAAAGACGCGTGCACCGATCAGGATGAACAGCACGAATGAGGAAAGCCTGGTTGTCGAGGCCAGGGCCTGGTTGATGACGTCCCTCGTCAAGCGGCCCTTCATCGCCGCCATGATGAGCGCGCCGACGGCGCCCATGGCGCCGCCTTCGGTCGGCGTGGCGATGCCGAGGAAGATCGTGCCCAGCACCAGGAAGATCAGCGCCAGCGGCGGGATCAGCACGATCACGACCTGTTGCGCCAGTTTCGACATCATGTTGATACGCAGGCGCTGGTCGAGGATGGCGACCACATAGATGACGATGACGCCGACGGCGAAACCGAGGATATCGGCATTGTCGCCCCGCGTCGGGGCAAGGTAGCGATAGGCGCCGTAGGAGATGGCGCCGGTGACCAGCAGCGCCACGATCAGCGACAACACGCCGTGACCGAGCGTGCGGGCTTCGAGCGGCAGCGCCGGCATCGATTTCGGCCGGACGATCGACATGATCAGGATGTAGAGCATGTAGATGCCGGTCAGCACGATGCCGGGGATCAACGCGCCGGCGTACATGTCGCCGACCGAGCGTCCCAGCTGGTCGGCGAGCACGATCAGCACCAGCGACGGCGGGATGATCTGGGCGAGGGTGCCGGACGCGGCGATGACGCCGGAAGCCACCCTGCGGTCATAGCCGTAGCGCAGCATGATCGGCAGCGAGATCAGGCCCATGGCGATGACGGAGGCCGCCACCACGCCGGTCGTTGCGGCAAGCAGCGCGCCGACGAAGATCACCGCATAGGCAAGCCCGCCGCGGATCGGCCCGAACAACTGGCCGATCGTGTCGAGCAGGTCCTCGGCCATGCCTGATCGTTCAAGCACGATGCCCATGAAGGTGAAGAAGGGGATCGCCAGCAGCGTGTCGTTGGACATCACCCTGGTGCCGTAGAAATTGTCCGGCAGCGCGTGCAGCAGCGGCCAGGCGAGGTTGATCGACCCGCCGGAGTAGGGCGAGACCAGCACGCCGATGAAGAAGAACAGCAGGCCGTTGGCGGCGAGCGAGAAAGCGACGGGGTAGCCGATCAACAGGAAGATGATCAGCGACGCGAACATGATCGGCGCCATGTTCTGCGCGATGAATTCGATCATGAGCGGACCTCGCCCGCGAGCGCCTTGGCTTCCTCGGCCAGCGCCTTGGCCTCGAGCTCGGCCTGCTCATGCGCCGAGATGAAGGGAGTGGGATCGTCCATGTCGCCGCGCATGATGGCGATCTTCTTGATGATCTCGGAAACCCCTTGCAGCGCGAGCAGGAAGAAGCCGACGAGCAGGATGGCCTTGGCCGGCCAGACGATCAGCCCGCCGGCATTGGTCGACATCTCGCCGCTGCGGAAGGACAGCGACACGTAAGGTACGAAATAGATCACCATCAGCATGACGAAGGGCATCAGGAAAAAGAGATGGCCGAAGAGGTCGATCCGGTGCTGCACGCGGCGCGAGAACATGCCGTAGACGATGTCGATGCGGATATGGTCGTTCTGCTTCAGCGTGTAGGCGGCGGCCAGCATGAAGGCGGCGCCGAACAGGTACCATTGCAGCTCCAGCCAAGCGTTGGAGGAGGTGTCGAACACCTTGCGGATGACGGCATTGCCGGCGCTCACCAGGATCGCGAGCAGGATCAGCCACGAGACCCAGCGGCCGATGAACTCGTTGATGCGGTCGATCGTCCTGGATAGAGCGAGCAGCCCAGCCATGCATAGTCCTCCCTCGTGCATCGGGCCCGAAAATCACGTTCGATTTTCGGAAAGCACGATGCGTAGACTCAAAGTGCCATGCGGCGCGCCCGATACCCCCTCCGGCGTCGCGCCGCCTAGCCCAACGATATGCAGTGCGTGGTCCGGCAGGTCAACATGACAAAGCCGCGGCAAACAGATCGGTAAGCCGCGCAGGGGCGGAATGCCGCCGCGTGACGCGACGTCATGCAACGAAAGTCTGGGAGCTTAGGCGATCTTGGCCTGGTCGCGCCCGGCGCCGATCAGAACCAGCATGACGACGAGGAAGAGATAGATCCAGGCGTCGCGCCATTCGAGCGGGAAATAGCCGGCCCAGAGCGATTCCGCCATGCCGAAGGTCGCGGCGCCAAGCGCTGCCTTGAGCGGCGACAGATAACCGCCGACCGCCGTCACGAACAGGATTTTGAGACCGTAGACCAGTCCGGTGCCAAAGGAGACATTGCCGTAATAGAGGCCGGCAAGGACGCCGGCCAAGGCGGCGCAAAAGCCGCCGAACAGCACAGCGCGGCGGAACACGGCGGTGACGTCGACGCCGCACATCGCCGCCGCTTTCGGATCGTCGGAGACGGCGCGCCAGGCGCGGCCGAAGCGCGAATGCGAAAACAGCCAGGCCGCCAGCGCCACCACGCCGATGACACAAGCGCAGTCGAGCAGCTGGATGACGGTGAGCGTGACCTTGAAGCCGTTACCCTGGGCAAAGGTGACGGGATTCGCGAGCATCGGCGGCAGCCACAGGTCATGCGTGTCGGCGGCGATGCGGCTCGCCTCCGACAGGAAGACGAGAATGCCGAGCGTCGTCACCACGATGGCGTTGGGCGAGCGATCGGCGAGCCTCTCGAAGACACTGCGCGACAGGACGTGGCTGATCAGCGCCGCATAGAGAATGGCAGCGGCCACCCCGAGCGTCACCGCGGCGGCGAGCGTCAGCCACAGCGCCTGATAGCCGAAGGCGGCGGTCAGGATCATCGTCTGGCCGCAGAAGGCGAACAGCGCGCCATAAGCCAGGTTCGTGCGATGCAGGATGCCATTGGTCAGCACATAGCCGAAGGCGAGCAGCGCATAGAGCGCGCCGGAATGCAGCCCGTTCAGCACCTGCTGGAAGAAATAGAGCATGCGGCGTCCTCGGGTCCTGCACCCTGACCTCCATCTGGACCGTTGCATCCAGAATCTAACTTGTCAAACACGTTTTATCGGTTAGATTTCTGTCATGACGGTTTCCTGGACCCCGCACCGCTTCACCGGCGGCTTCCTTGCGCTCGATACGGCGAACACGGTCGTGCTGCGCAACGACCCGGAAAAGTCCTTCGACCGTTTCGACGACCCGGCCGAGATCGCCCGCTTCGCCGAGGCGGCGAGCAGCTTTCGCGCCGCCGAGCTCGGCGGCCGGCGGCTGCAGGCGCCGGAACCGGGCGAGATAAAGCCGACCGTCATCTCGATCCGCGAAGCGACCGATCGCCTGTTTCGCCATGCCGTGTCGAACGGCGCGGTGGCGACCAGCCACCTGCCGGACTTCCTCACGGCCTGCGCCAGCGGGCTGTCCGGCAGCGCGACCGAGATCGGGAGGCCGGGCCAGCCTTTCGGCGATCCGCAATCGCCGATCGCCTTCGAGGCGGCTTTGGCCGTCTCGGCGCTGTCGCTGTTGCGCGACGAAACGGTGGCAAGGCTTAGGATCTGTCCCAATTGCAGCTGGCTGTTTGTCGACCGCAGCCGCAACGCCAGCCGCCTCTGGTGCGACATGGCCGTTTGCGGCAACCGCCAGAAGGCAAACCGCTATTACCGCCGCCGTACAGCGGCGAGGGAGGCTCCCAATGCTTAGGAAATTGTCGCATTCGATCGTCCTCGGCGCTGCCCTGGTCGCCGCTGTCACGCTCGGCGCCTGCCGCGACGCCGGCAACGACCAGCTCTTTGCCATCTCCGGCAAGCTGTTCGAGTTCAATTACCGGCTCGCCATCGCCACCTATGTCATCACGCTGAAGCCGCTGCGCCCGATGGTCGACGGCCAGGTCGCGGTCGTGAGCTTCCAAAACCCGGCCGGCGGCGACCCGCTCGTCGTCAACCAGAAGATCTGGCCGAAGCTGCCCCATATCACGCTGACCAGTCCGCCGCTCTCCTGCGTGGTCAAGGACAAGCCCTACAAAGTCTCGATCCGCATCGAGGATGCCAGCGGCACATTGCTGCAAAGCATCGACACCACCATGACCTCGTCGGAGGATCAGACCATGCTGCCGGATCGGCCGTTGGTGATCGGACCGAAATACGAGCTCAATCCTGACCTTGCCGGCCATCCTGACGGCAGGCTGCCCGATGCGCAGAAGCCGGATTGCTCGAAAGCGACCTGAAACGCCCAGCGCTCACGAAATTTTTGTTCCTCCGGAAGTGGTTAGCATGCTCTTGCGTGCGCGGCTTGCCACTCGCCAGACCGTTTGTTGCGTGTTATTTGGCCTCTGCGATTTTGTTTGACCTCACCGCCAAGGGAAGAAAGACTGCGGCGTCCCACTCCGACGTTGGCTGCCTGATTTGAGGCGCCTCCGCAGAGGAAATACCTGATGACGCTGCACGACGTCGCGCTCGACGACAAGTTCAACCTTGGCAAGGAGCGCGTCTTCCTGTCCGGCGCGCAGGCGGTCGTGCGCATGCTTCTGATGCAGCGCGAGCGCGACCGCCGGGCCGGCCTCAACACGGCGGGCTTCGTCTCCGGCTATCGCGGCTCGCCGCTGGGTGGTCTCGACATGCAGCTGTGGCGGGCCAAGAAGCAGCTTGCGGCCGCCGACATTGTCTTCCAGCCCGGCCTAAACGAGGAACTCGCCGCCACCGCATGCTGGGGCTCGCAGCAGACCGAATTGCTGGGCGAGGGCACGCATGACGGCGTCTTTTCCGTCTGGTACGGCAAGGGGCCGGGCGTCGACCGTTCCGGCGACGTCTTCCGCCACGCCAATCTGGCCGGCTCGTCCAAGCATGGCGGCGTGCTCGCCCTGATGGGCGACGACCATATGGCCGAATCCTCGACCAATGCGCATGCCACCGAATTCCTCTTTGTCGACACCATGGTGCCAATCCTCAATCCGGCCGGCGTCCAGGAGATCATCGACTACGGCCTTTACGGCTTTGCCATGTCGCGCTTCGCCGGCACCTGGGCGGCGATCAAATGCGTCAAGGACAACATCGAATCGACGGCCTCGGTCGACGCCTCGATCGAGCGTCTCAGCATCGTCATTCCCGAGTTCGACATGCCGCCGGGCGGCCTGAACATCCGCCATGAGATCGACATGCTCGGCCAGGAGGAGCGGCTGCATGAATATAAGCGCGCCGCCGCTTCCGCCTTTATCCAGGCCAATGGTCTGAACCGCATCGTCTATTCCGGCGGGCGCAATCCCAAGCTCGGCGTCATCACCATCGGCAAAAGCTATCTCGATGTCCGCCAGGCCTTGGAGGATATCGGCATCGACGAGGCGGCCGCCAACCGCATCGGCATCCGCCTGTTCAAGGTCGGCTGCCCTTGGCCGCTCGATTTCCAGCACATCGCCGAGTTCGCCCGCGGCCTCGACACCATCGTCGTCGTCGAGGAAAAACGCTCGTTGATCGAGGTGCAGCTGCGCGAGAACCTCTACGGCACCGCCATCCAGCCGGTGATCGTCGGCAAGAAGGACGAGCGCGGCGATTGGCTGTTCCCGGCCAAGGGCGCGCTCGACCCGAACGAGATCGCCATCGCGCTCGGCGAGCGGATCCTGCGCACCATCGGCCCGTCGGAAGAGATCGCCGCGCGGGTGGCGAAGTTGCGCCAGTTCCAGGCGATGCTTGCCGACACCGTAGATATCGGCTCGCGCACGCCTTTCTTCTGCTCGGGCTGCCCGCACAATTCATCCACCAAGATACCGGACGGCTCGATCGCCGCCGCCGGCATAGGCTGCCATTTCATGGCGCTGTGGATGGACAGGAACACGGTCGGCTTCACCGCCATGGGCGGCGAGGGCGCGCAATGGGTCGGACAGGCGCCGTTCTCGAAGCGCGACCACATCTTCCAGAATCTCGGCGACGGCACCTACAACCACTCCGGCGTGCTGGCGATCCGCTTCGCGCTGTCCTCCGGCGCCAACATCACCTACAAGATCCTCTACAACGATGCGGTGGCGATGACCGGCGGTCAGCCGCATGAGGGCGGCCTGACCGTCGACATGATCGCGAGACAGGTGCGCGCCGAGGGCGTCGAGCGCATCGCCGTCGTCACCGACGAGCCCGACAAATATGCCGGCAAGGCCGATTTCCCGGCCGGCATCAGCATCCATCACCGCGACGACCTCGATCTCGTCCAGCGCGAGTTGCGTGGGCTCAAAGGCGTTTCCGTTCTCATCTACGATCAGACCTGTGCCGCCGAGAAACGCCGGCGCCGCAAGCGCGGCACCTTCCCCGATCCGGACAAGCGCGTCTTCATCAACGAACTGGTCTGCGAAGGCTGCGGCGATTGCGGCGTGCGGTCGAACTGCGTCTCCATCCAGCCGGTCGAGACCGAATTCGGCCGCAAGCGCCGGATCGACCAGTCGAGTTGCAACAAGGATTTCTCCTGCCTCAACGGTTTCTGCCCGTCTTTCGTCACCGTACATGGCGGCAAGATCAGGAAAGCTGAAGGCATTGCCGGCAGGGCCGATCCTCTCGACGGCGTGCCGGCGCCGGCTGAGTTCCGCATGGGCAACCAGGGCTGGGCGGCGATTATCGACGGGGTCGGCGGCACCGGCGTCGTCACCATCGGCGCGGTGCTCGGCATGGCGGCGCATCTCGAAGGCAAGGGCTGCGGCATGATCGACATGGCGGGCCTTGCCCAGAAGGGCGGCTCGGTCTTTACCCATGTCCGCATCGCCCCTACACCCGACGACATCCACGCCATCCGCGTTTCGGCGGGCAAGGCCGACCTTGTGCTCGGCTGCGATCTCGTCGTCTCCGGCGCCAAGAAGGTGCTGGGCGCAGTGCGCGAGGGCCATACGATCTTCCTCGCCAACACCGCCGAGATCATGCCCGGCGAGTTCACCCGTTCCGCCGACTTCTCGCTGCCGGTCGAGCGGCTGAAGAAGGCGATCCGGGCGGCTGCCGGCGACGACAAGGCGCATTTCTTCGACGCCACCCGCACGGCGAGCGCTCTGTTCGGCAATTCGCTCGGCGCCAACATGTTCATGCTGGGCTTCGCCTTCCAGCATGGCGGCCTGCCGCTTTCGGCCGAAGCCGTTGAAAAGGCGATAGAATTGAACGGCGAAGCGGTAGCGATGAATATCGCGGCCTTCCGCTGGGGCCGTCGTGCGGCGCACCAGCCCGACTTCGTGCGCGGCCTGGTCGCCCAAACCGGCAAGCCGGCGTCGAAACCCGCCGAGACTCTGGACGATGTCATCGCCCGCCGCGTCGCCTTCCTCACCGCCTATCAGAACGCCGCCTACGCCAAGCGCTACGCCGACCGTGTGGCGACATTGGGCGTCGCCGAAGCCAAGGCCGTGCCCGGCTCGACCGCGGTGACCGAAGCCGTCGCCAAAAACCTCTTCAAGCTGATGGCGATCAAGGACGAGTATGAGGTGGCGCGCCTCTACACCGACGGCACCTTCGCCGCCGACCTCGCCCAGCAGTTCCAGAGCTATGACAAGCTTGAATTCCACCTCGCGCCGCCGATCCTTGGGCGGCGCGGCAATGACGGCAAGCCCCGCAAATCGAGCTTCGGCCCGTGGATGATGAAGGGCTTTCGGCTGCTGGCGGCGATGAAGGGCCTGCGCGGAACCGCCTTCGACCTTTTCGGCTACACGGCCGAGCGGCGCATGGAGCGGCAGCTGCTGAGAGAGTATGAGGCCGATCTCGACCTCATCGCCGGCGCGCTGGCGCCTGGCAGGGTGGAGGCCGCGACGGCTCTGGCCTCCGTGCCGGCGCTGATCCGCGGCTACGGCCATGTCCGACAGGCCAGCGCCGACAAGGCGGCGGGCGAGCGTGCGCGGCTGATCGAGCGTCTGGCCCAGGCTCCGGCGGAGCCGGCACTCCGGGCGGCGGAGTGATCGCACCAGCCGGCCGATTGTTTGCCGAAGGATTGAATTCTCTGATCTGCCTGCGGTTTCGTAACTTCGGCAACCGAAGTCAAGCCGCTGTCTAAGCCTTTCTTAAGGCGGGCGTGGCATTAGAGGGCGTAGTGTTGGGCCAGCGACATGGGCAGAACAAAGACCGAGAACATCCCGGCGGATGTCTATATCCAGTTCGTGCGGGCATTGTTCGACAACGCCGGCATGGTGGCGATCGGCGGCGTATGCTACTGGATTCTCGGTTTCATGGTCTACCTGCGCACGCAGGATCTGCTTTATTTGGCGTTGGCTTTCGTTCTGCTATCGGCCAGCCTCTGGCGGTACTTCAGCATCCAAGGCTTCCATAGAGCGGGCGGCACCATAGCAAGTGTCGCAGAGGCAGAAGCGATAGAGCGCAATTACATTCTCAAAGGCAGCGCGCAGGGCCTCGCATTGGGGTCATTCTGCTTCGTGTCGATCTATCTGCGTCCTGATCAATTTGCTGAACTGGCGTCGGTATCGTTGTCGTTGACGACCCTGGTAACGGTTGTCGGACGAAGCTACGGGTCCATGCGCATGGTCCAGATTTTTTCCTTGACCCTCGTCGGGCCTGCGGCTCTTGCGCTCATCCTGCGCTTGGATATGCCTTCTGTCGTCCTCGGCTTGATGATCATCCCGCTGACGTTCGTCACCATCAGCAGCGCCGACCATGTCCGCAACGTGCTCTTCTCCGCGGTCATCGGCCACAAGCAGGCCAGGAAACTGACGCGCCGGTTCGATCGCGCGCTCAACACCATGTCGCATGGCCTGGTCATGCTGGGACCCGACGGGCGCGTCGCGGTGGCCAATGCCGAAGCCGCCCGCCTGATGTCGCTGAAATCGGGCGATGCCTTGCTCGGACGCTCGATCCACGGCCTTTTGATGCGCGGTGTCGCCGGCGGCATGCTGGCGCCGAAAGACTGCCGCTACATCGAGGCGCAGCTGACGCGCGCCTTACGGGAGGGCCGCGACCGCAAGGTGCTGGTCTCTCTCGCTAATGGCCAGCACTACGAATTCTCCGCCCGCGAAGGCAGCCAGGAACTGGGCGTCATCACCTTCGAGGATGTGACGGCCCGCGTCGAGGCGGAGGAAAAGATCCGCTTCATGGCGCGCTACGACAATTTAACCGGCCTGCCGAACCGCGCCTATTTCCACGAGCTGGTCGGCGAGGCCATGGCCTCCGGCGACCAGGACCGCCTGTGCGGCCTCGCGGTGCTCGACCTCGACGACTTCAAGAGCGTCAACGACACGCTCGGCCATCCCGTCGGCGACGGGCTGATCTATGCCGTCGCCGAGCGCCTCGCGGCGATTGCCGGACCGGGCATCACCGTCAGCCGCTTCGGCGGCGACGAGTTCATGATCTTCTTCGATCGCGTCGAGGACGAGAGCCATCTCAGCACCCTGCTCGACCAGATCTTCGCAGATCTGCAGGGCGAGGTGGACGTCGCCGGCCACGGCTTGCGCATCCAGAGCAGCGGCGGCGCGGTGCTTTCCAGGGTCAAGGACACCGACGCGGACGCCATGATCGTCAAGGCGGACCTTGCCCTCTACAAGGCCAAGGAACTCGGCAAGAACAGCTGGCGGCTGTTCGAGGCGGCCATGGATGCCGCCTTCCGCAATCGCCAGCTGATGAAGGCCGACCTGCGCAATGCCGTGCAGGCCAGGGAATTGCGCGTCGTCTACCAGCCGATCGTGGCTGTCAGCACCATGCGCATCGCCAGTTGCGAGGCGCTCTGCCGCTGGGATCATCCCGACCTCGGCCCAATCTCGCCCAGCGTCTTCATCCCGCTCGCCGAGGAGATGGGCATCGTTTCCGAGATCAGTACTTTCGTGCTGGAGGCCGCGTGCGCCGAATGCGCCAAATGGCCGGCCCAGACCAGCGTGTCGGTCAATCTATCGGCCAAGGACTTCCGCAATCGCGATATCGTCCAGAAGGTCAGCGCCGCCTTGGCCAAGTCGGGCCTTGCAGCGCATCGGCTCGAAATCGAGGTCACCGAGACCGCGTTGCTGGACGACAAGTCGCTGACGCGCGAGTCGATCGAGGAACTGAAGGCGCTCGGCGCGCGGATCGCGCTCGACGATTTCGGCACCGGCTATTCCAGCCTCAGCTATTTGCACAAGCTGCCGCTCGACAAGATCAAGATCGATCGCTCGTTCCTGGTCGATTTGAACCAGAACCGGCAGTCGCTCGATCTCCTGAAGGGGATCGTCGGCCTGTCCCGGACGCTGGGCCTTTCCGTCACCATCGAAGGGGTCGAAACCTTCGAGCAACTGAAGACGCTGGTCCATCTGGTCAAGCCGGACTTCGTGCAGGGCTTCCTCTTCGGCGCCGCGCTCAGCGCGTCGGGCATCGAGACGATGTCGAGTGTCACGTGGCCGTTTGCCGCGGATTTGTATATCGCCGGCAAACGAACAGCCAGTTGAACGCAATTCCAGGAAGGTGCGGAGTGTGTCTCACCTGGAAATGCGTTCAAAAAACAGGTCGAATGTTCATCCAATGAAAGGATGACAGCCGGGCGCTGTCTAAATCCGCCACGTCCTGGTGCGCGCGACACCTGTTTTCAGAATCACCGTGATGATCGCCGCCAGTTCGGATCAGACACCCCTCGGCTGCACGATCCTGCTTTTTTCGCATGAAAGATCGACGAACGATTCACGGCCATTAAGGTTAACAACCGGTAAATCCGCGATATCGAATTTTCAGCTTGTGTCTCATTTCAACTCGAATAGCCTATTTATAAGCGGAATTCGAGGACGGACTATGGTTGTTGCTAGAAAGAGCGCGTCGGTCGACGCCAGCGCTAGAATCGACTCGGTGCTCAACCGATCCATGATGCAACTACTGGATCATGTCGAATATCGTCTCATCACCGGGGGTGAAGATCAGGAGGCGATCTACCGGCTCCGCTACAACTCCTATCGGCGCTCAGGTATGTGTGGTCCGATCGCGAGCGGTATGTTCGAGGATCGCTGGGATAATCTGCCCAACGCCTACCGGTTCGGTGTCTATTGCTATGGCCAATTGGTCAGCACACTGCGCTTCCATTATATTACCAGCGAGTGTCCGTGCTCGCCCTCCGTCGATGCCTATCCGGAAATATTGAAGGAGCGGCTTGCGCGCGGAGAAACCTTCATCGATGGAACCCGGTTCGCAGCCGATCCTGCCAGCGCACCGTCGCCCGGAGTGATACCTTTCCTGACACTCAGGATTGCCATGGTCGCCTCTTGTTATTTTGGCCAGGACTCGGTGCTGACGCCGGTCAAGATGGAGCATTCCGCTTTTTACGTTCGTTACTTTCAGGCCGTGCAGAGGACAGAGGGTAAAGTATTTCCGGGCGTTCTTCCCCCGCTCGCACTGTTCGAAATCCCGGCAGGAGAAAACATGCGCCTGACGCTCAAACGATTGCCGTTCTTCAGATCGACGCCAATGGAGCAGCGGATGATGTTCGGTAATCCGGCCATAAACCGGCTGACGCCCCTCACCATTCTGCCGACGGCGAAATACTATCGCGCCGCGGCCTGAACGCAGGCCATGAACCTTTCACCGGCTGCGCCGCTATCCGCTCCGCAGCCCGCCTGACGGGCGATTGCCTGCCGAATGAAAGGATCCCCGACATGACCATCCACTCGCTCGCGCTGACGCCGCTGATCTCGCTGATCGCCGGCGTGCTGATCCTGGTGATGCCGCGGCTCCTCAACTACATCGTCGCGCTTTACCTGATCGTTGTCGGCCTGCTCGGCCTTTTTCCCCATCTCGCCGGCTGAAATCCCACTCGCCGCGCGGACGAAGCACGGCGTTCAATTTCAACATTCGTTTGAGGCTGTTGTCGCAGGCTGTGCGGCAATAGCGCCATTGCTCTTGGTTCGGCTTTTCGCTATGTGCCTCAAAGGCATTTTCGAAGGGGTACTTCCATGGCTGATCACTCGCCGACCGGTCCTGTCGAGCTTGGCGCGCAAATGGACTATGCCGAGCACGATCGTACCTACAAGGCCTTCCTCGGCCTGGCCAAATACGGCTCGCTGGTCTGTGCAGCCATCCTTATTGCAATGGCCTTCGGCTTCTTCGTCGGCGGCTTCTTTTCGGCGACCATCCTGTTCATCCTGATCATGGCCGTCGGCGCTCTCATTCTGCGGTAGATTTCCCAAGCCAATTGCACTTGACGTCACCGGACGTCCCGGCCGACGCCTTGCGCATCAAGGTTCCAGCCGAAAGGATAATCCGGTGGGACAAACAGTATTCATCCCTCGTGAGGTTGACCCGAACGAGCCGCGCGTCGCGGCCTCGCCGGAGACGGTGAAACGGCTAGTGGGCCTGGGCTTCGACGTGATCGTCGAGAAGGGCGCCGGCCTCGGCTCCCGCATCCCCGACCAGGATTTTGCTGCTGCCGGCGGCGCCATCGGAACGGCGGCCGACGCCAAAAAGGCCGATGTGGTGCTGAAAGTGCGCCGGCCGACGGATGCCGAGTTGAAGGGCTACAAGTCCGGCACCGCCGTCATCGCCATCATGGATCCCTACGGCAACGACGCCGCTGTTGCTGCGCTCGCCAGTGCAGGGGTCACCGCCTTTTCGATGGAGTTCATGCCGCGCATCACCCGCGCCCAGTCGATGGACGTTTTGTCCTCGCAGGCCAATCTCGCCGGCTACCAGGCGGTGATCGACGCCGCGGCCGAATACGACCGCGCGCTGCCGATGATGATGACGGCGGCGGGCACCGTGCCGGCGGCGAAGGCCTTCATCATGGGCGTCGGCGTCGCCGGCCTGCAGGCGATCGCCACGGCAAGACGGCTTGGCGCGATCGTCACTGCCACCGATGTGCGCCCGGCGGTGAAGGAGCAGGTGCAGTCGCTCGGCGCAAAATTCCTGGCCGTCGAGGACGAGGAGTTCAAGGCGGCCGAGACGGCCGGCGGCTACGCCAAGGAAATGTCGAAGGAATACCAGGCCAAGCAGGCGGCGCTGACCGCCGAGCACATCGCCAAGCAGGATATCGTCATCACCACTGCGCTGATCCCTGGACGGCCGGCGCCGAAGCTCATCTCGGCCGCCATGGTCGCCTCGATGAAGCCGGGCTCGGTGATCGTCGATCTTGCGGTGGAGCGCGGCGGCAATGTCGAAGGCGCGGTGCCCGGCAAGGTCGTGACGACGGAGAACGGCGTCAAGATCGTCGGCCATCTCAACGTGCCCGGTCGTGTTGCTGCATCCGCCTCGCTGCTCTACGCCAAGAACCTCTATGCCTTCCTCGAGACGATGGTCGACAAGGCGGCGAAACAGCTTTCGATCAAGCGCGACGACGAGTTGGTCAAGGCGACGATGCTGACCGATGGCGGCAAGGTCGTGCATCCTGCCTTCGCCAAGGCGACGGAAGAGCCGCGCACCGAGCCGGCTGCCATTCCCGCGACGATCATGGTCGCTGAGGCATCGCCAAAACCTGCCGCGAAGAAGGCTGCGACGAAGCAACCCGCCGCAGCCAAGTCGCCCTCGTCCAAGTCGAAAGGGACCGCGTGATGGAACAGCTGCAGAAAGCCCTCGACCAGCTCGATCAGGCGACGGCCGCCGTCCGCCTTGCCGTGCAAGACCTGGCCAACGCGCCCGCAGGCGAGGCTGCCGGTAATGCCGCGCATGCGCTTTCGGGCGGCGCCATCGATCCCTTCGTCTTCCGCTTTGCCATCTTCGTGCTGGCGATCTTCGTCGGCTACTATGTCGTCTGGTCGGTGACGCCGGCGCTGCACACGCCGCTGATGGCCGTCACCAACGCCATCTCCTCGGTCATCGTCGTCGGCGCATTGCTCGCCGTCGGCATCGCCGCTTCCGGCCTTGCCGCGGGCTTCGGCTTCGTCGCCCTGGTGCTGGTTTCGGTCAACATCTTCGGCGGCTTCCTGGTGACCCAGCGTATGCTCGCCATGTACAAGAAGAAGGAAAAGTGACGTGACCGTCAATCTGGCTTCCTTCCTCTATCTCGTCTCCGGCATCCTGTTCATCCTGGCGCTGCGCGGCCTATCGCACCCGACCACCAGCCGCCAGGGCAATCTCTACGGCATGATCGGCATGGGCATTGCCATCGCCACCACGCTGGCGCTGGCGCTGCCTTCGGCCGGCCGCCTCGGCCTGATCGTGCTCGGTCTCGCCATCGGCGGCGGCATCGGCGCGGTCACCGCGCGCCGCATCGCCATGACCTCGATGCCGCAGCTGGTCGCCGCCTTCCACTCGCTCGTCGGTTTTGCCGCCGTCATGGTGGCCGCCGCCGCCATCTATGCTCCGGAAAGCTTTGGCATCGGCACGGCGGGCGACATCCACGCCCAGGCGCTGGTCGAGATGAGCCTTGGTGTGGCCATCGGC
>NZ_JAIUHK010000020.1:0-114525 GCF_020165075.1 Mesorhizobium sp. CA4
CCCATCCGAGCAACCCTCGTCTTTTAATCGCACGAAAGGGCGGGCCACCGATCTCCGCCTCGGAACATGACGTCTAGCGCCCGTTTCCGGAACAGCATAACAGAGTCAGGACGAGGCGAAGAGATCAGCGCGCCCGGAACGAAGCGATCAGGCTTTCGGCCATGCGCACGAATTGCGCGCTCGGACCTTCGGCGCCGACGCTCTGCATCGAGACGCGCGCGCCTTCGAGCAGCAGGGACAGTGTGTCGGCAAGAAGCTCGGCCTGGCCGATGCCAGCATCGCGGCAAAGCGCGACCAGCTTTTCGCGCTGGGCTTCCTTCAGTTCCTTGATGACGCGCCTTGCCGGGTGATCGGTCTCGGTGAGCTCGACGGCGGCATTGGCCATATCGCAGCCGCGGCTATCGGCGCTGAGCAGTTCAGAAGCCTTTTGGACCCAGGCATGCAACTGGGCGAGCTTGTCGCCGGGATGCTTGGCCTCGAATTCGTCCCAGATCCTTGAAGCCTTCGCCGCCGTGGCGCGCAGGCATTCGACGATCAATTCGTCCTTCGATTCGAAATGACGGTAAAGCGTCATCTTGTTCGTGCCGGCAGCCTCCGTGATGGCGTCGACGCCCACACCCTTGATGCCGTGCTTGTGGAACATGTCCTGCGCCGTCTCCAGGATTCGATCCCGGGGGCGGGAACGCTCCGCGACGCCGTCAGTCATCATGATCTCCTTTCGTCGTTTCCAAAAAAACCGTCGCCACCTCTTGACTAGGGTGTTACCGGTCTGTAACTTCCAGCATGTTACTTACTGGTAACACCTATATCACTCGCCGTCAAACGACAAGGCCTCCGATAAGCCCTGCCAGAGTGAGATAGGACGCAAAACCTGCCTGTCATGCGGCTTCGGCCGGTGAATTCGAGAAAAAGCGGTCCGTGATCAAGCGATGCGGGCCGAGCAAGGAGCCACTCCTATGCAAGAGCGCAAAGACCTGACGATCGACGAAGCCATCCGGGATCCGATGATCCGGCTGGTGATGAAGGCGGATGGGATCGACCCCAAAGCCTTCGAGCGGATGCTGCGCCAGCGCGCGGCCGACCGGGCGTCGGGCAACATCCCGCCATCCTTCCTGCAGGATTCCGGCTCCGGCCGGGCCCGGCGCCTGCGCCATTTCGCAAACCCGTTCGGCGAGGCATCCGCATCATGGTGAGCTTCTTCATCCACCGCCCGATCTTCGCGTCGGCGATCGCCATCATCATGGTGCTCGCCGGCGCAATCGCCTATTTCCTGTTGCCGGTCTCGCAATTCCCCGACATCACGCCACCGCAGGTCGTGGTCAGCGCGCACTATCCGGGCGCCAGCGCGCAGGTCGTTGCCGATACGGTCACCACGCCGCTCGAGCAGCAGATCAACGGCGTGCAGGGCATGACCTACATGTCGTCGACGAGCTCGAATGACGGCTCGTCCACCATCACCATCACCTTCGATGTCGGCTATCCGTTGAGCACGGCGGCGGTCGACGTGCAGAATCGCGTCAGCCAGGCGGCGTCCTCCCTGCCGGCCATCGTCAACCAGGGCGGCGTGACGATCAAGAAGCAGAATCCCAATTTCGTGCTGATCGTCGACCTGACCTCGCCCGACGGCTCGGTCGATCCGGTGGCACTGAGCAACCTCGCCTATCTGCAGGTGGTCGATCCGCTGAAGCGCCTGCCCGGCGTCGGCGACGTGCAGATTTTCGGCGAGCGCCGCTATTCGATGCGCGTCTGGCTCGACCCGGACAAGCTGGCCAATCTCGGCATCACCGCCGTCGATGTGCAGAATGCCATCGCCGAACAGAACGTGCAGGTCGCGGCCGGCAAGATCGGCCAGTCGCCGGCGCCGGCCGGCACCTCCTTCGAGATGCAGGTCAATGCGGTGGGCCGCCTCAGCGACCCCAAGGAATTCGGCGACATCGTCGTGCGCGCCAATTCGCAGAACGGCTCGCTTGTGCGGCTGCGCGACGTCGCCCGCATCGAACTCGGCGCGCTGCAATATTCGTCCTCCGCCTTCTTCGGCAAGGACCCGACCGTGGTTTTGGCCGTCTACCAGATGCCCGGCTCCAATGCGCTCGACCTGCAGCAGCGGGTCAAGGACAAGATGCAGGAGCTGTCGCAGCGTTTCCCGAAGGGCGTCAGCTACGCCATGCATTACGATACGACGCGCTTCGTCTCGGCCTCGATGCATGACGTGCTGATCACGCTCGGCGAAGCGCTGGTGCTGGTGGTGGCTGTCGTCTTCATCTTCCTGCAGAGCTGGCGCACCACCATCATCCCGACCATCGCCATTCCCGTCTCCCTGATCGCGACGCTGGCGGTGATGTATATGCTGGGCTTTTCGCTCAACATGCTGTCGCTGCTCGGCATGGTGCTGGCGATCGGCCTCGTCGTCGACGACGCGATCGTCGTGGTCGAGAATGTCGAGCGACAGCTCGAAGCCGGGCTCAAGCCGCTGGCCGCGACGCGCGCGGCGATGGCCGAGGTGACCGGACCGATCATCGCCACCACCGCGGTGCTGATGGCGGTGTTCGTTCCCGTCGCCTTCATCCCGGGCGTCTCGGGCCGGCTTTACAATCAGTTCGCGCTGACCGTGGCGATCTCGGTCGGCATCTCGGCCTTCAACTCGCTGACGCTCTCGCCTGCGCTGAGCGCCGCCTTCCTGCGCCATCGCGGCGAAACCCAGTTCGTGCTGTTCCGCTGGTTTAACGCCGGCTTCGACTGGCTGTCGCATGCCTATGCACATGGCGTGCGCCTCCTGATCAAGCTGCGCTGGATCATGCTTGGCCTGTTCGCGGCAGGCCTCGTCGCCACCTATTTCGTCTGGCAGAAACTACCCTCGACCTTCCTGCCGGTCGAGGACCAGGGCTATTTCTTCGTGGTCATCCAGCTGCCGGACGGCGCTTCGCTCGAACGCACCGACGCGGTGGCGCAGAAAGCGCGCGACATCCTGCAGAACACGCCCGGCGTCGACATTGTCGGCTCGATCAGCGGCCTGAACTTCCTGACCAGCGCCGCGCAGTCAAATTCGGCGGTGGAGTTCGCCATTCTGAAGCCTTGGGACGAGCGCGGGCCTGACCAGAGCGCGTCGAAACTGGTCGAGCAGGTGCGCGGCAAGCTGTTGCAGATGCCGGATGCGTTCGCGCTCTCCTTCGACCCGCCATCGATCCCGGGGATAGGCACTACCGGTGGTTTCGAGTTCCAGGTCGAGGACCTGTCCGGTCGCGGCAGCGCTGCGCTGAACGACGTCACGCAGGCGCTGATCGCCGAGGCGCGCAAGCAGCCGGAGCTCAACCCGCAGCAGTTGTTCTCGTCTTTCTCGACCTCGACGCCGCAGTTCAACTACGACCTCGACCGCAGCAAAGCGAAGCTGCTCGGCCTCAACCTGCCGGACGTCTTCAATACGCTGCAGATCTATCTCGGCTCGCTCTACGTCAACGACTTCAACCTGTTCGGCCGCACCTTCCGCGTGACCATTCAGGCCGACAAGGATGCGCGTGCCGACGCGACCGACATCTCGAGACTCTATGTGCGCAACGCGTCGGGCGGCATGGTGCCACTGAGCACGCTGGGCAGACTGGTGCCGATCGTGGGTCCGGAGACCGTGCCGCATTACAACAACAACGCGTCTGCCCTTATCAATGGCGGTGCTGCCCCAGGCTTCTCGTCCGGACAGGCGGTGGCGGCCATGGAGCGGGCGGCGGCCAACGTGCTGCCGCGCGACTTCGGCTATGAATGGACCGGCATCACCTTCCAGGAACTCAAGGCCGGATCGATCGCATCGGTCGTGTTCGGGCTGGCGATTGTCTTCGTCTTCCTGATCCTGGCGGCGCAGTATGAAAGCTGGGCGATGCCCTTCATGGTGCTGCTCGCCGTGCCGCTCGCTCTGTTCGGTGCCTTCATCGTGCTCCTGCTGCGCGGCATGCAGATCGACGTCTACTCACAGATCGGCTTCGTCATGCTGATCGGCCTCGCGGCGAAGAACGCGATCCTGATCGTCGAGTTCGCCAGACGCCGGCGCGAGGAAGGGCTCACCATTGTCGAAGCGGCGATGGAAGCGGCAAGGCTGAGACTGCGGCCGATCCTGATGACCGCCTTCGCCTTCATCCTCGGCGTGCTGCCGCTGATGTTTGCGACCGGTGCTGGGGCCGCCAGCCGGCAGTCGATCGGCACCACCGTCTTCGGCGGCATGGTGGCGGCGACGATCCTGTCGCTGGTCTTCGTGCCTGTCTTCTACGCCGTGATCGAGCAGTTGCGCGAACGCGGCGAAAGGGAACCTGCCAAGGCGCACGACGATGCGCCTCAGCAAGACAAAATTGAACCGACCGCCGAGCCGGCGCTTCAGCCGCTCGCCCAGGCGGCTGAATAGCTCGCCCAGGTGGCCGAATAAGATTGGAGATCAATTATGCGTAGATGGAAAATCGCCTTGGGAACGGCCGTCGCGCTGGGCGCGATCTCGGTGGCCAGCGTGCACTTTCTCGACATGGGCAATTTGAGCGGCGGCGCAGCGGGTGCTGCGCCAGCGCCGGCGGCTTTCGTGATGCCGGTGCCGGTGGTGAATGTCGTTAAGAAGACGCTGCCGATCTATCTCGACTACGCCGCGCGGGTGGAGTCGATCCGCAGCATCACGCTGCAGGCGCGCGTGCCGGGTTATCTGCAGGAACAGACGGCGGCCGACGGCAGCGACGTCAAGCAGGGCGATCTGCTTTACCGTATCGCCCCCGACGACTATCAGGCAGCGCTCGACCAGGCGAAGGCGCAGGTACAACGCGATACCGCGACGCTCGAATATGCAAAGTCCAATCTCGGCCGCGGCACCGACCTTGCCAAAGCCGGCTATCTCGACAAGGACAGCTTCGACCAGCGCACCAGCAATCTGCGCGCGGCCCAGGCCGCCCTTGCCGTCGACCAGGCGGCGGTGCGGACGGCCGAGCTCAACCTCGGCTATGCCGAGATCAAGGCGCCCTTCTCGGGCCGCATCGGCCGCAATCAGGCTTCGGTCGGCACGCTTGTTAGCGTCGCCGGCACGGTGCTCAACACGCTGGTGCAGCTCGATCCGATCTATGTGACCTTCAATCCGAGCGAGACCGACCTCGTGCAGATCGAGCAGGCGAAGGCCAACGGTCCGATCGCCGTCGACGTGCTGTTGCCCGGCGATACGGTGCCCAGCCAGAAAGGCGAGCTGACCTTCATCGACAACACGATCGACCACTCGACCGGCACGATCACCGCGCGCGCCACGATCGGCAATGCCAAGTTCATGCTGCTGCCCGGACAATATGTCCGGGTGCGGCTGCACGTGAAGGAGCAGCCAAACACGCTGATGGTGCCGCAGGTGGCGCTGGGCTCCAGCCAGCTTGGCAAATATCTCTATGTCATCGGCAAGGGCAACACCGTCGACCAGAAGCTGGTGTCGCTTGGGCCTGCCGACGGCGACCTGATTTCCGTGACCTCCGGCATCTCGGAGAACGATCAGGTGATCACGGGCAATCTGCAGAAGATCGGACCCGGAATGCCGGTTTCTCCCTTGCCGCAACCGAAACCGGCCAGCTGATAACCCCCATCAGTTTCCGGTCCGACGGCGCCCTCGATACCCACGTCGAGGGCGCCGTTTTGTTAGGCGGCGCAGTCCGAATCGGGCCGCCACCCTCTTGCTGGATTGTCGACAATCTGCTTGTCTTGCAGAAGTTCCTATCGGGAGTCGACCATGGCAAAGCTGGATTTCGGTCCGATAGCGGATACGACGCGCAGGGCGGAGATCGTCGCCCTGCTGCGGCGCGCCATCCTGACCGGACAGCTGGAGCCGGGGCAGAAGCTCAATGAGCTCAGGATTTCCGAGCAGATGCGGGTGAGCCGCGCGCCGTTGCGAGAGGCGATGCGCGAGCTGGTGCAGGAAGGCATCCTGACCAGCATTCCTTATGCCGGGACTTTCGTGGTCGACGTCACCGCCAAGGACATCATCGATGCCTATTCGCTCAACAAAGTGCTCGATGAATTCGCCATCGAACTCGCCTGGCCGCAGCGCGACCAGCGCTTCTTCGACGAGCTCGACCGCCGCCACGAGGCGGTGAAACAGGCGACCCGCGCCGTCGATACCACCCGACAGATCGAAACCGCCCTGCAACTCCATGGACTGATCTACGAATGGGCCGACAATTCGGTGCTGCTCGAAACCTGGCAGCGGCTGACCAGCCGGCTGCAGATGTATTTCGCCCTGCATCAGCGGGCGCTAAACGAGCCGGTTCCGGCCGAGGGCGTGCACGAGACCTATGTGGCGCTGCTCAAAGGCGCGGACATGCGCGCTGCCCAGCGCCATGCGCGCGAGCATATCGAAATCGATTTCGAAGAGCTTCTTGCCTATGCGCGCGGCCTCGAAAAGCGCGCGTCGAAGAACTGACCTCGCGACAACGGACACAACATGAAGATCAAGAGGATCAAGGCCTATCATGTCGTGCAGCCCTTCGTGGACGGGCCCTACCGCATGTCGAAGGGACGCGTCGCCGACTGTTTCGACGCGGTGATCGTCGCCATCACGTCCGACAGCGGCGTGACCGGCTGGGGCGAGATGGCGCCGCTCGGCAATTTCTATTCGGCCGCCTTTCCGGCGGGAACGCGCGCCGGCGTGCCGGAAATCGCCCCGCATCTCATCGGCCAGGACCCGCGCGGGTTGGCCGGCATCGGCCGGTTGATGGACACGGTGTTCAAGGGCCATCCTTATATCAAATCGGCGCTCGACATGGCGTGTTGGGATCTCGCCGCACGCGCGGCCGACGTGCCGCTGGTGACCATGCTCGGCGGCCGCGAAAGCGATATGGCGGAGACCTACCGGGTCGTCACGCACGGCACGCTCGATCAGATGGCGGCGCTGGCCAAGAGGATCATCGCCGAAGGCTGCCGGCGCCTCCAGGTCAAGGTCGGCGGCAATGTGCATGACGACATCGGGCGGGTCACGGCGGTGGCCTCGGCGGTGCCGAAAGGCACGGTGATCTTCTGCGATGCCAATGCCGGCTGGACGCCCTATCAGGCGCGCCAATTCGCCGATGCCACGCGAGCGATCGACTACACGTTCGAGCAGCCCTGCACGACGCTCGAGGAGAACATGTCGGTGCGCCGGATGCTGGACAAGCCGATGGTGCTGGACGAATCCGTCACCTCGCTGGGCGAGATGCTGGAGATCCACCGCCTCGGCGCTGCCGACGGGCTGACGCTGAAGATCTCACGGCTGGGCGGCGTAACCCAGACCCGCCTGATCCGTGACGTCGCCGTCGATCTCGGCTTCATGATCACGGTCGAGGACACGGGCGGCGCCGAGATCGACACGGCGGCCATGGCGCATCTGTCGCTGTCGACGCCGGCGGAGCGCCGGCTGCACGCGATCGCCTTCCACGAATGGGTGACGGTGCGCACGGCCAGGAATGTGCCACCGGTGACCGGCAGCCATATGGGCGTGCCCGACGGCCCCGGCCTCGGCATCGATGTGGATCCCGCCCTGCTCGGCGAACGCTTCTTCGAGATCGGCTGAGATGAAGATCAGGCGCGTCAAGGCGACACCGATCAACTACCGGCTGGAGGGCCCCTTACGTCTGGGTCTTCGGCGAGCTCGACGGCTCGATTTCGTCGAAAACGGCCCCTGCAACAAGTATCATGATCCGGAAAAACCCGGGAACTACCGCAGACTGCCGCTGAATTAGGAGGATGTCGAAAAGCTAGCAGGACTTATCTGGAAAAAGGCGGCCACAAGTCGCCCGGCCGACAGACAATTGATCAAGAAAATCTGACTTTTCTGTTCCAACGAGCGGATGGACCGGTCGGAACCGCATGTTACTGTAAGTCGACCGATATCGACGAGGCCGGGAACAGGAGAACTCCACGGAACTCGCAAATTGAATGCACTCGCCAATCACAACAAGGGGAAAGGGCTTAGACCCATGAGCAAGAACCATCGCATTCTCGATCTTCTCCGGCGCGGCCGCACGCCACTCGAAAACCACCTGATCGACGGCCTGGTCGACGGCCGCATCAGCCGCCGCGAATTCGTGCGCCACGGCAGCCTGCTCGGCCTGTCGCTGCCGCTGCTCGGCCGCATCGGCATGGCGGCCGGCTTCGGCGCGGCGCCCTCGCTCGCTCGCGCCGGCGCGCCCGGCGCCACCATCCGCGTCGGCAGCAGTGTGCCGGCCGCGGCGATCGACCCGGTCACCATCGCGGACGCCGGCGGCCTTTTGGTCATGCAGCAGGTCGCAGAGTTCCTTTGCGTCGACGGTCCGGACCTGGTGCTGAAGCCGGCACTGGCGGAAAGCTGGTCGCCCAACACCGATGGCACGGTTTGGACCTTCAAGCTGCGCAAGGGCGTGAGATTCCATTCTGGCGGCGAGATGAAGGCCGAAGACGTGGTCGCCAGCATCGACCGGCTCGCTGACCCCGCCAATTCGTCCAACGCGCTGTCGGTGTTCAGCGGCATCCTGCAGAAGGGCGCGACCAAGAAGGTCGACGACTACACGGTCGAATTCCACCTCGACGCGCCGAACGGCAACTTTCCCTACATGGTCTCGTCGGACAACTACAACGCCGTCATCATCCCGGCGAGCTACAAGGGCGGCTATGAGCAGAGCTTCGACGGCACCGGCCCGTTCAAGCTCGAGAAATACACGCCCAAGGTCGGCGCCTCCTTCGTGCGCAACGACGACTACTGGGGCGACAAGGCCTTGCCGGACCGCACCGAATTCACCTTCTTCACCGACATCCAGCCGCAGATCCTGGCGCTGCAGGGCGGCCAGATCGACATCATCAACCAGATGCCGGTGCTGGCGGGCGTCGCCGTGCTCAATGACCCGAACGTCGACGTCATCAGCCTGAAGTCGTCCGCGCATCAGCAGCTGCATATGCATTGCGATGAGGGCCCGACCAAGGACGCTCGCGTGCGTCGCGCCATCGCGCTCTGCCTCGACCGCGAGAAACTCGCCGCCGGCCTGATGAAGGGGCGTTCGGCACTCGGCAACGACAGCCCATTCGCCCCCGTCTACCCCTCGACGAACACCAGCGTGCCGCAGCGCAAGCAGGACATCGCTCAGGCCAAGCAACTGATGGAAGCGGCGGGCGCCGGCAAGGGCTTCAAGATGACGCTCACCACCGAGCGCTATCTGGAAATCCCGGAATACGCCCAGCTCATCCAGAACTGGGTCAAGGAAATCGGCATCGAGCTCGAGCTCAACATCCTCGACCAGAGCGCTTATTACGGCGATGCGGTGTTCGGCAAGTCGAACTGGCTGGATTCGGCGATGGGCATCACCGACTACGGCCACCGCGGCGTGCCCAATGTCTATCTCGCCGCACCCTTGAAGAGCGACGGCACGTGGAATGCCGCCCATTTCAAGAACAAGGACTACGACCAGATGGCGGCGAGCTATATCGCGGCGCTCGACCTCGAGGCGCAGAAGGCCACCGCCGGCAAGATCCAGAAGCTGCTGCTCGAGGAAACGCCGGTGATCTTCGGCTATTTCTACGACTACCTGACGGCGACGGCGAAGGGCGTGACGGGCGTGCAGCCCACCGCCATGTCGCAGCTGTTCCTCGAGAAGGCGTCGAAGGCCTAGGCGGAGAAGAACAATCCTCCAAACAGCCGGCTCTCTTTTCCGAGAGCCGGCTCCAACAGGAGTATTCGCCATCCTTTCCTTCCTCGCCCGGCGCCTGGCTCTGTCGCTCGTCACGCTGTTTTTGCTCAGCGTCATGGTGTTCCTCGGCGGCCAGGTGCTGCCGGGCAATGTAGGGCGGGCAATATTGGGGCCGTTCGCCGACCAGCGCGCGGTCGATGCGCTCAACCATTCGCTCGGCGTCGACCGGCCACTGCTTGTGCAGTACGGGAGCTGGATCTGGAATTTTCTGCACGGCGATATGGGCACGTCCTATGTGTTCCGCGCGCCGGTGGCCCCCTTCGTCATTGATACCTTGGGCAATTCGATGAAGCTGGCGCTGGTCGCCTTCGTGCTGGTGGTGCCGATCGGCATCCTCGGCGGCGTGATCGCCGCGCTCAATTTCAACCGGCCGCTCGACCGCATCATCAGCCTCGGCGGCCTGTCGGTGACGGTGCTGCCGGAGTTCGTCACCGGCATCATCCTGATCCTGATCTTCGGGGTGTGGCTGCGCTGGCTGCCGATCGCCGCCGCCTGGCCGAAAGGCGCCGGCGTCTTCACCCAGCTCTACTACCTGATCCTGCCCTCGCTGCCGCTGTTCCTGGTGCTGTTCGGTTATATCGCGCGCATGGCGCGCTCCGGCATGATCGAGGCGCTCGATTCCGACTATACGCGCACCGCCGTGCTGAAGGGCCTGCCGTGGCGCACGGTGATCTGGCGTCACGTGCTGCGCAACGCGCTGTTGCCGACCATCACGGTGATCGCCACCCAGACCGGCTATCTGATCGGCGGCTTGGTCGTCATCGAGACGCTGTTCCGTTACCAGGGCATCGGCTCGCTGATCTTCACCGCCGCGCGCGGCAAGGACTTTCCGATGCTGGAGGCCGGCATTCTCACCATCGGCATCGTCTATGCGGTGGCCACGCTTATCGCCGATTTCCTCTATTCCGTGCTCAATCCGCGCATCCGGCTGGGAGCAGAGCAATGAGCGTCACCGACACCCCCATTAGTCTGCCGACGCCCGACGCCGCACAGCGCAGCCCCTGGGGCGAGGTTCTGCATTCGCTCTCCAGGTCCGGCACCTTTCTCACCGGGCTTGCGATTGTCGTCTTCTGGATCGCCTGCGCGCTGTTCGGCCAGCACTTCGTTCCCTACGATCCGCTGGCAAGCGACATCATCAACGCGCTGACGCCGCCGGCGGCCGATCACTGGTTCGGCACCGACCAGCTCGGCCGCGACGTCTTCTCGCGCGTCATCATCGGCTCGCGCGACATCCTCACCGTGGCGCCGCTGGCAACCATTCTTGCCACCATTGCAGGTACGGCGCTCGGCCTCGTCATCGGTTACTTCCGCGGCATCGTTGACGACATCGTCAGCCGCGTGCTCGAAGCCTTCATGGCGATCCCGGTGGTGATCATCGCGCTGCTCGCCATCGTTGCGCTCGGCACGTCGAAGATCACCGTCATCGTCGTCATCGGCCTGAGCTTCGCGCCGATCATCGCCAGGACAGTGCGCTCGGCGGTGCTGGCCGAACGCGAGCTCGATTATGTGGCCGCGGCAAAGCTGCGCCATGAGGGCGCCCTGCACACGATGTTCGTCGAGATCCTGCCCAACGTCATCCCGCCGATCCTGGTCGAGACGACGGTGCGGCTGGGCTATGCGATCTTCGCGGTGGCCACGCTCTCCTTCATGGGATTCGGCATCCAACCGCCCTCGCCCGACTGGGGCCTGTCGATCTCCTCCAATTACGGCATGATCGGCGGCGGCTTCTGGTGGACGGTGCTGTTCGATGCCCTGGCCATCGCCTCGCTAGTGATCGGCGTCAACCTGGTGGCCGACGGCGTGCATGGAGCGTTCAATGACTGAGCCTGGCCAGGCCGCCAACGCTCTGGAGCTGAAGGACCTTTCGGTCGCCTATCGCGTCGGCCGCCGCAACCGCGCTGTGCTGCGCAACGTCAACCTCACCATCAAGGTCGGCGAGGCCTATGGGCTGGTCGGTGAATCCGGCTGCGGCAAGTCGACTGTCGCGCTCTCGGTGGTGCGCTATCTGCCGCGCAACGGCTCGATCACCGGCGGTTCGATCGCGCTCGACGGCAAGGATGTGATGAAGCTCGACAGCGAGGCGCTCAGGCGCGCCCGCGCCGACAGCGTGTCCATGGTCTATCAGGACCCCGGCAAGGCCCTGAACCCGTCGCTGCGCATCGGCCGCCAGCTGACCGAGATCTTCGAGCTTGCCGGCATCACCGGACAGGCAGCGGAAGACAAGGCGCTCGCCATGCTGAACCGGGTGCGTATCTCCGACCCGGCGAGCGTCATGCAGCGCTATCCGCACCAGCTCTCCGGCGGCATGCAGCAGCGCGTGGCGATCGCCATGGCCTTGGCCAACGACCCTTCGATGCTGATCCTCGACGAGCCGACCACCGGCCTCGACGCAACCGTCGAAGCCGAAGTGCTCGACCTGATCGGACAGTTGCGGCGCGAGCTGTCGGCCTCGATCCTGTTCATCAGCCACAACCTCGCCGTCGTCGCCAATATGTGCGACCGCGTCGGCGTGCTCTATGCCGGCATGCTGGTCGAGGAAGGCTCGACCAGGGACGTGTTCAACGACCCGCGCCATCCCTACACGGTGGCGCTGCTGCGCTGCCTGCCGCGCGGCGGCCAGCGCAAGGACCAGGGCCGGCTCGACACTATCCCGGGCTTCCTGCCCGGCATCGGCGCCAATATCGTCGGCTGCGCCTTCGCCGACCGCTGTGCGCTCGCCACCGAACGCTGCCGCGCCGAGCCGCCGCCGCTCTACGAGCTGGGCGACGGCCGCCTGTCGCGCTGCCACTATCATGACAAGGCGCAGTCGCTGCCGCGCGCGACGCCCGCCGAGATTGCTGCCGCCCAGCCAAAGCAGGCGCCGCCGGTGCTGCAGGTCGAAGGGTTGAACAAGACCTATGCCAGCCACGGTCGTCCGCTGCGGGCGGTGAAGGACGTCTCTGTCAGCCTGACGCCCGGCGAGACACTGGGCCTGGTCGGCGAATCCGGCAGCGGCAAGACGACCTTCGCCAGGCTGCTGCTTGGCCTTGTCGCGCCCGATGAGGGCGGCTCGATCGAGATCGAAGGCAAGAAGCTCGCGCCACGGCTCGCCAGCCGCTCGGAAGACCAGGTCAAGGCGGTGCAGATCGTCTTCCAGAACCCGGACTCGGCGCTCAACCGCTCGCATTCGATCCGGCATATCCTCAGCCGCGCCCTGAAGCGGTTGGGCGGGCTTACCGGCAAGACGCTGGATACACGGCTCGAAGAGCTCGTCCGCTCGGTGCGGCTCACCGACCGGCATCTGGCGGTCAAGCCGCGCCAGCTGTCTGGCGGCCTGAAGCAGCGCGTGGCGATCGCGCGAGCCTTCGCCGGCGATCCGCGCATCGTCGTGTGCGACGAGCCGACCTCGGCGCTCGACGTCTCGGTGCAGGCGGCGATCCTCAACCTTCTGGCCGACCTGCAGTCAAGGCAGGACGTCAGCTATATCTTCATCTCGCACGACCTTGGCGTGGTGCGCTATCTCTCCGACAAGATCGCCGTGCTTTATCTCGGCCGCATCATGGAGTTCGGGCCATCGGAGGCGGTCTTTTCCGGCCCACACCATCCCTATACCGAAGCGCTGCTCTCGGCCGTGCCGAAGCTCGACCGGACCGAAAGCTCGCGCATCCGCCTCGACGGAGAGATCCCAAGCGCCGCCAACCCGCCGACGGGTTGCGTCTTCCACACGCGCTGCCCGCGCAAGATCGGCGCGATCTGCGAGACGCAGGAGCCTGACCTCACCGAGGCCCAGCCAGGTCACACGATTCGCTGCCATATTCCCTATGCGGAACTGGCAAGGCTGCAAAAGCCAAAGGCGGTGGAGCCGGCGTGATCAAAACGCTGTCCGCCCGCCATTGGCGGATATCCCGAAGAAGCGACTGCCGTGTCCGACGGCTATTTCTGAAAGGACCTCGCCCAATCAAATGGAGCCGCTTGATTGAGGCCCCATTCAGCGCATAGCTTCCTGCAGTCAGGGAGGGTGCGATGGATCTTTTCAAATTGGACGGCGGCGTGGCGTTGGTGACGGGCGCCGGCAGCGGCATTGGCCAGGCGATCGCCATCGGGCTTGCCGAGGCCGGCGCCGATGTCGCCTGTTTCGGTCATGCCTCGAACGGCGGACTCGAGCAGACGGCCGAGAAGGTCAGGGCGCTCGGCCGCAAGGCGCTGGTGCTGACAGGCAGTGTGACGTCCGAGGCCGACCTGGCCATGGCGATCGGCCGGGTCGAAGCCGAGCTCGGCGCCCTGACCGTCGCTGTCAACAACGCCGGCATTGCCGGCTCGGACGCGGCTGAGACCATGTCGCTGGAAAAATGGCGCAACGTGCACGAGGTCAATGTCGCGGGCGCATTTTTGTCCTGCCAGGCAGAGGCGCGCGTGATGCTGCCTCGACGCACGGGCTCCATCATCAACATCGCCTCGATGTCAGGCACCATCGTCAACCGGGGGCTGACGCAGGCGCATTACAACTCCTCCAAGGCTGCCGTCATCCACATGTCGAAGAGCCTGGCCATGGAGTGGGCTGATCGCGGCCTGCGCGTCAACGTCATCAGTCCGGGCTACACGTTGACGCCGATGAACAAACGGCCAGAGGTCGCGGAAGAAGTGAAGGTGTTCAAACGCGACACGCCGATGGGCCGCATGGCAGCGCCGGAGGAAATGGTCGGACCGGCGGTGTTCCTGGCCAGCCGCGCATCCAGCTTCGTGACCGGCCTCGACCTGATCGTCGACGGCGGTTACGTCTGCTGGTGACCGATGGGTGTCCCGCGGGACACCCGATTTCACGACAGGAACGTTGGCCTGAGCGTGCCGTGCTACTCCGCCGCCATGCCCTTCACCTCAAGATAGCTCTCCATCGAATCGTCCAGCGCCTGCAGCCACGGCGTGTGGTGCAACGGCGCCATGGTGCCGGTCATCAGCGAGCGATAGGCGTTGTCGCGGAAGGTCATGATGCTTTCCATCTTGTGGTGTTCCCACTCCATGAAGGTGCGGTTGACCGCCTCGACATCGAAGCCCGGATAGTCGGTCTGATCCATCAACTCCTTGGTGTAGTCGCCCTGGAACCAGATCATCTGCTCGGCGTCCTCGAGGGTCTCTTCGCGCGCACGCCACTTGGCGCTGTGCTCGGCCATCACCTCGGCGGAGGGCAGCTTGATGCGGCCAAGCATCACGTCGCGCGCGTACCAGGCCTGCGCGTCGAACATGTTGAAGGTGTAGAACTGGTCCTGCATGCCGATGTAGAAAAGCTTCGGGTTCTTCTCCCAGACGACGCCTTCATAGAGGTCGAGCGGCCACATGCGGTTGGCGGTCTTGAGCTTGAGGTCGTCGGTGAGGAAGGGGAAGGAATGCAGGTAGCCGGTGCACAGGATGATGGCGTCGACATCCTTGGTCGTGCCGTCCTTGAAATGCGCCGTCTTGCCGACGACCTTCTGCAGCAGCGGCACTTCCTTCCAGTTCTCCGGCCACTTGAAACCCATCGGCTTGGAACGGTAGCTGGAGGTGATGGATTTGGCGCCGTATTTGTAGCATTGCGAACCGATGTCCTCGGCCGAATAGGAGCGGCCGATGATCAAGATGTCCTTGCCCTTGAACTCCATCGCGTCGCGGAAATCATGGCTGTGCAGGATGCGGCCGTTGAAGGTTGGAAAGCCTTCGAAGAAAGGCACGTTGGGCACCGAGAAATGGCCGGACGCGACGACGACGTTGTCGAATTCCTCCGAATAGGTCACGTCGTTGGTGCGATCATGCGCGGTGACGGTGAATTTCTTGGTCTCGTCGGAATAGGTCACCATGCGCACAGGGCTGTTGAAGCGCACCCATTCGCGCAGGCCGGATTTCTCGACGCGGCCCTTGATGTAGTCCCATAACACGGCGCGCGGCGGATAAGAGGCGATCGGCCGGCCGAAATGCTCCTCGAAGGTGTAGTCGGCGAATTCGAGGCATTCCTTCGGGCCGTTCGACCAGAGATAGCGGTACATCGAGCCATGCACCGGATCGCCATGCTCGTCGAGACCGGTGCGCCACGTGTAGTTCCACAGCCCGCCCCAGTCGCTCTGCTTCTCGAAGCAGACGATCTCCGGGATCTCGGCGCCCTTATCGGCAGCCGACTTGAAGGCCCTTAGCTGGGCCAGGCCCGACGGTCCGGCTCCGATGACGGCGACACGAGATTTCATTGCGGGCCTCCTCCTTTTTTGGTTTCGACTTTTTTCTTGTCGCAATTCCGGACGGAAAACGGTTCGACACGTTCCTGGAATTGCTCTCACGAAACAAATTTCACTCACAGTGACAGTAATTGGCTCTTTGGTGCTGTCAACAAACATCTGCCGCGACGGCGTTTGCGTGAAACGGTTTTTCCGTGCAAAGGCGGCGACGCAGGCGCGCCCTGCAACACCCCAGCGGCTTGCTGTCGCGGTTGCGCTCTTGTATCGCCACCGAATATGTTCACCTTGAGTGAAATAAATCCGCGAGAGTCGGGGGCGACATGGCGAACAAGAAGTCCGGCACCAAGTCCACCGATACGGCAGCGAAGGGCAAGGCGCCGCCGAAGCGCGTTTCGGCCGACGGTCGCACGATCCGCACGCCGCTGACGCAGAACCCGCACGCCATTCGCGACACGCGCGAGAAGGTGCTGGAAGTGGCGATCGGGCATGAGGTGCGGGCGTTCCGCAAGAAGCTCGGCATCACTGTCGCCGATCTCGCCACCGCCACCGACATTTCGCTCGGCATGCTGTCGAAGATCGAAAACGGCATCACCTCGCCGTCGCTGACGACATTGCAGGCGCTGTCGCGAGCGCTGGGCGTTCCGGTGACCGCGTTCTTCCGGCGCTTCGAGGAAGAGCACAGCGCCGTTTTCGTCAAGGCCGGCGAAGGGGTCGATGTCGAGCGGCGCGGCACCCGCGCCGGCCATCAATACAACCTGCTCGGCCATATCGGCGCCAACACCAGCGGCGTCGTCGTCGAGCCCTATCTCATCACGCTGACCGAGAATTCGGACGTGTTCCCGACCTTCCAGCATGCGGGCATGGAATTCCTTTACATGCTCGAAGGCGAGGTCGTTTACCGGCACGGCAACAATCTCTATCCGATGAAGCCGGGCGACAGCCTGTTCTTCGACGCCGATGCACCGCACGGCCCGGAAGAGCTGACGCGGCTGCCGATGCGGTATCTGTCGATCATCTGCTATCCGCAAAACAGCGCGGGGTGAGTCGGGCCGTCGCAGCCCCCTCACCCGGATTGCCAAGGCCGAATTGCAAAGAGCAATTCGGGGCAATCCGACCTCTCCCCGAGGGGGGAGAGGAGATCGCGAGCGTCTCGGCTGGCCTCTTCCCCCCTCGGGGAGAAGGTGGCCGCGAAGCGGCCGGATGAGGGGGCCTCCGCCTAATCCGGCCCAAACCCCGGGCTCGTCGGGCTGCCGTCGTCGAGCCTGGATAGCCACTCGACCAGCGTCGGGCGATAGCGGGTCAGGCCCTTATAGGTGGCGAGCTCTTCGGGCAGGTCGCGGATGACGCGGTGGAGGCGGCGCGCCCATTTCGGCTGCGTGACCAGCTCGTCCATCTTGATCAGGTAGCAGCGGATCGGGAAGACGATGGCGTTGGAACGCGGCAGCCGCCAGAAGCTTTGCAGCTCGACGCGCAGATGCACCTTCTGGCCGACATTCTCCGGCGTGACCGTGGCGCGGTCTGGACCCCATTTGTGATAGTTCTCGGGGCTGGTGTCGAGGCGCGGATTGATGGTCATCGTCCAGTTGAGGCGCCGTGCCGGCTTGCCCTGCTGGATGTTGGTGAGGAATTTCAGCGCGCGTGTGAAAATGCCCTTCTCATGCGCCAGCGGCACCGGCGCGTGCCATTCGAAGAAATTCATGCCGATGTCGAAGTCGAGCGACCAGTCGGCCTGAGTGGTGACCATGCCGGCATCCATCCACAAATTGCCGTCGCGCTGGTCGAGAATGCAGAAATCGCCCTGGCTCTGGCGGGTGATGTATTCCATCGGCCCGTAGGGCAGCGTCGAGGTGTCGCCGAAGGTGAAGGTGTCGTCGATGCCGAGCGGCCGGTTGATCCAGCGCCAGCGATCGCCGTTTCGCTCCAGTGTGAAATGCTCGGGGTAGCCGAGCGCCTGCTGCTCCATCAGAAGCTCGAGCAGGTCCCAGCCGGCCAGCGTCATGTGCGGTAGCGACTGGCAGCGCAGCGGATCCTCGGCCAGCACCAGCGCGCGGTCTTGCATCTCGGCGACATAGTGCTCGTCGACGTCGATCAGGTTCTCGAGCACGCTGCCTTTCGGCCCGACCACATGCGGCTCGATGTTGACTGCGTACATGTAGGAGTCTTCGTTGAACGGGAAGGGAAAGCGCCGGATATGCTCCGGGCTATTCCTGAAGGTGTAGTCGTCGCGAAACGTTTCCTTGCGAAAGGTGATGCCCATTGACGCCTCCTATCTTTCCAGGACCAGCGACTTGCCCTCGAAGCGCGAGACGCAAGGCATGATCTTGCAGCCGGAACGATGGTCTTCCTCGCTCAGCCAGTGATCGTTGTGGATGAATTTGCCGTCGGAGGAGATCACATTGGTCTCGCACTGGCCGCAAACGCCGCCGCGGCAGAGATAGGGCGGGTCGACGCCAGCGGCTTCGATCGCCTCGAGCAGGCTCTGCTGCTCGCCGACGCGGATCGTCTTGCCGCTGACGGCTAAGGTCACGTCGAACGGCGCGCCGGGCTGCGGGGCCGCGAAATGCTCGAAATGCACGGTCTCCGGCGGCCATCCGAGGCTAGCCGCGCGGTCACGCACCCAGTTGATCATGCCGGCCGGGCCGCAGACATAGAGATGCGTGCCGAGCGGCTGCGAGGACAAGAGCCGGTCGAGGTCGATGCGCTCCTCGCGGTCGTCGTGGTAGAGCCTGACCCGGTTGCCATAGCGCTGCTGCAAGACATCGGCATAGGTGCCCAGCGAAGCCGTGCGGCAGGTGTAGTGCAATTCGAAATTGCCGCTGGCGCCTGCCAGCTGCGACATCTGCGCCATGAAAGGCGTGATGCCGATGCCGCCGGCCAGCATCAGGTGCTTCTTCGCCCTGAGATCCAGCGAAAACAGATTGACCGGATAGCTGATCACCATCCCCAAGCCGGGCTTGACCTGCCGGTGCATGAACAGCGAGCCGCCGCGGCCGGCATCATCTCGGCGCACCGAGATCGTGTATTCGCGCGTGTCGAGCGGCGAGCCCATCAGCGAATAGGGATTGAGCCTGGTGCGGTCGCCGTCGCGCATCTCGACCACGACATGGGCGCCGCCGGAAAAGGTCGGCAGCAGCTCGCCGTCGCGGCGGCGGAAATGAAAACGCGTGACCAGCTCGTTGACGGGAACGACGTCGCTGACGACGACGTCGAGCTTGGTGGTGCCGGTGCTCATCGGAAAATGTCCTCCATGGGAGGACTCTCTGAGCGATCCTCGGCGTTGATGCACACGCCCTGGAATGCGGCGAGACGCCGCGAATAGTGATCGCGCACCAGAAGCAGCAGCCCGCAATGTGAGCATAGCGCCGGCTGCGTCGTCACGTTCTCGGTGATGCCCTTGCAGTGCACGCATTGCACGCGGCGCGCCAGCGAGCCGCGATGCTCGGTCTCGATGGAGGTGTGGTCGATGCCGGCTTCGAGCGCCACCTGCATGGCCTGGCCGATCAGGCCCTCGGTGCCGGCAAGATAAAGGCGCAGCCCCATATGGGCGTTGGTCAGCATCTGCTTGAGCCGCGGCAAGAGGCTGGCGAAGGAAGGCGCAATATGGAGTTGCGCGGGCTTCAGCGCTTCGAAAGCCGCCACGTGCTTGCCCTCGGGTCCCGGAATAAAGACGATTTCCGCGCCGTCGAAAAAGCCGAGCGGCGCCTTGTTGCCCATGTCGGTAATCGCCAGCGCGCCTTCCGCGTCAGCGATGAAGAGATGATGCTTGCCAGGCTGCGGAGAGAGCGTTCCGTAAACCGGCCGGCTGATGATCGTCTTGGCTGCCATTCTTCCTTAGATCAGTTGGAGCATGATCTTTTTCGAAAACCGGTTCCCACTTTTCGGAATCATGCTCTAGTGCCTCGAAATCCCTCCCCGCTGATGATGCCTCAACCCTTGGCGGTGCGCTTGGTCTTCTTCGGATCATCGAACGGCAAGGGCTGCGCCGTCGCCTTGATGGAGCCGCTCCGGTTGCGAATCTCGAGCTTGGTGTCCTTGACCGCGCAGTCGACGTCGAGACGGGCGATGCCCATCGATTTCTCGACCAGCGGCGAATACATGGCGCAGGTCACCACGCCGACCTTTTTGCCGTCGCGGTAGACGGGCGCGCCCTCGTCCGCCGGCTCCTTGCCGTCGAGCAGCACGCCATAGATCTTGAAGCGCTCCTTGCCCTTCAGCCGATAATGCTCCTCGGCGCCGCGGAAGCCGGTCTTGCCGGGGCTGACGGTGAAGTCGAGGCCGAGCTCCCACAGCGTGTCGCCGGGACCTTCGTTCTCGAATGGATATTTCTGGGAATTGTCGTAGGGGTAGAAGAGCAGGTAGCTCTCGACGCGCAGCATGTCGAGCGTGGTGAAGCGGCAGGGAATGATGCCGGCGCTTTTGCCCTCCTCGAGGATCTTGTCCCAGATCGTGCCAGCATCCTGGCCGCGGCAGAAGATCTCGTAGCCGCGCTCGCCGGTGTAGCCGGTGCGCGAGATCATCACCGGAAAGCCGAAGAGCTGCGTCTGCATGTGATGGAAATAATTGAGGTCGCGGATGCCCGGCACATGCTTGGCGAGATAGTCGACCGCAGTCGGGCCTTGCAGCGAAAGGTCGTGCAGATTGTCGTCGAAGCGCAGCGAAACATCGCGGCCCGTCGCCGTCCGCTGCAGTTCCTCATGGCCGGTGCCGGAGCCGTGCACGACCATCCACGAGTTCGGGCTGATGCGATAGAGGATGCAGTCGTCGGTGAACTTGCCGGCCTCGTTCAGCATGCAGGCATAGGCCGACTTGCCGGGATAGATCTTTTCCACGTCGCGCGTCGTGGCGAGGTCGATCAGATGCGAGGCATGCGGCCCGGTGATGTGGACCTTCTTCAGGCCGGAGACGTCCATCAGCCCGGCCTTCGTGCGGATCGCGATATATTCCTCGTCGGCATCCTTGTCGTAGGTCCAGGCGGTGCCCATGCCGCTCCAGTCCTCGAGTTTCGAGCCGAGCGCGCGATGGCGATCCGCCAGGGTCGAGAATCTCCAGGATGCCGTCATCCGATCGTCCTCCGTCGATTTAAGCCGTTGCTGTTCCCTGCTCCTGCTTGGTGGCGGAGCTTGCTCGAATATTGACCGCAAACGACGGAGCCCTGCAATCCCCTTGAAGCAAATAATTTCATTGTCAGGCAAATTTCTTGCCTGGGGACAAACGGTTTGCGATGCGTAAATCCGGCTTGACAATTTCGGGAATCGGGCAGAATTTATGAAAAAAATTTCACTCTGTTGAAAGAGTGGACGCCCGGTCTTTTCAGGGCCGGACGTCGCCAGAAGGGGAAAAAACGATGTCCGACCTGCAGCAGCGCATCGAGGCGCTGTACCGTTCCGACGTGCGCGGATCCGTGCTCCTGATCGTTTGCCTGTGGGCGACGATCCTCTTTGTCCTCCTGATGACATGGCCATACATTCCGCACAGCGGCATCAAGCTCGTGGTGGCGGTTGCAGCCGCCGCGGTGCTGATCTTCAACACCGCCGCGATCCTCGCCATGCTCAACCACTACAAGGAAGACAAGGACTTCATCTACGGGCTCGACATCAAGAACGCCGACGCGGCCCGCAACCGTCAATCCTGAAGGGGGAAACCATGGCCCGCTATATCCCGCCGGAGCAGAACAAGGCCGGACAGATCCTCGACATCGCGGTCGTGGTCGTCGCTATCTTCGTGGCGCTCTGGCTGCCGCTCAAGCTCGGCCTCGCCGGGGCGGCGAAGTCGATCGACCCGCTCGACGCCAAGACCTGGGACGCGCTCGGCCAGAACGCCACCATGGCCTCCATCTGGGAGAAGCTCGGCTACACGCCGGAGACGGCGCATGACATCATCCAGAACCGCTTCCACTACATCATCGACTGGCCGACGCTGATCATCATGGCGATCGTGCTGATCGCCTATTTCGTCTTCCTGTTCCGCGCCTCCGACAAGGAATATCGCGAGGTCATCAACGAGAAGTTCAACGACAAATAGGCTTCGGCGACAAAGAAACTTTTGACGACCAAAGAGACTTTTGACGACAAGAGACCGGGGAAAACATCATGTGGATGGGACTGTCTTACGTTTGCTGGGGCATCTCGGTCGTGCTTGCGGCGTGGATGCTCTACGACTGGTTCAAGGTCGATACGACCTATTCCGAGGAGACTTTGACGTCTTCCCGTGAGGGTGAGCTTGAAGCCGTTTCCGAAAAACACCGGATCTGAGTGGGGACTGATATGACGGCTGCGGTTGAAACGGGACAAACGACGACAATCCAAGGCGATAGGGTCTCGCTGCTTCGGGTGCTCGGCCCGGCGCATGTGTGGGCACTCGGCGTCGGCATCGTGCTGGTCGGCGAGTTCACCGGCTGGAATTTCTCCGCCGACAAGGGCGGCGCGCTCGCCGCGCTGATCGTCTGCTGGGTCGTCGGACTGCTCTACACCTCGGTCGCCATGATCGATTCGGAGGTGACGTCCACCGTCGCGGCCGCCGGCGGCCAATATGCGCAGGCCAAGCATATCGTCGGACCGCTGATGGCCTTCAACGTCGCGCTGTTCCTGGTGTTTGCCTACACCATGCTCGAAGTGTCGGACGCGATCCTGCTCGGCGACACGATCGTCGCCAAGGCCGGCATCGAGGGGCTGACGCACAATTCCTTCATCGCCGCCACGATCGTGGTGCTCGCCTGGCTCAATTATCGCGGCGTGCTGATGACGCTCAACGTCAATTTCGTCATCACCGCGATCGCCTATGTCTCGATCGTGATCCTGTTCTTCTTCGTCAGCCCGTGGACGCAAGGCGCGGTTCTGAAGCTCAACGAGCTGGTCACCCCCGGCAACGCGCTGCCCTATGGCTGGATCGGCGTCATCGCCGCCTTCCAGTTCGGCATCTGGTATTATCTCGGCATCGAGGGCACCACCCAGGCAGCCGAGGAAGTGCGCTCGCCGGCGCGCTCCCTGCCCTACGGCACCATGGCCGGAATGATCACGCTTTTGATCGCCGCCGCGATGACCTGGTATGTCTGCGCCTCGCTGATGCCCTGGGAATATCTCGGCATCACCTATTACCCGCTGTGGGACGCCGGCAAGCTGACGGGCAGCCCGCTGCTCGAAAACCTGCTCTTCATCGCGACGCTGCTGGCAGCGCTCGCCTCGGCCAATGGCTGCATCAACGACGCGGCGCGCGCCTGGTTCTCGCTCGGCCGCGACCGCTATCTGCCGAGCTGGTTCTCGGCGGTGCATCCGAAATACCGCACGCCCTATCGCTCGATCCTGTTCCTGCTGCCGATCGCGCTGGCCTTCGCCTTCATCGCCGACCTCAACCAGGCGATCACCTTCTCGATCCTGTCGGGCGTGCTGCAATACACCTTCATGAGCATCAACATCATGATGTTCCGCAAGAAGTGGCCATTAGGCACGATCCGCCGCGGCTACACGCACCCCTTTCATCCGCTGCCGGCGATCGTGCTGTTCTGCCTGTGCATGGTGACGTTCTTCGCCATCTTCCTCGGCTTCGGCTCACAGCTGATCGCGATGACGGTCTTCTATTTCCTGATCTCGCTTTGGTTCCACTTCTACCGCTACAAGTTCGTGCGGCGCGGCGACCAGTTCTCCATGCCGTGGCCGAAGCCGCAGGGTTATTGAGTGGAGTAAGGCCCGCCTGTTCACGGCGGGCCGTGGCGTGTCGAAATGTCGGAACTGACGTCAGTACTGCTTGCCGGGGCGATCGCATTGGCCGTCGCCGCTCACATTGCCTGGCTGGCGCGGGCCGGCCGCAACAGGGCGAAGGCGGCTTTGGCCGCCGATATGGCGAGCATCCGCAGCGTCGTTGCGGATGCCGCAGACATTTCCGACGGCACGGCCGGCGTCGTCACCTGGGTCGGTTGCTGGAACGGCCAGCACGTTCAGCTGCGCACCATCATTGACACGCTGGCGACACGAAAGCTGCCGACGCGCTGGCTCAGCGTTTCGATCACCGAGCCGGTCTCGGTGCCGGGTGTCTTCGACATGATGATGCGGCCGAATTCGGCGACGACATTCTCCAACTTCGATCATCTGCCGCACACGCTGCCAAAGGTGCTCGGCTTTCCCGCCGACGCGGTGCTCAGGACGGACCGCAGAGGCGTCGCCTTCCCGCAGGATCTGATCGCCGCGCATACAGGCATCTTTGCCGCAAGCCGCGCCAAGGAATTGCTGATCACGCCGAAGGGCATGCGCATCGTGTGGCTGCTGGCCGAGGCCGAGCGCGCACGCTACGGCGTGTTCCGGCAGGCCGCCTTCGGCGATGCCGGGATCGATCCGGCGTTGATCGAACGGCTGCTCGAGGCAACCTCGACGCTTCGCCAAGCCATCAACCGGCGTGAAAGGCGGGCCGCATGAGCGACGAAACCGCCACCCCTGCTCCCGTGAATCCCTATCTCGTGCTCGGCGCCGCGATCGTCTTGCCGGCAAGCGGCCATGTCATGCTCGGCATGCCGGCGCGCGGCCTGCAGTTCCTGTTCTTCATGGTGATCCTTGGCTGGATAACGATGAAGCTGGCGCCAGCCGACGCCAGCTTCATCGGGCGCCATGCCGGCGGCTTCCTGATCTATGCCTTCTCTATCCTCGACGCCTACCGGATTGCGCGTATCCGCCATGCGATCTGGGTTCACAAGGCGCGCCCGGACGGCGATAGTGCCAAGGGCAATGCGCCGTCTAATATGTAATCACAGGAAAATTTCTTTCATACCAATTGAATTCGGCTCACTCATTGGGTACATCATCTGAGAGCCAAAAAACGTTGGAGGCTGGCATGTGCGGAATCGTCGGACTTTTCTTGAAGGACAAGGCGCTGGAGCCGAAGCTCGGCGCCATGCTGTCAGAGATGCTGGTGTCGCTCAGCGACCGCGGACCGGACAGCGCCGGCATCGCCATCTACGGCGCGGGCACCGGCAATGAAGCCAAGATCACCGTGCAGTCGCCGAAGCCCGATCGCGATTTTCGCGGCCTCGACGCCGAACTTGCCAAGGCGATCAGCGCACCGGTGAGCATCGCCGTGAAATCGACGCATGCGGTGATCCGGACCACGCCGGACAAGGTTGACGTCGCGCGCGAGGCGCTGCAGACGCTCCGGCCCGACATCCGCATCATGGGCGCCGGCGAAGCGGTGGAGATCTATAAGGAAGTCGGCCTGCCCGAAGCCGTCGTCGATCGCTTCGACGTACGCGCGATGACCGGCACGCATGGCATCGGCCACACCCGCATGGCGACCGAATCGGCGGTGACGACGATGGGCGCGCATCCGTTCTCGACCGGCGCCGACCAGTGCCTGGTGCATAATGGCTCGCTCTCCAATCACAACAATGTACGCCGCGAGCTGATCCGCGATGGCATGACCTTCGAGACCGAGAACGACACCGAGGTGGCCGCTGCCTATCTCTCCAACCGGATGGCGCATGGTAAGAATCTCGGTGAGGCGCTGGAAGGCACGCTCTCCGACCTCGACGGCTTCTTCACCTTCGTCGTCGGCACCAAGAACGGCTTCGGCGTGGTGCGCGATCCGATCGCCTGCAAGCCGGCCGTGATGGCCGAGACCGACCAGTATGTCGCCTTCGGCTCCGAATATCGCGCGCTGACCAAGCTTCCCGGCATCGACAATGCGCGGGTCTGGGAGCCCGAGCCCGCAACCGTTTATTTCTGGGAGCATTGAGCTCATGCCGGCAACCCCGATGTCGAAAGCCGAGCGCGAGCAAGGCCATGCCCATAGTCAGGCATCACGCGTCTTCGACTTGTCCGAACATTCGCTGCGCGAATTGAACCAGGCGCTGCACAGCCTTACACCCGGCTCGAACGAGACCGCCTGGGAAGTGCTCAATCCGAAGGGCAGCCATTCGGTCGCCGTCGGCGTCGATCAACCGATCACCATCCATGTGCGCGGCAGCGTCGGCTATTACTGCGCCGGCATGAATGATGGGGCCGCGATTACCGTGCATGGCTCGGCCGGCCCCGGCGTCGGCGAGAACATGATGTCGGGCTCGATCGTCATCAAAGGCGACGCCAGCCAGTATGCCGGCGCCACAGGCCGCGGCGGCTTGCTGGTCATCGAGGGCAATGCCTCGTCGCGTTGCGGCATTTCGATGAAGGGTATCGACATCGTCGTGCATGGCAATATCGGCCACATGTCGGCCTTCATGGCGCAGTCCGGCAACCTCGTGGTGCTGGGCGACGCCGGCGATGCGCTGGGCGATTCCATCTACGAGGCGCGGCTCTTCGTGCGCGGCAAGGTCGAGAGCCTCGGCGCCGACTGCATCGCCAAGGAGATGCGGCCCGAGCATATCGAATTGCTGCAGGCCCTGCTCGCCAAGGCCGGCGTGACCGGCGTCAAGGCGTCGGAGTTCAAGCGCTACGGCTCGGCCCGTAAACTCTACAATTTCAACATCGATAACGCCGACGCGTATTGAGGCAAGATGACCTACCGCAACCCGCCGACGACGCCGCGCAAATCCGCGACCTTCGACGACTACACGCTTTCCGAAATCCGCCGCGCGGCCGCGACCGGCATCTATGACATCCGCGGCGCCGGCGCCAAGCGCAAGCTGCCGCATTTCGACGACCTGCTGTTCCTCGGCGCTTCGATCTCGCGCTATCCGCTCGAAGGCTATCGAGAGCGCTGCGACACCTCGGTGGTGCTCGGCTCGCGCCACGCCAGGAAGCCGATCGAGCTGAAGATCCCGATCACAATCGCCGGCATGAGTTTTGGATCGCTCTCCGGCCCGGCAAAGGAGGCACTCGGACGCGGCGCCACGCTGTCCGGCACCTCGACCACCACCGGTGACGGCGGCATGACCGAGGAAGAGCGTGGGCATTCCAAGACGCTGGTCTATCAGTACTTGCCCTCGCGCTACGGCATGAATCCGCGCGACCTGCGCCGCGCCGACGCCATCGAAGTGGTCGTCGGCCAGGGCGCCAAGCCCGGCGGCGGCGGCATGCTGCTCGGACAGAAGATCTCCGACCGCGTCGCTGAGATGCGCACGCTGCCCAAGGGTATCGACCAGCGCTCGGCCTCGCGTCATCCTGATTGGACGGGGCCGGACGATCTCGAGATCAAGATCCTCGAGCTGCGCGAGATCACCGACTGGGAAAAGCCGATCTACGTCAAGGTCGGCGGCGCGCGCCCCTACTATGACACGGCACTTGCGGTGAAGGCCGGCGCTGACGTCGTCGTGGTCGACGGCATGCAGGGCGGCACCGCTGCCACCCAGGAAGTGTTCATCGAGAATGTCGGCCAGCCGACGCTTGCCTGCATCAGGCCGGCGGTGCAGGCGCTGCAGGACCTCGGCATGCACCGCAAGGTGCAGCTCATCGTTTCCGGTGGCATCCGCAACGGCGCCGATGTCGCCAAGGCGCTGGCGCTCGGCGTCGACGCGGTGTCGATCGGCACGGCGGCGCTCGTCGCGCTTGGCGACAACGATCCACGCTGGGAGGCTGACTACAATGCGCTCGGCACCACGGCCGGCGCCTATGACGACTGGCACGAGGGCCGCGACCCGGCCGGCATCACCACGCAGGACCCCGAATTGATGAAGCGGGTCGACCCGATCGCGGCCGGACGGCGCCTGGCAAACTACCTCAAGGTGATGACGCTCGAAGCGCAAACAATTGCCCGCGCCTGCGGCAAGAACAGCCTGCACAATCTCGAGCCCGAGGATCTCGTCGCGCTCTCGATCGAAGCCGCCGCAATGGCCGGCGTGCCTTTGGCCGGCACCAACTGGATACCGGGGAAGAACGGCTTCTAGGACAAAATCCAAGACACATAAGCGAGGAACTACATAATGGGGAACGATCTCGCCGCATTCGCCAAGGAGAACGGCGTCAAATATTTCATGATCTCCTACACCGACCTGTTCAGCGGGCAGCGTGCCAAGCTGGTGCCGGCGCAGGCGATCGCCGACATGCAGAAGGACGGTGCAGGATTCGCCGGCTTCGCGACATGGCTCGACCTGACGCCGGCGCATCCCGACATGCTGGCGGTGCCGGATCCGGCTTCGGTCATCCAACTCCCGTGGAAGAAGGACGTCGCCTGGGTAGCCGCCAACTGCATCATGGACGACAAGGAGGTGAATCAGGCGCCGCGCAACACGTTGAAGCGGCTGATCGACGAAGCCGCCCGCGACGGCATGCATGTCAAGACCGGCGTCGAGGCCGAGTTCTTCCTGATCTCGCCCGACGGCAAGGCGATCTCCGACGAATATGATACAGCCTCGAAACCCTGCTACGACCAGCAGGCGGTGATGCGGCGCTACGACGTCATCGCCGAAATCTGCGACCATATGCTGGCGTTGGGCTGGGGCCCGTACCAGAACGACCACGAGGACGCCAACGGCCAGTTCGAGATGAACTGGACCTTCGATCACGCGCTGGCGACCGCCGACAAGCACTCCTTCTTCAAGTTCATGGTCAAGTCTATCGCCGAAAAGCATGGCCTGCGCGCGACGTTCATGCCCAAGCCCTTCCAAGGCCTGACCGGCAATGGCTGCCATGCGCACATCTCGGTGTGGGACGAGACCGGCAAGACCAATGTCTTTGCCGACAATTCGCAAGAGCTCGGCCTGTCGGCCAAGGGCAGGAACTTCCTCGGCGGCATCATGAAGCATGCCTCCGCGCTTGCCGCGATCACCAATCCGACGGTGAATTCCTACAAGCGCATCAACGCGCCGCGCACCATTTCGGGCGCCACCTGGGCGCCAAACACAGTGACCTGGACCGGCAACAACCGCACGCACATGGTGCGCGTGCCCGGGCCCGGCCGTTTCGAATTGCGCCTGCCCGACGGTGCCGCCAATCCCTACCTCCTGCAGGCCGTCATCATCGCCGCCGGCCTCGACGGCATCCGCTCGAAGGCCGACCCCGGCAAGCGCTACGACATCGACATGTACCAGCTCGGCCACACTGTGACGGATGCGCCGAAACTGCCGCTCAACCTGCTCGATGCGCTGCGCGAGTTCGACAAGGATAAATCGTTGAAGGCGGCGCTGGGTGAGGAATTTTCGTCGGCATATCTAAAGCTGAAGCAGCAGGAATGGAATTCCTATGCTTCGCACTTCACGCAGTGGGAGCGCGACCACACGCTGGATATCTGATATCTCGGCGGTGCGAGCGACCTCGGAATGAACTGATGAAATATTCGATCTTCTCGCTCGCCCGCGCCGCCCTTTCCGGCCACAAGAACTGGCAGCCGACCTGGCGCGACGCAGCGCCCAAGGACCGCTATGACGTGGTGATCATCGGCGGCGGCGGCCATGGCCTCGCTACCGCCTGGTTCCTCGCCAGCGAGTTCGGCATCCGCAATGTCGCGGTGCTGGAAAAAGGGTGGATCGGCTCCGGCAATGCCGGTCGCAACACCACCATCATCCGCTCCAATTACGGGCTCCCCGGCAACACCGGCTTCTACGAATTGTCGATGAAGCTGTGGGAGACGATGGAGCAGGACCTCAACTACAACGCGATGGTCAGCCAGCGCGGCGTGCTCAACCTCTATCACTCCGACGCGCAGCGCGATGCTTTCGCCCGGCGCGGCAACACCATGCGCATCAACGGCATCGATGCGGAGCTGCTCGACCAGGCGGCGCTCAGGAAAATGCTGCCGTTCCTGAATTTCGACAATGCGCGTTTCCCCGTGCAAGGCGGACTGCTGCAAGGCCGTGGTGGCACCGCACGGCACGACGCTGTGGTCTGGGGCTACGCGCACGCGGCGAGCGAACTCGGCGTCGACATCATCCAGAATTGCGAGGTTACCGGCTTCATGCGCGAGGCCAACGGCAAGGTGACCGGCGTCGAGACGTCGCGCGGCAAGATCGGCGCCGGCAAGGTCGGCATGGCGGTGGCGGGCTCCTCGTCGCGCGTGGCGGCCATGGCGGGGCTGCGGCTGCCGATCGAAAGCCATGTGCTGCAGGCCTTCGTCTCCGAAGCGATCAAGCCGCTGATCCCCGGGGTCATGACCTTCGGCGCCGGACACTTCTATGTCAGCCAGTCGGACAAGGGCGGGCTGGTCTTCGGCGGCGACATCGACGGCTACAATTCCTACGCCCAGCGCGGCAATCTGCCGGTGGTGGAGGATGTCTGCGAAGGCGGCATGGCGCTGATCCCGATGATCGGTCGCGTGCGGCTCTTACGCCAGTGGGGCGGCATCATGGACATGTCGATGGACGGCTCGCCGATCATCGACAAGAGCCCGGTCGACGGTCTCTACATCAATGCCGGCTGGTGCTATGGCGGCTTCAAGGCGACGCCCGGCTCGGGCTTCGTCTTCGCCCACCTCATCGCCCGCGATCAATCGCACAAGGAAGCCGCGCTTTTCCGCCTCGACCGTTTCCAGCGCGGCGCCATGATCGACGAGAAGGGCCAGGGCGCCCAACCGAACCTCCATTAGGGATAGAGCGAATGTTATCCAAAAACCGCTTCACACTTTTTGGCATCATGCTCTGAAGACCCAGCCATGCGCATAGTCTGTCCCTTCTGCGGCGAACGCGAACTCGGCGAGTTCACCTTTCTCGGCGATGCAAAGCCGCAACGCCCGGCGGCCGATGCCGGCGAAGACGCGGTCTACGACTACGTCTATCTGCGCGACAATATCGCCGGCCCGATGAGCGAGCACTGGTACCACGGCGGCGGCTGCCGGGCCTGGCTGAAGGTCACCCGCAACACGCTGACGCATGAGATTTCGGCCGTGGAGCCGGCGGCGGGCGCCGGCGCCGCCGAGGTTGGTGCGTGATGCGCGGCGATCAGGCAAACCGGCTGAATAATGGCGGTCTGATCGACCGCTCGGCACCGCTCAGCTTTCGCTTCGACGGCAAGACGTTCTCGGGTTTCAAGGGCGACACGCTGGCTTCCGCGCTGGTCGCCAACGGCGTCAAGCTCGTCGGCCGCTCGTTCAAATATCATCGCCCGCGCGGCATCCTGACCGCGGGCTCGGAAGAGCCGAATGCGCTGGTCGAATTGCGCAGCGGCGCAAGGCGCGAGCCAAACACAAAAGCGACAACGGCCGAGCTTTATGACGGCCTCGAAGCCGCCAGCCAGAACCGCTGGCCGTCGCTCAATTTCGACGTCATGTCGATCAACCAGCTGTTCGCGCCGATCTTCGTCGCCGGCTTCTACTACAAAACCTTCATGTGGCCGGCGAAGTTCTGGGAAGCGATCTACGAACCGGCGATCCGCCGCGCCGCAGGTCTCGGCCGCGCTGCAGGCGTTTCCGACCCCGATCACTACGACAAGGCATGGGCCCATTGCGACGTGGTGATCGCCGGTTCCGGACCGGCCGGTCTCGCCGCAGCCCTTGCCGCGGGTCGCAGCGGCGCGCGCGTCATCCTGTGCGAGGAGGATTTTGCCCTTGGCGGCCGCCTGCTCGCCGATGGCGGCACCATCGACGGTCTGCCGGCATCCGAATGGATCGCGCGCACCGTCGCCGAGCTTTCGGCGATGCTCGATGTGCGCATCATGACGCGCACGACTTTGTTCGGTGTCTATGACGGCGGCACCTATGGCGCGATCGAGCGTGTCAACGACCACCTGCCGGTGCCGCCGAAGCATCAGGTGCGCCAGCGGCTGTGGCGGATCGTGGCCAAGCGCTGCGTCGTCGCGGCCGGCGCGATCGAACGTCCGATCGTCTTTGCCGGCAACGACACGCCCGGCGTGATGATGGCGTCGGCCATGCGCAGCTACATCAACCGCTACGCAGCCACGCCGGCGAGGCGCATCGCGCTGTTCACCAACAATGAGGATGGCTGGCGCACAGCGGAAACGGCGATCGCCACCGGACTGCAGGTGGCCGCCGTGATCGACGCGCGGCCGGACGTTTCGCCGGCGCATCGGGCGTTTGCCGGCAAAGGTGGCTTTCCGGTGCTGCAAGGCGCTGTCGCCGGCGTCGACGGCGGCAAGGGCGGCGTGCGCAAGATTTCCGTCTCGCTGACCGGCGGCGCGCGCGCCGAGGTCGAGGCCGACGGGCTTGCCGTCTCGGGCGGCTGGAACCCGGCGGTCGGCCTCACCTCCTACCATCGCGGCAGGCCGAAATGGCGTGACGACATTGCCGCCTTCGTGCCGGACGGCGCGCCGCCCGGCGTGATGGCGGCAGGTGCTGCCAACGGCGCATTCGGACTTGGCGCCTGCCTGCGCGAAGGGTTTGAAGCCGGCGCTGCCGCAGCACGCGACGCCGGCCGCAGCGGCAATATCGGATCGATGCCGGTCGCCGACGACGAGGCCTTTTCGCTCACTCCGCTCTGGCATGTCGCCGGCAAGGGCAAGGCCTTCGTCGACCAGCAGCACGACGTCACCGCGTCCGATGTCGAGTTGGCGCAGCGCGAGGGTTTTGAATCGGTCGAGCATCTGAAGCGCTACACGACGCTCGGCATGGCGACCGACCAGGGCAAGACGTCCAACGTCGCCGGCCTCGCCAACATGGCGGCGGTCAGCGGCAAATCCATTCCCGAGACCGGCACGACGATTTACCGGCCGCCTTATGTTCCGGTCGCCATCGGCGCCTTCGCCGGCCATCACCGCGACGAGAATTTCCATGCGACCCGGCTGACGCCCTCGCATCATTGGGCGGCCGAACAGGGCGCCATCTTCGTCGACACCGGCCTGTGGAAGCGCGCGCAGTGGTACCCCCGCGCGGGCGAGAAGGACTGGCTGGAATCGGTCACCCGCGAGGTCAAGGCGGTGCGCAGCGGCGTCGGCTTCTGCGATGTCTCGACGCTCGGCAAGATCGACGTGCACGGCCCCGACGCAGGCATCTTCCTCGACCGCGTCTATATCAACGCCTTCTCCAGCCTTGCCGTGGGCAAGGCGCGCTACGGGCTAATGCTGCGCGAAGACGGCATCGTCTATGATGACGGCACGACTTCGCGGCTGGCCGAGGACCATTACTTCCTCACCACCACGACGGCGAAGGCCGGACTGGTGATGCAGCATCTGGAATTCTGCCGCCAGGTGCTGTTTCCCGAGCTCGACGTGCAACTGACCTCGGTCTCCGACCAGTGGGCGCAGTTCTCGATCGCCGGACCGAAGACGCGTGACCTGCTCAAGGAGATCGTCGATCCGTCCGAGGACCTGTCGAACGAAGGTTTCCCTTTCATGGGCGCGCGCGAGGTCAAGCTGCGCGGCGGTCTGAAGGCAAGGCTGTTCCGCATCTCCTTCTCCGGCGAGATGGCGTTCGAGATTTCGGTGCCGGCGCGCTATGGCGAGGCCACGGCGCGCAATCTGATGATTGCCGGCAAGCCGTTCGGCGTCACGCCTTACGGCACCGAGGCGCTCGGCGTGATGCGCATCGAAAAAGGCCATGTTGCCGGGCCGGAGCTCAACGGCACCACCACCGCGGGCGATCTCGGCCTCGGCAAGATGATGTCGACCAAGAAGGATTTCATCGGCCGCGTCATGGCCGGACGCGAGGCGCTCACCGCGCCGAACCGGCAAGTGGTCGTCGGCATCAAGCCCACCGACAAGGCGCGCCGCCTGCGTTCCGGCGCGCATATCATCCCGAAAGGCGAGACACCTGGCCCCGGCAACGACCAGGGCTATGTCACCTCGGTCTGCTTCTCGCCGGTGCTCGACCAGTGGATCGGGCTCGGCCTTGTCGAGCGCGGGCGCGAGCGCATCGGCGAGATCGTGCGCGCGCACGACCCGCTGCGCGGCGAGGACTACGATGTCGAGCTCTGCAATTCCGTCTTCTACGATCCGGATGGAGGGCGCCAGCGTGGCTGATTTTTCCTGGGACATCCGCAGCCCGCTCGACCGTGCGCTGGTCGCTGGCCCTTATGGCGCGCAAGGCGACGCCGGCGTGTCGCTGACCGAGATCCGCGATTTCGATCTCGTGCAAGTGATGGCGCGGCGCGGCAAGGCGGCCGAGATGGTGAAGGCCGCGCAGGCGCGCTTCGGCATCGCCGCGCCGGAGAGGCCCAAGGCGGTCGGCACTGCCGACGCGACGCTGATCTGGTCGGGGCCCGATCAATTCCTCGTGCTGTCCAAGGGCGGCAGGCACTCGATTGAGGCGCTTGGCTCTGTCTTTGCCGGTTCGGCCTCGCTTTCCGACCAATCGCACGCGAGGGTGCTGATCAGCATATCCGGAGAGAAGGCGCGCGCGACGCTCGCCAAGCTGTCGTCGATCGACCTGCATCCCGATGTGTTTGCCGTGGGTGTCGCGGCGGCCACGTCGGTGGATCATACCAGCGTCACACTCTGGCGCGCCAAGGATCGGGCGGATCGACAGGCGGTGTTCAACCTGCTGGTGTTCGCGACCTTCGCCGAGAGCCTGTGGCATACGATCTTGGGCTCGGCCGCGGAATATGGCGTGACGATTACCCATTCCGAGGAGTTGGCGTAGCAGTGCGCAGGCTCCCCCTTCTCCCCCTGTGGGAGAAGGTGGATCGGCGCGATAGCGCCGAGACGGATGAGGGGTGTTCCAGCGGAGTGAGACGCTGGTTTTCCCTGGAGCACCCCTCATCCGGCCGCTTCGCGGCCCCTTTCTCCCACAAGGGGAGAAGGGGGGCCGGTGCTTGCCAAACGCCATCGCCCTGCTATTCTTGCTGCTAAAATAATTTCACACACAGGCAAACTTGTTTCTCGCTCGGAGGAGGGTTTGAGATGAGCCGGTCGCCCTACCCTGCCGTCCTGTCCGGACCGCCGCGTCCGAGCCTGATCCTGAGGCCCGGCGAGATCAGCCTGCCGCCGGGCGTGGAACGATATACTGTCCAGGGCAATGGCGCAGTGCTCATCGACGTCGAGGCGGGCGACAGCGTCAGCGTGAGCAATGTCGAGGGCGGCCAGCCTTGCGAGCTGCTGGCCTGGGACAAATCAGGCGCGACCGATCCCGGCATTTTCGGCGAGCGGTCGAACAGCAACGCCGCCGGCATCAAGGCGCTGCTTGCCGAGGGCGACGACAGCCTCTCGGCGCTGCGTCTCAGCCTTGAGCGCCGCAAGGTGGAGCTCGACCAACCGAAGGCCGTGCGTGTGTTCGGCGGCGCCACGCCCGCCGGCACCGAGCAGAGCTTTGCCATCCAGCGCGACGGCGCGCTGCTGATCGCGGCGCCCGGCGGGCCGATGCTGGTCGACGGACACAACACCGCGACGCCGCTGACCGTCCGGGTGCGGCGCGCCACGATCCGCCTGAAGAACAGGTCGCAGCTTCCCGATCCGCTTGCCGATCCGGTGCTTGATCTTCGGGTGAAGTCGGCGACCGCCGAGGCCTATTTCGTCAAGGCCGGCGACTATTTGCAGATCATCGATGTCGATGGCCGGCAATGCACCGACTTCCAGTGTTTTTCCGCGCGCAAGCTGGACAAGGGGCGCGACCTGCCGCTCGACGTGACGACGACCCGCACGCTCATGGGTTCGGCCTATCCGATGCCCGGCTTGCATTCGAAATATTACGACCAGGACATGGAGCCGCTGGTCGAGGTGGTGCAGGACACATGCGGCCGGCACGACGCCTTCGCGCTTGCCTGCGCCGCCAAATATTACGACGACATCGGCTATCCCGGACACACCAACTGCTCGGAGAATTTCAACAAGGCGCTGTCGGACAAGGGTGTGACGCCCCGCGCCGGCTGGATGGCGATCAACTTCTTCTTCAACACGGCGATCGACGCGCATGGCGTGATGGTGTCGGACGAGCCGTGGTCGCGACCGGGCGACTATGTGCTCTTGCGCGCCCTGACCGACATCGTCTGCGTCTCCTCGGCCTGCCCGGACGACACCACGCCCGCCAATGGCTGGGACCTCACCGACATCCATGTGCGCGCCTATTCAGGCCAGCACAAATTCTCGCGAGCGATCGCCAGACGCATGAAGCCCGACTCGGAACCGAAGATGACCCGCGAGACAGCCTTTCATTCGAGCTTTGCCAAGCACACGCGCGACTTCGTCGAATATCGCGGCTATTGGCTCGCCAATTCCTTCGCCAAGGAAGGCCCCATCGCCGAATACTGGGCCTGCCGGCAGGCCGCGGTGATCATGGACCTGTCGCCGCTGCGCAAATTCGAGGTCACCGGTCCGGATGCCGAAGCGCTGCTGCAATACACGCTGACCCGCGACGTCAAGAAGCTTGGGGTCGGCCAGGTCGTCTATACCGCTATGTGCTACGAGCATGGCGGCATGATCGACGACGGGACGTTGCTCAGGCTCGGCAAGGATAATTTTCGCTGGGTCGGCGGCGACGATCTTTCCGGCGAATGGCTGCGCGAGACGGCGAAAAAACTCGGCCTCAACGTGCTGGTGCGCTCCTCCACCGACCAGATGCACAACATCGCCGTCCAGGGGCCGAAGAGCCGCGACATATTGAAGGAAGTGGTCTGGACCTCGCCCGTGCAGCCATCGATCGGCGAGCTCGAATGGTTCCGCTTCGCCGTCGCGCGCATTGGCGGCGGCAATGGCGTGCCCGTCGTCGTCTCACGCACCGGCTACACCGGCGAACTCGGTTACGAGATCTGGTGCCATCCGCGCGACGCCGAAAAAGTGTTCGACGCCGTCTGGGAGGCCGGCCAGCCGCACGGGCTGAAGCCGATGGGCCTCCAGGCGCTCGATATGGTGCGCATCGAGGCGGGACTGATCTTCGCCGGTTACGAATTCTCCGACCAGACCGATCCGTTCGAGGCCGGCATTGGCTTCACCGTGCCACTCAAGACCAAGGCCGACGACTTCATCGGCCGCGATGCGCTGATCCGGCGCAAGGAGCATCCGCAGCACAAGCTCGTCGGCCTCGACATCGATGCCAATGTCGCCGTCGGCCACGGCGACTGCGTCCATGTCGGCCGCGCCCAGATCGGCGTCGTCACCTCCGGCATGCGCTCGCCGGTGCTCGGCAAGACCATCGCGCTGGCACGGCTCGACGTCACTCACGCCGAGATCGGCACGGAGGTCGAGATCGGCAAGCTGGACGGCCACGCCAAGCGGCTGCCGGCGCGTGTCGTGGGCTTCGCCCATTACGATCCGCAGAAGACCAGGCCGCGTTCCTGATAGCGGCAACCCTTGCCTTCTTCCGTTGTGGGAGTAGGTGGCAGAGCGAAGTTCGGTCGGATGAGGGGTGTTCCAGAAGACACCCGCCTCTCACTCCGCTGGAACACCCCTCATCCGTCTCGGCGCTACGCGCCGATCCACCTTCTCTCACAAAGGGGAGAAGGAAAGAGCATGTTTCGCAAGCGGGATGTGCATGACATCCACAAAACGCTTGACGCGAAAGCACGTCGGATCAATCTTCACTCTTAAGAAAAAAATACGACTGAGTGGAAACACGACAGGCCGACGCCGATTTGCCGGGGAGCAAGCTTCGCAAGAGCCGAAGCATCGCTGGCGGGGAACAACAAAAAGGGGAAGACACAAGATATGAGCACGATAAGCACGGCCCTCGAGCAGCCTGTCGAAAGCAAGCTGCTCAGGCATATCGACTGGCGTGGCGCCTTCTGGGTGGCAAGCGGCGTTCCAGCGCTGGTCCTGTTCTCGATCGGCGGCATTGCCGGTACGACCGGAACACTGGCCTTCCTGATCTGGACGGTGTCCATGATCATGGGTTTCCTGCAATCCTTCACCTATGCCGAGATCGCCGGCCTGTTCCCGAACAAATCCGGCGGTGCCTCGATCTACGGCGCCACGGCATGGCTGCGCTATTCCAAGTTCATCGCGCCGCTATCGGTGTGGTGCAACTGGTTCGCCTGGTCGCCGGTGCTGTCGCTCGGCTGCTCGATCGCCGCCGCATACATCCTCAACGCGCTGGCGCCGATCCCGGCCTTCACCGAGACATCGCCGGAAGTCGTCGCCTACATCGCCGCGCATGCCGGAACGGCGCCCGCCGACGCCATCGCCGCGGTGGCGGCTGCCGCCACGCCCGCGATCCGCACCTGGTCGCTGTTCAGCCATACGCTGGGTCCAGTGTCCTTCACCTTCAACGCCACCTTCTTCATCGGCGCGGTGCTGATGCTGATCATCTTCGCGATCCAGCATCGCGGCATCCTCGGCACGGCCAATGTGCAGAAATATATCGGCCTGCTGGTCATCGTCCCGATGCTGATCGTCGGCGTCGTGCCGATCTTCACCGGCCAGATCGACTGGGCGAACTTCTCGCCGCTGGTGCCGTTGGCGGCCGCCTACGCGCCCGACCCGGGTTCGTGGAACATCGCCGGCTGGACGCTGGTGCTTGGCGGCATGTTCATCGCGGCATGGTCGACCTACGGCTTCGAGACGGCCGTCTGCTACACGTCGGAGTTCAAGAACCCCGGCACCGACACGTTCAAAGCGATCTTCTATTCCGGCCTGCTCTGCATGCTGCTGTTCATCCTGGTGCCCTTCACCTTCCAGGGCGTGCTCGGCCTGAACGGCATGCTGGCGACGCCGATCGTCGACGGCTCGGGCGTCGCCGACGCGCTGGCCGGCATGGTCGGCGGCGGCAAGATCATCCACAGCCTGCTGGTCATGCTGATGATCCTGGCCCTGGTGCTCTGCATCATGACGGCGATGGCCGGCTCCTCGCGCACGCTCTACCAGGGTTCGGTCGACGGCTGGCTGCCGCGCTATCTCAGCCACGTCAATGAGCATGGCGCGCCGACGCGGGCGATGTGGACCGACCTTTGCTTCAACCTGATTGTGCTGGCCATCGCCTCGGCCGACGCGACGAGCTTCTTCTTCATCCTTGCCGTGTCGAATTGCGGCTACATCATCTTCAACTTCCTCAACCTCAACGCCGGCTGGATCCATCGCGTCGACAATGGCCACATCAACCGCCCCTGGAAGGCGCCGACCTGGCTGCTTGGCATCGGCGCGATCTTCGCCTATGTGAACGCCATCTTCATGGGCGCCGGCGCCAAGGTGTGGAACCCGATGGCGCTGTGGGCCGGCCTGATCACCGCTGCCTTGATCATCCCGGTGTTCTGCTTCCGCCACTACGTCCAGGACAAGGGCAAGTTCCCCGAACACATGCTGGCAGACCTCGGCATGGCGGGGGCCGACCTCTCGGTCAAGAAGGCGGGCATGCTGCCTTACCTGACGCTGATTGCCGGCGTGGTGGTGATGCTGATCGCCAACTGGGTGTTCGTCATCTGACGCGGCAGCCTTGAAAATAGACGGGCGCGCCTCGGCGCGCCCGTTCTTTTTTGCGATCGCCCGTCCCGACATCAGCCGGCCTTTCGGACCGCCTCGCTTACAAAGAGCCGATTTTCTGGACGCTTCAGGCCGAGATTCTCGCGCAGCGTCGAACCTTTATGGCGTTGCTGAGAAAGAATTCTGTTTTGCGGAAGCCTTGCCACAGCGCATTTTTCCGCCCCGCGGACCTTGACGCGGATCATCCGCCACCGGCTTTCGCCGATGGCGGATGATCCAAGGTTGCCACCTTTTATTCCGCAGCCAAGGCCAGCTGCGGTCTTTCGATGCCTTCGACGTTCTCCGGCTCGGGCGCCTGCTCGTCGGTCTTGGCCTTCTTCGGCGCGTGGCCGAAGAACAGGGCGTAGCCGGCCGGCAGCACCAGGATGGTGAGCACGGTGGCGACGAGGATGCCGCCCATCATGGCGTAGGCCAGCGGCCCCCAGAAAACGCCGCGCGAGATCGGGATCAGCGCCAGGACCGCGGTCAGCGCCGTCAGCATGATCGGCCGGAAGCGGCGCACGGCTGCACCCACGATCGCTTCCGATCGCTCCATGCCGGCGGCGATATCCTGGTCTATCTGATCGACCAGGATGATCGAGTTGCGCATGATGATGCCGAGCAGCGCGATGACGCCGAGGATGGCGACGAAGCCGAACGGCGCGCCGCTGATCAGCAGCGCCGCTGCGGCGCCGATGATGCCGAGCGGTCCCGTGGCCAGCACCAGCATCGACTTGCCGAAATGCTGCAGCTGGACCATAAGGAGCACGACGATGACGGCGAGCATGATCGGCGCCTTGGCGGCGATCGAGGCTTGGCTTTCGGCCGAGTCCTCGGCGCCGCCCTGGATCTCGACGTTGTAGCCGGGTGCGAGACCGGCGCGCAGATCCTTCATGTCGTTGTACATCTTGGTGACGACGTCGTTGGACTGCACGCCGTCCGGCAGCGTGGCGCGCACGCTGATCGTCGGCAGGCGGTCGCGCCGCCATTCGACGCCCTGCTCCATCACCGGCACGACCTTGGCCACTTGCGAGAGCGGCACCGACCCGCCGAAGTCGGTCGGGATGTAGACCGAGTCGACCGAAGAGAGCAGGTGACGGGTCGCCTCCGGCTCGCGGGCGACGATCGAGACCGTCTCCTCGCCGTCGCGGAAATCGTCTAGCGGCGCGCCGGACATGGTGGCCTGCAGCATCTGGCGGATGCGCTGCGAGGTAACCCCGAGCGCGCGGGCGCGATCCTGGTCGATCACCAGCTTCATCGCCGGCACCGGTTCCAGCCAGTCGTCGTGGATGGCGCCGAGCAGCGGATTGGCCTGGAACCTCGCTTTCACCTCGTCGGCGATACGGCGCACCTCCTTGCGGTCCGGGCCCATGACGCGCATCTGCACCGGCCAGCCGGTCGGCGGACCGAGGAAGAGGCGGTCGACCTTGCCCCGGATCGAGGGGAAGTCCTGCGCCAGGATCTTGCGCATCTTGACTATCAGCCGCTCGCGCGCCGGCTCGTCCTTGGCCATCACCAGCAGCTGGGCGAAGTTCGGGTTGCGCAGCTGCTGGTCGAGCGGCAGGAAGAAGCGCGGCGCGCCTTCGCCGATATAGGTGGCGATGAAGCGCTTGTCCGGATCGTCCGCCATCTTGCCCTCAAACGACCTGGCCTGGTTTTCGACATCCTTGATCGAGGTGCCTTCCGGCAGCCACAGGTCGACCAGGATTTCCGGGCGCGAGGATTGCGGAAAGAAGTTCTGCGGGATGAACTGGAAGGCCCACAGGCTGGTGGCGAAGGTGACCAGCGTCATCACCAAAACGATGATGCGATGGCGCACGGCCCAGGCGACCGTCGCGCGCAGGCGCCGGTAGAAACGAGTGTCGAAGACGTCGTGATGGGTGCCGGCATGCTTGCGCTGCTTGAGGATCATGTAGCCCAGCCACGGCGTGAAATAGACCGCGACGAACCACGACACGACCAGCGCGATGCCGACGACGTAGAACAGCGTGCGCACATATTCGCCGGCGGTGGAGGCGGCGAAGCCGACCGGGATGAAGCCAGCCGTGGTGATCAGCGTGCCGGTCAGCATCGGGAAAGCGGTCGAGGTGTAGGCGAAGCTTGCCGCCTCGATCTTGACCAGTCCCTCCTCCAGCTTTCGCTCCATCATCTCGACGACGATCATGGCGTCGTCGACCAAAAGACCGAGCGCAATGATGAGCGCGCCGAGCGAGATGCGCTGCAGGTCGATGCCGATCTCGTACATGATGGCGAAGGTGGCGGCCAAGACGAGCGGGATGGCGATGGCGATCACCAGGCCCGAGCGCCAACCGATCGACAGCAGCGAGACTGCAAGCACGATGAGCAGCGCTTCGCCGAGCGCCTCCATGAACTCGTTGACGGCGTCCTTCACGACCTCCGGCTGGTCGGAGATCTGGTCGACCGAAACGCCATAGGGCAGTCCGGCCTCGAAGCGCTGGTAGGTCGCCTCGACATCCTTGCCGACATCCCTGACATTGAAGCCCTTGGCCATGACGACGCCGACCTGGACGCTCTCATGGCCGTTGAAGCGGTATTTTCGCTCATAAGGATCCTCGAGGCCGGAAGAGACGGTGGCGATGTCGCCGAGGCGCGTCACCTGGTTGCCGGAGCGCAGCCTCAGCTCGCGGATGTCGGCGGCCTTGGTCACGTCGCCCTCGACCGAGATGCGCACCGAGCGCAGACCGGTGTCGACTGAGCCCGCCGGATCGACGGCGTTCTGCCCCTTCACGGCGTTCTGCAGGTCAAGGATGGTCAGGCCGCGCTCGGCCAGCGCCTTGGACGAGACGTCGATATAGATCTTCTCCGGCTGGTCACCGATGATGACGGCCTTTTCGACGCCCGGCGTCGTCAACAGCATGTCGCGCGCCTGGATGGCGAATTTCTTCAGCTCCGGATAGGTGAAACCGTCGCCGCTGATCGAATGCAGCGTGATGAAAGTGTCGCCAAACTCGTCGTTGAAATAGGGACCGAGCAGGCCTTGCGGCAATTCGTTGGAAATGTCGCCGACCTTCTTGCGCACCTGGTAGAAGGCGTCCTTCACCTCTTCGGCATTGGTGTCGCCCTTGACCTGCAGCGTGATGATGGCGCTGCCGGCGCGGGTGTAGGAGCGCACGAAATCCAGATGCGGCGTTTCCTGCAGCTTGCGCTCGATCTTATTGACGACCTGGTCCTCCATGTCCTGGATCGAGGCGCCCGGCCAGATCGCCTGCACCACCATGACGCGGAAGGTGAAGTCGGGGTCTTCCTTCTGGCCCATGCGCATCAGGCCGAGCACGCCGGCAAGGATGATCAACCCGAACAGGAAGCGCGCGATGCTCGGATGTCCGATCGCCCAACGCGAAAGATTGAAGGGCCGCTTTTCAGTGCTGCTGTCGGTGGTGGTCATGGCACACGTCCAGTCCAATTGATCGGCAAGGCACGCTCGCTTGGCATGCCGCTTCTAGTTCGGTGGGCTTCCGGGCGGCGAGACCCCTCAAGCGGAGAGAGACTCGCAAATCGCGCTGGACGCGGCACTGCTGCGGGGGAGCCAACATGCCGGCATCTCACGATCGGGCGTCCGCCGCCCGGAACCCATGCCTCCCCCGGCTCGCGGCTGACGCCAGCGAGAGCGGGAAAGGCGTCTGTTGCGCCTGACTTCAGGTCTTAATTCGATGCATGTCGTTGTCCCAAAACCGCTTCGCACTTTTGGGCGACAAGCATCAGTGCAGGCTGCCGGTCGTAGCGACGTCGTTCTCCGCCGAGGCGGATTGCTGGGCGTCGCCGGAAAGCTTGACCTTCAGATTGTCGGTCATGAACTGGGTGCCGGCCGCGACCACGACGTCGCCCTGTTTCAGGCCGTCGGCAACGGCAACGCCGTCGACGGTGAAATTGGCCACCTTGATCGGACGCGGATGCACCGTGTCGGAGGCGCGATCGACCGTCCAGACGATCTGCTTGCCGTCCTTCTCGGCCATCGCCGTCAGCGGGATCGAGACGAGCTGCGTCTTGCTGCCGACGGTCGCCTGGACATTGGCGGTCATGCCGAGCAGCACGCGCGGGTCGTTGGGCAGCGAGACCCGGACAGCGAAGGTGCGCGACTGCGGATCGGCGCTGCCGGCGACCTCGCGGACCTTTCCGTCAAGCGTCAGCCCTTCCTCCGACCAGAAGCTCGCCTTGACCTCCTTGCCGGGCTTAAAGCCGGCGATGTCCATTTCCGGCACCGCGATCGATACTTCCTTCTCGCCGTCGACCGCGACCGTTATGACCGGGGTGCCAGCGGCGACCACCTGGCCGACATCGGCGGAGATGGCGGTGATGATGCCGTTCTTGCTGGCTTTCAGATCGGCGTATTGAACCTGGTTCTGTGCCTGGGCCAGCGCCGAGCGGGCGGCGTCGCGGGTTGCCACCGCCTGGTCGTAGGTCAGTCGCGCCTGGTCGAGCTGCGACTTCGGCGCGAAATTCTTGGCATAGAGTTGCTCGGCGCGCTTCCTGGCGAGGTCGACTGTCTCGACCTGGCGCTCGGCGGCGTCGAGGCTGGCCGCAGCGCTCTTGACCGACAGCTCGTAATCGGCAGGATCGACGCGGGCGAGCACATCGCCCTCATTCACATGCTGCCCGATATCGACCAGACGCTCGGTGACCTTGCCGGCGATGCGGAAGCCGAGATTCATCTCGGTGCGGGCGCGCACCGAGCCGGAATAATCGAGCTGACGCGTGGTCTGCGCCTCGCCGATCTCGACCACCTTCACCGGTCGGAGGACTTCCTGGACGACCTCCGCCTTTTCCTGGCTGCAGCCGGCAAGGCCGAGCACTGCTGCGATGACGGCGGCGGTTGGGAGGCCAGCGGCCGGCAGCCTTCGAACGATGGAACTAGGGAGGATGGAACTGGACAAAGACACGTTAGCACTCCCGAACTGGAGATGATTTATCGACCGCACCCGGCGGACGGTTTCTATTTCAAGGCTCTGATGGCGTAGTCGATAAGTTCGTCGGGCATTGCCCGGTTGGTCTTGGCAAGGCACTGCGCCACCATCTGCGGATGGCACAGAATGACGGTGGCGGCGCCGAAGCACCGCGCGGCGGTTGCAGGATCCTGCTGCCTGAACTCGCCGGCCTCGATGCCTTCGCGGATCACCTCGGCGAAGAGGTCGTGGATGCTGTTGACATGCTTGTCGATGACGGACCAGTCCCGCTCCAGCGCGACAATGACCATCTCATGCACCTTCTCCTGGTCCAGCATAACCTCCAGCGTCATCTTGTACTGGGCATGGATGTAGCGGCGCAGCCGTTCCTCGGCGCTGACCGGGAGATGCATGATCTCGTAGGCCATGTTGTAGCTGGCGCCGAGCATGCGGCCGCATACGGCCTGGTGGATTTCGACCTTGGAAGCAAAGAAGCGGTAGATGTTGGCCGGCGACATGCCAAGCTCGCGGGCGATGTCGGCAACGTTGGTCTTGCCGTAGCCGTAGTGGCGGAACAGCCGCTCGGCGCAGTCGAGAATGCGGGTCACATTCTCCTTTCTGGCGGGGTCTGCCACGATGTTGCCGGCTTCGGACATGGCACTTTCGTTTGATGAGTGACGAATTTCAATTTTCGTCAGTCGTAAAACGAAAGCAGAGCGGAGTCAACGCGAAATCGACGTACGCGTATAATTTGGTGACAGATGGTGACAGAACAAGCATGCGATGAGCGATGTTGGCGGTTGCATACTGCGGCTGTGACGTCGTCATCCACGGGCGGAGCAAGAGCGAAGCGTAATCGATACTAGGGTTTCCGCGCGTCGCGTCGCGACTGCTCCACCCTAGGATGACGACCTCACAGGGGCCGGCGAAAATTGTCGGAGTCCTGGGGGCTGCGCTCACGCCCCCTTCGCCATTTCCCGCAACCTGAACTTCTGGATCTTCCCCGTCGAGGTCTTCGGGATTTCGGCGAACACCACCGCCTTCGGCACCTTAAAGCGGGCGAGCAGCCCTCGGCAATGCTCGATGATCTCGGCCTCGGTCGCGGTCTTGCCGGGTTTCAGCTCGACATAGGCGACCGGCACCTCGCCCCATTTCTCGTCGGCGCGGGCAACCACACCGCAGGATGCAACCGAGGGATGCTTGTAGAGCGCATCCTCGACCTCGATGGAGGAGATGTTCTCGCCGCCCGAGATGATGATGTCCTTGGAGCGGTCCTTGAGCTGGATGTAGCCGTCGGGATGCATGACGCCGAGATCGCCGGAGTGGAACCAGCCGCCGGCGAAGGCTTCGTCGGTGGCCTTGCGATTCTTCAGATAGCCCTTCATGACGATGTTGCCGCGGAACATGACTTCGCCGATGGTCTCGCCATTGGCCGGCGTTTCGACCATCGTCTCCGGGTTCATCACCGTGAGGCCCTCGAGCGCGGCATAGCGCACGCCCTGGCGCGCCTTCTTCGCCGTCCTCGGTCCCTTCTCCAGCGCGTCCCACTCATTGTGCCATTCGTTGACGACGGCCGGGCCGTAGGTCTCGGTCAGGCCGTAGAGATGGATGACGGCGAAGCCGGCATCGGCCATGCCGGAAAGCACGGCCTCCGGCGGGGGTGCTGCGGCGGTGTTGAAGGTGACGGTCTGCGCGAACTGGCGCTTGTCCTCGTCCTTCGCATTGATCAGCACCGACATGACTATCGGCGCGCCGCACAGATGGGTGACGCCATGATCGGCGATGGCGTCATATATCGGCTTTGCCCGCACCCAGCGCAGGCAGACATGGGTGCCGGCCTGCACGGCCAAGGTCCAGGGAAAGCACCAGCCGTTGCAATGGAACATCGGCAGCGTCCAGAGATAGACCGCGTGCTTGGCCATGCCGGCATGGATAGTGTTGGTGTAGGCCATAAGCGCCGCGCCGCGGTGATGATAGACGACGCCCTTCGGATTGCCCGTCGTGCCGGAGGTGTAGTTGAGCGAGATGGCGTCCCATTCGTCGTCGGGCATCGACCAGGCAAAAGCCTCATCGCCGCCGGCGAGAAAATCTTCGTAGTCGAGCGTGCCGATCCGCTCGCCCTTCGGATAGGGCGCATCGGCGGCATAGTCCGGATCGTCATAGTCGATGACCAATGGCCTGGCCTTGGCCAAGGCCAGCGCCTCCTTGACGACGCCTGAGAACTCGCGGTCGACGATCAGCACCTTGCTGTCGGCATGGTCGAGCTGGAAAGCGATGACGGCGGCATCCAGGCGCGTGTTCAGCGAATGCAGCACCGCCTTCACCATCGGCACGCCGAAATGCGCTTCCAGCATCGGCGGCGTGTTCGACAGCATCACCGTCACCGTATCGCCCTTGCCGATGCCACGTTTCGCAAGCGCCGAGGCGAGCTTCAGCGAGCGGCGCCAGAAGCCGCGATAGGTTATGCGCTGGCTGCCGTGAATAATGGCGATGTGGTCGGGATAGGTCTTGGCCGCTCGCTCAAGATAAGTGAGCGGCGTCAGCGGTTGGTGATTGGCGGCGTTCCTGGCGAGATCCTGTTCGTAAGGATTGGCCATCCCGTTCTCCCCGATGTTCTTTTCGAGCTTTCTAACCGTAGGCCCGCCGCCGCGCTATCCCCCTTCCGCGGCTGAAAATGCTATGCTGCGCCGGCTTGGTAGAATGGCGATCCGGATTGAGCCGCGCCGCGAGGCGATTGCGACGCGCGCAAGCAAATTTGACTTTTGTCGAGAGCCGTGACTAATGTCAGCCGAGGAGGCGGCATGGCGATCAGACCGGCAGAACAGCTCATCCACAAGGCCGCCTGGCTTTACTATGCGCACGGCCTTCGCCAGGACGAAGTGGCGAGCCAGCTCAACATTTCACGCGCCTCGGTCGCCATGTATCTGCGCAAGGCGCGCGAGACCGGCATCGTGAACATCTCGACCTCGACGCAGCTCTTCACAGACGACGCCATGGCGCGGCGGCTGGAGGATGCTTTCGGCCTGGATGCTGTCTGGATCGCGCCGGAAAATGCCTATCTCGCCGATCCCTCGACCGATATCGCGGTGCTGGCGGCGAGCGTCTTCCTCGAACTGGCGAAGAAGGGCGACCGCATCGGCGTCGCCTGGGGCCGCACCGTCTACACTATCGCTGACATCATGTCCTTTGCCGACCTGCAGGACGTCACGGTGGTGCAGCTCTGCGGCAATCTCGGCGCGCCTTATTCCTATCGGCCCGACCAGTGCACGATGGAGATCGCGCGCCGGCTCAATGCCAAGGGCCTGAACTTCTACGCACCTCTGGTGCTGTCGACGGAAGAGCTGGCGAAAAGCTTGCGCGCCGAGCCGGTGATCCGCGATCAGCTGGCCGGCATCGCCGATTGCGATCTGGCGCTCTATTCCGTCGGCGCGGTCGACGCCGACAGCCATCTGGTGAAATGCGGCGCGCTGTCGCCGGCCGAGATGGAAGCGCTGCGCAGCCAGGGTGCGGCCGGCGTCATCGCCGGGCAGATCATCGACGCCAGGGGCGAGATTCTAGACTGCAGCTACAACCGACGCGTCATCTCAGCCGAGCTCGCCTCGCTGCGCGCCATCGAGAAGCGACTGATGGTGGTGCAGGAAGACAGCAAGTTCGAGCCGCTGCTTGCGGCCATCGCCGGCGGGCTGTGCACGCATCTGGTGGTCGGCGCGCATATGGCCGAGCGCCTGCTTCAGCACGCCGGCGCGGCAACGAAAAAGGCCTCGTAGAAAATCACCCTCGCCGCTTCTGTCATCACGACGTCGCGGCCTTCTGTTCATGAGCAAGAAAAGACGGAATCGGACGGATCGACATGCAAAACCTTTGGAATGACGCCGACGCGGAAAAGATGGTTGCCGACTATGCCAGGAAGGGCGTCGGCCGCGACCTTGCGCTGCGCGTCTACACGACCCGCCTGCTCGGCGGCGAGCCGCGCCTGGTGCTGCATGGCGGCGGCAACACCTCCTGCAAGACCAAAGCCACCGATCTCGTCGGCGACGAATGGGACGTGCTCTGCGTCAAGGGCAGCGGCTGGGACATGGCGGTCATCGAGCCGCAAGGCCTGCCGGCGGTGAAAATGGGCGCGCTGCTCAAGGCGCGCTCCCTGGACAAGCTCTCCGACGAGGACATGGTGGCGCTGCAGCGCTCCAACCTCATCGATCCATCCTCGCCCAACCCGTCGGTCGAAACGCTGCTTCATGCCTTCCTGCCGCACAAGTTCGTCGACCACACGCATTCGACAGCGATCCTCGCCATCGTAGACCAGGAAGACAGCAAGGCACTGGTGAAAAAGGTGTTCGGCGACAAAATGGGTTACGTGCCCTACATCAAGCCGGGCTTCGACCTCGCCAAGGCTGCGGCGGAAATCTTCGACGCCGACCGAAAAGTCGAGGGCCTGATCCTCGACAAGCATGGCATCTTCACCTTCGGCGACGATGCCAAACAGGCCTACGACCGCATGATCCACTATGTGACCATGGCCGAGGACTATGTCGCCAAAAACGGCAAGCCGCAGCCGGCCAAGGCAGCATTGCCGGCAAAGCTCGCCAAGCCCAGCGACATCGCGCCGACGCTGCGCGGCGCCGTTGCCGTGGCGCGCGGCGAAGGCCGCTTCGACCGCATGATCAGCGACTTCCGCACCTCGGACGCGATCGTCGACTTCATCAATTCCGCCAAGATCGCCGAGTTGGCCGGGCGCGGGGTATCGACCCCGGACCTGTCGATCCGCATCAAGACCGGACCGATGGCGGTACCGGCGCCCGACGCCGACAAGCTCGGCGACTACAAGGCTGTCATCCGCAGCCATGTCGATGCCTTCGTCAAGGACTACACCGCCTATTTCGAGACCAATGACGCGCTGGACGATGTCAAGCGCACCATGCTTGACCCGATGCCGCGCCTGACGCTGGTGCCGGGCCTCGGCATGTTCGGCCATGGCCGCACGCTGAAGGATGCCAAGATCGCGTCGGATGTCGGCGAGATGTGGATCGAGGCGGTGCGCGGCGCCGAAGCGATCGGCAAATTCCATCCGCTCTCCAAGGCCGACCTCTTTCCGCTCGAATACTGGTCTCTCGAGCAGGCGAAGCTCGCTTCCAACAAGCCGAAGCCGCTGACGGGCCAGGTCGTGCTGATCACCGGCGGCGCCGGCGCCATCGGCGCCGCGACGGCAAAACTGTTCGCGGCCAATGGCGCGCATGCCGTCATTGTCGATCTCGACCCAGCCAAGGCAGCGGAAGCGGCGAAGGCGGCCGGCAACAACTCGATCGGCGTCGGCGCCGACATCACCAAGCCGGCCGAAATGCGCGCTGCCTTCGACAAGGCGGTCGCGGTCTATGGCGGCGTCGATATCCTGGTCTCGAATGCCGGCGCCGCCTGGGAAGGCCGCATCGGTGAATTGGACGACGCGACGCTGCGCAAAAGCTTCGAGCTCAATTTCTTCGCGCACCAGTCGGCGGCGCAGAACGCGGTGCGCATCATGCTGGAACAGGGCACGGGCGGCGTTCTCCTCTTCAACACCTCCAAGCAGGCGATCAATCCCGGCCCGAAATTCGGCGCCTACGGCATCCCGAAAGCCGCGACATTGTTCCTGTCGCGGCAATATGCGCTTGACTACGGCGCCTACGGCATCCGCTCCAATGCGGTCAACGCCGACCGCATCCGCTCGGGTCTTCTGACCGATGCGATGATCGCCAGCCGTTCCGGCGCGCGCGGCGTGTCTGAAAAGGAATACATGTCCGGCAATCTGCTCGGGCAGGAAGTGACGGCCGACGACGTCGCGCAGGCCTTCCTGCATCAGGCGCTGGCCGAGCGCACCACGGCGAATGTGACGACAGTGGACGGCGGCAACATCGCGGCAGCGTTGCGCTGAACATTTAGGCATGCCTTGGAGCGGTCCTTCGTTTCGTGAAAACGAAGAGCCGCTCCATGTCCCTGGTTGACGCAGTTTGGGATCGAGGCTTTTCACGCTTCTGCTGAGGAACTGCTCGAACCCGTCAAAATCCACACCAATCCTTCGCGTATTGCTCAGCCAGTTTAAGGGCGCCTCGTGTTTAGCATGCGGGGCTCCAACCCTGATCATTGGTGGAGCTCCAGATGGCGGCGAAAAGACTTCGTATTGGCGTGCTCTTCGGCGGGCGCTCCGCCGAGCATGAAGTATCGCTGCTTTCAGCAACCAACGTCATGGCTGCCTTGGAGCCGGCGAAATACGATGCCGTTCCGATCTTCGTCACCCGCGAAGGGCAATGGCTGCAGAGCCGCTTCGAGGATGGCGCGCTGGCGACGCCGTCGGCCGGCACGCAGCTCTGCCTGGTGCCGGGCGGCCATGGGCGGATGCTGGCGATCCCGGCCGGCGGGGCACCCCACGACCTGCCCGCCATTGATATCCTGTTTCCGGTCCTGCACGGTCTGCATGGCGAGGACGGCGCGGTGCAAGGCCTGGCCGAGGTGGCACGCGTGCCGCTCGCCGGCTGCGGCATACTGGGTTCCGCGACGGCGCTCGACAAGGATATTGCCAAGCGGCTGCTGAAGGCGGCCGGACTGCCTGTGGCGCGCTCGGTGACGATCGGTGAAGGTGCGGCGCCTTCGCTCGCCGAACTGGAAGACCAGCTTGGCCTGCCGCTGTTCATCAAGCCGGCGCGGCAGGGCTCGTCGGTCGGCGTCGCAAAGGTCAACGCCAGCCAGGAATTCGATCGGGCCCTGACCGAAGCCTTCCAGCATGATCGCAAGCTGCTGGCGGAGGAATTCGTCCGTGGCCGCGAGATCGAATACAGCGTGCTGGAGAGCCCCGCGGGCGAACTCTTCGTCTCGCGGCCGGGCGAGATCGTGCCCGCGGAGAGCCACGGTTTCTACGACTACAACGCCAAATATATCGACGAGAATGGCGCGGCCTTGATTGTGCCAGCCGAGCTGCCGCAGGAGGTCGAGGATGCCATGCGCGATATGGCCGCAAGGGCGTTCAGGGCGCTCGGCTGCGATGGCATGGCCCGCGTCGACTTCTTCCTGATGCCGGACATGAATTTTCTGATCAACGAACTCAACACCATTCCCGGCTTCACCAACATCAGCATGTACGCCAAGGCCATGGCGGCGAGCGGCGTCAGCTATCCGGAGGTCATCGACCGTCTGGTGGCGCATGCGCTGGCGCGCGCCGGCCGGTGAAAAAGACCTGAGGATACGAAATCTCCGCAGCGGCCAGTTGGCCATGTCGCCGCGTCACTCCGGCAGGCCAGCCTTGCGGAAGCCGTCGACGAAATGCTCAAGCGTCGCGTCGTCACGAAACGGCTCCGTCTCGACCCAGCGCTGCGTGGAGAAATGCGGATTGCCGACGAGGAACAGCGCGACCTCGGTGCGCGCCTCGTCGAGACGGCCGAGCTGCGCCAGGCTTGCCGCGAGGAAGCGGCGCGAGGAGGTGCGGTACGTCTCGTCGCGGCGCAGCGTCTCGACGGCGGCTTCGTAGTCGCGAGCCGCATACTGCGCCTGGCCGAGCGTCAAATAATACCAGCTCGGCGGAAACGGGTTCAGCCGGAACGCCTTGCGGATGTGTTCGAGACTCAAGTCCACCTGCCCGGCCAGCACCTCGATGTCGGACAGGGTCGCCCAAATATCGGCCTCGTTCGGATCGAGCTCGATCGCCTTCGCGAACTCAATTTCGGCCTGTTCGAAATCGCGTTCATAGGCGAGCAAATTAGCCAGCACCCAGCGGCAGCCGGCATCGTTCGGGTCGATCGCCACGGCCTTGCGCGCCAGTTCCAGGGCCGTGCTGCGGGTGGGCTCGAATGGCTCGCCCCAATGCACCCAGTCCATCCAGTGGTTCATGGCGAGCCAGCGATAGGCCTCCGCGTAGTCGGGATCGAGCGAGATCGCGCGCGTCAGCATCAGATGCGCTTCGCGCGCCATTTGCGGTGACTCGTCGAACAGTTTTCGCGCCCGCACGACGAGATCATAGGCTTCGAGGTTCTTCGGCCGGTTGCGCTCCGGCAGCGCGCGCAGCCGCCCGAGCAGCGCCTCGACGATCTTGGCCGTCGCCTCGTCCTGAACGGCGAAAATGTCCTCAAGGCTGCGATCGAAACGCTCCGCCCAGAGATGCTCGCCGCTCAGCGCGTCAATCAGCTGCGCGTTGATGCGCACGCGCCCAGCGGCACGCCTGGCGCTGCCCTCCAGCAGGTAGCGCACGCCGAGTTCCCCGGCGATGGCGCGCACGTCCATGGCCTTGCCCTTGTAGGCAAAGACCGAGTTGCGCGCGATGACGAAGAGGCCCGGGATCCGGGAGAGATCGGTGATCAGGTCTTCGGTCAGGCCGTCGGCGAAAGAATCCTGCTCGGGATCGCTGCTCAGATTGACGAAGGGCAGCACAGCGATCGACGGCTTGTCGGGCAGCGGCAAGGGTTTGCGCGTAGCGTCGGGCTGTTCAACCGTACCGGTGAAGCGATAGCCGACGCGCGGCACCGTGGCGATCCACTCGCCGCCACCGGTCGCCGGGCCAAGCAGCTTCCTGAGCTGCGCGATCTGGACGGTGAGATTGCCTTCTTCGACCGCGGTGCCCGGCCAGGCTGCATCCATCAGCTCGGCCTTGGCCAGGATTTCGCCCGGACGCGCGACGAGCGCTTCCAGCAGCTTCAGCCCGCGGTGACTGGCGGCGATGGGAACATCGCCCCGGAGCAGCGTTCCGGCGCCCGGATCAAGCACGAACGGTCCGAAAGCGAAGCGCGATCCCTGCATGCGGCGATCTATAGAGCAATTCCAGGAAAATTGTGAAGCGGTTAAGTTCGGCGACTTCGCCGTAACCCTCCGTCCGAATTGCGTAAAAACAAAGGGATAGAGCGGTTCGCCGTTTCCGTGAAATGGTGAAACGCTCTAACGATTTGGAAGTTTTGAGAACTATTTGGGAGGGCTTAATTACGCCGCCAGCCGGCTGCGGCACACTGCAATCTCAATCAGGTCACGGGTCCTCAAACCCTCTACCGCATGGAGGTTGCCATGAACAATATCCTTGCGCCTTGCGCACCTTTGGCGGCACGCTCAGCCGAGATGAAGGGCCGCCGGCGCTACGGCCTCTCAGCTTTGCGCAGCCTCATCGCCGAGCGCCGCAAGCAGGCCTATTTCCGCTTCGAGCTCAAGCGCATGGCGACAGACAATCCGCATCTGATCGACGACATCGGGCTGACGAGGAAAGAGGTCGAGGCGGAGATCGCCAAGCTGCCCTTCTGGCAGCGATAAGACCGCCTCGGACCGGCTGAAAAGACAGAGAGCGGCCCATTGGACCGCTCTCTTCATCAGAAACAGCCAGAACCTTACTTGGCGTTCGGGTTCGGCATCCAGGCAGGCATCGCGACGTCGGCATGGGCGAATTGCGGCAGCTTGGCCGACAGGTCTTCCATGTTCTTGATGTCCTTGTCGATCAGCTCCTTCTGGGTGATCAGCGTCGGCGGCACGATGACGTTGTGGCCGGGATCCTCCCCGGCAAGCAGCTGCGCCAGCGCGCGCACCGAGACCTGGCCGACCACCGCGGGATTGGTGGCGGCGGTCGCCGCCCAGGCGCTGTCCGGTTCGCGCATCGCGGCGATGTCCGAGGTCGAGATGTCGGCCGAATAGATCTTGATCTTCTTGTTCAGCCCGGCCTCATCGACGGCGATCTTCACACCCTTGGCGAACTCGTCATAGGGGGCGAACATCACGTTGATGTCGGGATGCGCCTGCAGCACCGAGCGCGCCTGATTGGCGACGGAGTTGGCGATCGGATTGTCGAGCGTACCGAATTGCGCGACCTCGCTGATGCCCGAATATTTCTTCTTCACCTCCACCCAGGTCTCGTTGCGGCGGTCGAGCGGAGCGATGCCGGCAACATAGACATAGCCGGCCTTCCAGCTCTCGCCATTATCCTTGACCGCCTGCTCGAGCGCCAGCTTGGCGAGGTCTTTGTCCGACTGCTCGATCTGCGGGATCTTCGGGTTCTCGACATTGACGTCGAAGGCGACGACCTTGATGCCGGCATCGACCGCGCGCTGGGCGGCGTCCTTCATCGATTCCGTCAGGCCGTGCTGGATGATGATGCCCTGCACGCCAAGCGCGATCGCCTGGTCGACCATGTCGGCCTGGAGCGCGGCATCCTGGCGGCTGTCCAGCACGCGCAGGTCGACGCCGAGCGCCTTGGCCTGCGCCTCGACGCCGGAGAGATAGGCCTGGAAGAAGTCGCCTGTCGACAGATAGCGCACCAGCGCGATCTTGACGCCGGGCTTGTCGAACGGCGCCGGGCGGTCCGCAGCCAATGCCGTGCCCTGCATCAGCAGCGCCGCGCCGGCGAGGCCGAGTGCCGCCTTTCCCAAAAGTCTTCTTGTGATGCTCACTTCGTTTTCCTCCGTTTTGTCTTAATGCCCGGTCGAAACTATCTCTTGCCCCTGCCGGAAAGGGCGAAGGTGAAGACAAGGGCGACGACAAGCACCGCGCCCTTGACGAAATCCTGCGTGTAGTAAGGGGCGTTCATCATCGTGAGGCCTTGCAGCAGGACGCCGACGAACACCGCACCGACGGCCGTGCCGAAGGCGTTGGGCTTGGCGGCGCCGAGCACCGCGTAGCCGATAAGCGCGGCGGCGACAGCGTCGAGCAACAGATTATTACCCGAGGCGATGTCGCCGCGTCCAAGCCGGGCGGCGAGCAAAATCCCGCCGATCGAGGCAAAAACTCCCGAAATGACATAAGCCCAGATTTTGTATGCCTTGACAGGCGCGCCGGCGAGTTCGGCCGCCCTCTCGTTGCTGCCCACGGCATACATCATGCGGCCGAAACGGGTGTATTCGAGGAAAAACCAGATCAGCGCCGCGAGCACGACGAGCACGACGACCGAGACCGGGATCAGGTTCGGAATGAAGAAGTCGATGCGGTGGCGGCCAAGCGCCAGGAAGGCTTCCGAAAACTTGCCGTTGGCGACCGAGCCGTCGGGCATGGTCATGCCGGTGGCGATCGAGCGGCCTTCCGTCGGAATGCGCTGCAGGCCGAGTAGCAGGAACATCATCCCGAGCGTGGCCAGCAGGTCGGGCACGCGCATATAGACGATCAGCCAGCCATTGATCAGGCCGACGATGACGCCGATGACAAGGCAAGCGATGACGGCGACGATCGCGTTCTGCTCCAGCACGACCATGGCATAGGATGCCGCCATCATGGCGCTGGTGGCGACCGAGCCGATCGACAGGTCGAAGCCGCCGACGACGAGCGTCGCGGTGACGCCGAGCGCCAGCACGCCGGTGATGGCCACCGACTGGAAGATGAAGACGGCGCTCTGAGGCGACGCAAAACCATCGGCGGCAACTGCGAAATAGGCAATCAGCCCGACCAGCAGGACGATGAAGCCGTAGCGGATGGCGTAGTCGCGCAGTGTCATCGAACGCTCCCGCGCCGTTGCCTTGCCCGCCAAACTGGAACTCATGCCTGCACTCCGGGTCTCGTCATCCTCACGATCTCACGCAGCACTGTGCAGCGGTCCGCCGGCCACTTCCGCCAGCAGCCGATCGAGATCGATGTCATCGTTGCGGTGCTCGCCGACGATCGTGTGTTCCGACATCACCAGGATGCGGTCGGCGGTCTCCAGCGCCTCGTCGAGCTCGGTGACGAAGATCAGCGTCGCGCGGCCGTCGGCGCTTGCCCTCAGCTTGGCGGCGATGTCGCGACGCGCCGAAATGTCGACACCCTGGAAAGGCTCGTCGAGGATGAAGAGGCGCGAGGCCTGCGACATCCAGCGCGCCACCATCACCTTCTGCTGGTTGCCGCCGGACAGCGCGGAGAGTTCGTCCTCCTCCGAGCGGCAGACGATGCCGAGCTCGTCGATCTGGCGGCGGGCGGCGATGCGCTCGGCGCGCTTCCTCATGACGCCGAAGCCCGACATGCGCTTGAGGAACGGCAGGCTGATGTTGCGTTCGATGTTGAAGCCGCCAACGATGCCGCTCGCGGCGCGGTCCTTGGCGACCAGGAAGACGCCGGCGGCGATCGCCTCGCGCGCCGAGCCCGGCGCGTAGGGCTTGCCGTCCATGTGCATGGTGCCGGCAAGCGGCCTGCGCACGCCGAACAGCGTTTCCGCCAAAGCCGTCTTGCCGACGCCGACCAGGCCGGTGATCGCCACCACCTCCCCGGCGCCGAGCGTCATCGAGATCGGCCGCGAACCTTGCGCCAGCCGCAGGCCTTCGGCGGTGAAGACGGCTCGGGCCGAGCTTCTTGCAACCACCTTGTCGAGATGGATCTTGCGGCCGAGCATGGCGTTGACCGCGCCCTCATAGTCGAGCGGCTTCCGGTCGAAGACGCCGGAGACGATGCCGTCGCGCATCGACACGATGCGGTCGGCCAGCCGCCTGATGTCGGACATGCGGTGCGAGATATAAAGGATGGCAACGCCCTGCCCGCGCAGCCGGTCGATGAGCGAGAACAGCCGGTCGGCCTCGGCGCTCGACAGCGAAGAGGTCGGCTCGTCGAGGATCAGGACCTTGGGCCGATGCGCCATGGCGCGGGCGATGGCCACCATCTGCCGATCCGCCAACGACAAGTCGCTGACGCGCGCCTTGAGGTCGATGACGAGCCCCATGCGGTCGGCGACAGCCCTGGCTTCGGCTCGGACATTGGCAGGCTTGAAAAGCAACGACGCGCCTTTGCCGCTCAGCCGGTCGAGCGTCAGATTGGTGGCGACGTCGAGGTCGGCGACGACGCCGTCATTGATGTTCTGGTGCACGGTGACAACGCCGGCGCGAATGGCTTCGGCGGGGGTTTGCGGGTCGAAGGCCTTGCCGGCGAGCCGCATCGTGCCGGCAGCGCGCGCATAGACGCCGCTGACGATCTTGACCAGGGTGGATTTGCCGGCGCCGTTGGCGCCCATGAGCACGGTCACCTCGCCCGCAAACAGGTCGAGCGAGATGCCGCCAAGCACCTCGTTCTGGCCGAAGGATTTCCTCAGGCCGTCCACATGGAACACGGCATCTGCGCCCATCCGTTCCTCCCGGATCATGACGCTATGGGCTCATTCGGCAATTGTCAACACGATTGACATTTGCCAGCGTGCTTCCTAGCTTGGCCCCGCCGCCGTGGCTCCGCTATCGTCGGAAACCACGTGCAGGAGGGAGAGCATGACCGGGAAGTTCGAAGCATTATCGGTGGAAACGCTGCCGAAGCGCCTTGGCGACACCGCGGCCCTGACGGAGCGCATCGGCAAGGACACCAGCCGCTGGAAGGTACAGGAGGTCGGCGATGGCAATCTCAACCTCGTCTTCATCGTCGAAGGCGACAAGGGTGCCGCGGTGGTCAAGCAGGCGCTGCCCTATGTGCGGCTGGTCGGCGACAGCTGGCCGCTGCCGCTCAAACGCTCCTTCTTTGAATATCATGCGCTGACCAGGCAGGAGCGCCGTGCGCCCGGCTCGGTACCGGCGATCTACCATTTCGACGAGACCCAGGCGTTGATCGTGATGGAGTATCTGGCGCCGCCGCACGTCATCTTGCGGCGGGCGCTGATCGACGGCCGCGAATTGCCGAATATCGCGCGCGACATCGGCCTGTTCATGGCCCGCACGCTGTTCCGCGGCTCGGATCTGTCGATGGTAACGAGGGAGCGCAAGGCCGACCTGGCGCTGTTCGCCGACAATGTCGAGCTCTGCGACATCACCGAGAACCTGGTGTTCTCCGACCCTTATTTCGACGCCAAGATGAACCGGCATACCTCGCCGCAGCTCGACGGACTGGTCGCCGAACTGCGCGCCGACCGCGATCTCAAGGTCGAGGCGCAGCGGCTGAAGCATCTCTTCGCCGCCAATGCCGAGACGCTGCTGCATGGCGATCTGCATTCCGGCTCGATCATGGTGACCGACAGCGAGACCCGGATGATCGATCCGGAATTCGCTTTCTACGGCCCGATCGCCTTCGACGTCGGGATGCTTCTTGCCAATTTCTGGATGGCGTTCTTCTCGCAGCGCGGCCACGAGGAGAAGGGCAGCCGCTACTCGATGCGCGCCTATCTGCTCGGCGTCACGGCCGAGACCTGGGCGACCTTCCGCGCCGAGTTCTCGCATCTGTGGCGGACCGAGCGCAGCGGCATTCTCTACCAGAGTAGCCTGTTCGAGGATCAGGGCGACCTGCTCGGCTCCGAACAGGCGCTCGACCACATGCTGCATTCGATCTGGACCGACCTGCTCGGCTTTGCCGGCATCGAGATACACCGGCGCATCCTTGGGCTGGCCCACAATGCCGATTTCGAGACCATTGCCAATGCCGATTTGCGCGCCAGATGTGAGGCCAAGGCTTTGCGCTTCGGACGCCATATCGCCGTCAACCGACGCCAGATCCACAGCATCGACGAGGTCAACAATCTGGCCGCGCGGATCGAACAGGAGAAGAGCCTTTGAACGTCGGCGAACGCCACTACCGCACCATCTGGCTCAGCGACGACAAGCGCTCGGTCGAGATCATCGACCAGCGCTGGCTGCCGCATGAGTTCCGCATCGAAAAGATCGGAAGCGTCGCCGGCATCGCCACCGCGATCCGCGACATGTGGGTGCGCGGCGCGCCGCTGATCGGCGTCACCGCAGCCTATGGCGTCGCCGTCCAGATGATGGACGATCCGTCGGACGAAGCGCTCGACACGGTATGGGAGACGCTGCACAAGACACGGCCGACGGCTATCAATCTGCGCTGGGCACTGGACGAGATGCGCCGGTACCTGAAGCCGCTCGCGCCGGAGGAACGCGCTGAAGCGGCCTACAGGCGGGCCGCGGAGATCGCCGATGAGGATGTCGGGCTGAACCGCGCCATCGGCGAAAACGGGCTTGCGATCATCAGGCAGATCGCGGCGAAGAAGAAGCCGGGCGAGAGCGTCAACATCCTCACCCATTGCAATGCGGGCTGGCTGGCGACGGTCGACTACGGCACCGCCACCGCGCCGATCTACCTGGCGACAGAAGCCGGCATTCCAGTGCATGTCTATGTCGACGAGACCAGGCCCCGCAACCAGGGCGCCCAGCTGACCGCCTGGGAGATGGCCGGGCACGGCGTGCCGCACACACTGATCGTCGACAATGCCGGCGGCCATCTGATGCAGCATGGCGACATCGACATGGTGATCGTCGGCACCGATCGCACGACCGCCAATGGCGATGTCTGCAACAAGATCGGCACCTATCTGAAGGCGCTGGCCGCCGCCGACAACGACGTGCCCTTCTATGTCGCGCTGCCCTCGCCCACCATCGACTGGACCGTGGCCGACGGGCTGAAGGAAATCCCGATCGAGGAGCGCTCCGGCGACGAGGTTTCGCTGGTATGGGGCAAGATGGCCGACGGAAAGGTCGCGCAGGTGCGCGTCTCGCCGGATGCGACGCCAGCGGCCAACCCGGCCTTCGACGTGACGCCGGCAAGACTGGTGACCGGGCTGATCACCGAGCGCGGCGTGGCCAAGGCCTCGCGCGAAGGGCTGAAGGCGATGTTTCCCGAGCGCAGCTAATCTCCCCTCTCATGGGGCAGATTAGCTAGTCGCCAATTGACAGCACCACCCTGCTCTCCCATAAAACCCGCGTCAAAGTTCTCAGGGCGGGGTGAAAGTCCCCACCGGCGGTAAGAGCCTCGGCTCAAGCCCGCGAGCGCCTTCCGGCCTATCGGAAGGGTCAGCAGATCCGGTGCGATTCCGGAGCCGACGGTTACAGTCCGGATGGAAGAGAACGATCGCAGGAGACGGTCCGCTCGCGCGGGCGGTGTTTTTTGCGTCGTGCGTCCTGGTTCTGGTTCGAAACGGAAGGAAGGACCCATGAATCAGCATTTCCCCAAAGACCCTACTGTCCGTCATGTCGCCGTCATCCGAGCGCGCTGGCATGCCGATATCGTCGACCAATGCGTGCAGGCCTTCGAGGCGGAGCTTGCCGCGCTCGGCGGCTTCGCCGTCGAGGTCTTCGACGTGCCGGGCGCCTACGAAATCCCGCTGCATGCCAAGACGCTTGCAGAGACCGGTCGCTACGCCGCGATCCTCGGCACCGCCTTCGTCGTCAATGGCGGCATCTATCGCCACGACTTTGTGGCGCGCGCGGTCATCGACGGGATGATGAATGTGCAGCTCGCGACCGGCGTGCCGGTGCTGTCGGCCGTGCTGACGCCTCACAACTACCATGACAGCCCCGAGCATCACCGCTTCTTCCATGAGCATTTCGCCGTGAAGGGCAAGGAAGCGGCGAAAGCCTGCGTCGAGATCCTCGCCGCGCGCGAAAAGATCGCCGCCTAAGTCCGAAAGCGCCTGATTTCAGCACTGCAACAAGAATTGCGGCCGAAAAGGCTGCGAAAGGTTGCGGTAGATGCGAAATCCCGCCAGAAGCAACGAGGCCGCCCGACGCCCGGGCTGCCTTTTCAAACACGGGCTCGAACCAGATACGGGAGACTATTCGTTGGCTCGCATCACACTGAGACAATTGCTCGACCATGCCGCCGAACATGGCTATGGCGTGCCTGCCTTCAACATGAACAATATGGAACAGGGGCTCGCCATCATGGAGGCGGCCGAGGAGACCAAGTCGCCGGTCATCCTGCAGGCCAGCCGCGGCGCGCGCGCCTACGCCAATGACGTGGTGCTGGCCAAGCTGATCGACGCGCTGGTCGAGATCCATCCCGACATCCCGGTCTGCATGCATCTCGACCATGGCAACAACGAAGCGACCTGCGTCACCGCCATCCAGTACGGCTTCACTTCGGTGATGATGGACGGCTCGCTGAAGGAGGACGGCAAGTCGCCGGCCGACTACGCCTATAATTCCGGCATCACGCGCCGTGTCGTCGATATGGCGCATTGGGGCGGCGTTTCGGTGGAAGGCGAGATCGGTGTGCTCGGCTCCCTGGAGAGCGGCGGCGGCGAGCAGGAAGACGGCCACGGCGTCGAGGGCGCGATCAGCCACGACCAGCTTTTGACTGATCCGGTGCAGGCCGAGCAGTTCGTGCGCGACACCCATGTCGACGCGCTGGCCGTCGCCATGGGCACCAGCCACGGCGCCTATAAATTCTCGCGCAAGCCGGATGGCGCGGTGCTGGCGATGAACGTGATCGAGGAGATCCACCGCCGCCTGCCCAACATGCATCTGGTCATGCACGGCTCGTCCTCGGTACCCGAGGAGTTGCAGGAGATCATCAACAAATATGGCGGCCAGATGAAGCCGACCTGGGGCGTGCCGGTAGAAGAGATCCAGCGCGGCATCAAGCATGGCGTGCGCAAGATCAACATCGACACCGACAACCGCATGGCGCTGACCGGCGCGATCCGCAAGGTGCTGACCGAGAACCCGTCGGAGTTCGATCCGCGCAAATATCTGACGCCGGCGATGGCGGCGATGAAGAAGCTCTGCAAGGAGCGCTTCGAGCAGTTCGGCACAGCCGGCAACGCGCCGAACATCAAGCCGATCCCGCTAGCCGACATGGCCAAGCGCTACAAGTCGGGCAGCCTCGACCCGAAATTCGGCTGAGCCAAATTTCCCGCGGCCGACCAAATCCGGTCGCGGGAACACTTTCAGCCGGGCGGTTCGCGGAACCGCATCCCGGCAGATCGGTTCCTGCCCTGACACGCCCATGCCCAGGCAAGGGGCGCTTCATGAGCAAGGATCGCGACAAGGAAGGCCGGGTCATTCCGGGCAAGATGCTCGACAGGGTGAGACCATCCTGCGCACGCGCGCACGCCGCATCATTTTTATCGCCGGGCTTGTCGGCATCGTCGTGCTGGCACCGGTGCTAAGCATCGCCGTCCGGTGAAGGACCGTTCGCGCCCCGGGATCGAACCCCCCCGGCCACGGAACCATCGGCGGCCAAGCCTAGTTGAACGTTCCAGGACGCAACGGAGGGGCTTAGGCCGCCCTGATCGACGATGTTCGAGCCGCTTTGCTGCGACATGCCGCTTCATCCAACCTGGCCGGACCTCGTCGCGCGGTTGTTGGCGACACTGGTCGCAGGTTTTCTCATCGGCTTGAACCGCGAAGCGCGCGGCCACTCCGCCGGATTGCGCACGACAATCCTGGTCGGCCTCGCGGCATGTGTGGCCATGATCCAGGCCAACATGCTGCTCGATGTCTCCGGCAAAGGGCCGGACTCTTTCGTGCGCATGGACGTGATGCGTTTCGCGCTCGGCGTGCTCACCGGTGTCGGCTTCATCGGCGGCGGCGCCATCCTGCGGCGCGGCGATCTCGTCACCGGAGTCACCACCGCCGCCACGATGTGGATCATGACCATGATCGGGCTGGCCTTCGGCGGCGGTCAGTTCGGCCTCGGCGCGATCGCGACGGTGCTGACACTGGTGACGCTTCAGGGCTTGAAGTGGGTCGACCTCAAGATTTCACGCGACCACAAGGCGATCCTGTCGGTCTCATGGCCGAAAAACTCCCCACCCGACCTCCAGGGCATGATACGGACGCTCGGCTACGAGGCTCGCCTTGTCAGCATGGAGCACGACCCCAGCGGCAACCGTTTCGTGTTTTCCTTCCAAATCCGATGGAAGCAGCCGGAAGCGGACCAGCCCTCGACCGACGTGCTGGGCGTGGTCGGCGAGCATTGCACGGTCGAGCGGTTCGATATGACCGGCGAGAGGTCGTTCTGAGGGGTTCACACTGCCCTGTTTCCACACCGGTGCGCGGCGGCCACGATCCCCGACCAGCACCGCCCCGGTGACGAACGACCCTTGTCGGAGGCAAGGACAGACAGCAGGATGCGATGTCCTCGGCGGTTCCCCGCCCCATGAGATGAGGGAGGTTCCCCCCGGCGAATCCGAGACGGAAAGGGGAACGCCCCAACCGATTGTCCCAGAACGCCGGAAGACAAGCCCTGCCTTCCATACCTGCCTCTTCGCTTATTAACCACGCTTCGGGGCAACGTGAACGCCGTTCATTTTTTTCTTGAACGGCGTTCACGATGTGCTATGGTGCATCCTTGAACGATGTTCAAGGAAATGTATCCAACCTGAAACAAGCCTGTGCCGAGCCACACTCACCCTGAAACGAAAGGATCATATCGATGCTCGCCGACAATCAAGTCCGCAAACAGTCGAGTGCCTGGAAGGCCCGGAAGCCGATCATGGGCGACAGATTCCAGGCACCAAGAAGAAGAAATAAATGGATTGGATTGAATCGCAGTAACGAAGCTTAACGGCTTTCCGATAAACAAGGCTCAAACCGCGCAAGTGTCCGCCAGTCCAATCGGATTGCCAGCCGGACTTGCCCAATGGAAGTTGCCATGAACACCCATCTGATGATGTCGCGGCGCTTCGCGCCTCTCTTCTGGACGCAATTCCTCTCGGCCTTCAACGACAATTTCCTGAAGAACACGCTGGTGTTCCTCATTCTCTTCACGCTGGCGAAGGATCAGGCCGCGTCGCTGGTGACGCTGGCCGGCGCTGTCTTCATGACGCCCTTCCTGCTGCTTTCGGCGCTTGGCGGCGAGATCGCAGACCGCTTCGACAAGGCGCTGATCGCGCGCCGCTTGAAATTCACCGAGATCGCCGCGGCCGCCGTCGCCGTCCTCGGCATCGCGCTGTCGTCGATCCCGGTGCTGATGACGGCGCTCTTGATGTTCGGCATCATCTCGGCGCTGTTCGGGCCAATCAAGTACGGCATCCTGCCGGATCATCTCGAGCGCAACGAACTGCCCAAGGCCAACGCCTGGATCGAGTCGGCGACCTTCGCCGCGATCCTCGGCGGCACCATTGCCGGCGGCGTTGTCTCCGCCGACGGCGTCGGCGTCGCGGTGTTCGGGCCGATCATGATGGCGCTGGCGGTCGGCTGCTGGTTCGTCAGCCGCTACATCCCCGCCACCGGTTCGGCCGCGCCCAACCTCGCCATCGACAAGAACATCCTCCGCTCGACCTGGCGCCAGGTCGCCGAACTGCGCACCGACACGCGCATCTGGCGCGCCGGCCTGATGACCTCGTGGTTCTGGCTGGTCGGCGCGATCGTGCTGTCGATCCTGCCGGCGATGATCAAGGATTCGCTCGGCGGCAACGAGATCGCCGTCACCGCCTATCTTGCGGTGTTCGCCGTCTCGATTGCGATCGGCTCGGCCATCGCCGCCTGGATGTCGAAAGGGCGCATGGTGCTGCTGCCGGCGCCGGTCGGCACCGCGCTGCTTGCGCTGTTCGGCCTGCATCTGGCCTGGACCGTCGGCAGCATGCAGCCTTCGCCGGAGGCCGTGACGCTTGCCGCCTTCTTCGCCGGCCCGAACACCATCCGTGTCGCCATCGACCTCGCCGGCATGGCCATTGCCGCCGCCTTCCTGGTGGTGCCGACCTTCGCCGCCGTGCAGGCCTGGTCGCCGGAAGCGCGCCGCGCCCGGGTCGTTGCCGCGGTCAGCATCGTCAATGCCGGCTTCATGACCGTCGGCGGCATCCTCGTCGCCGCGATCCAGGCTGCGGGCGTCTCGATTGCGGGCATTCTGTTCGGCCTTGTCGCGGCCAACGCCATCGCCGCCTGGCTGATGCTGAAATACCTGCCGACCAACCCCTTCCGCGACTTCGTCTCCATCCTCTTCCGCGCCTTCCTGCGGCTGGAGGTCGAGGGCATCGAAAACCTCAAGGCGGCCGGCAAGGCGCCGATCCTGGCGCTCAACCATGTCAGCTTCCTCGATGGCCCGCTGGCGCTGACGCTGACCGACGAGGAGCCGGTCTTCGCCATCGACTACACCATCGCCCAGGCCTGGTGGATGAAGCCGTTCATGAAGCTCGCCCGGGCGCTGCCGCTCAATCCGGCGAAGCCGATGTCGACCCGCACGCTGATCAAGGTCGTGCAGGGCGGCGATCCGCTGGTGATCTTCCCGGAGGGACGCATCACCGTCACCGGCGGCCTGATGAAGGTTTATGACGGCGCCGCCATGGTTGCCGACAAGACGGGCTCTATGGTGGTGCCGGTGCGCATCGAGGGGCTGGAGAAGAGCTATTTCTCGCGGCTGACCTCGCAGCATGTGCGCCATCGCCTGTTCCCGAAGGTCAAGGTGACCATCCTGGAACCGGTGAAGCTCGAAGTCGCGGAGGAACTGAAGGGCCGCCAGCGTCGCGCCGCGGCGGGCTCCGCGCTCTACCAGGTGATGTCGGACCTCGTCTTCCGCACCCAGGACATCGATAAGACGGTGCTGGAGAAAATCATCGAGACGGCTAACGAGCGTGGCATGAAGGAGCTCGCCGTTCAGGATCCGGTCACTGGTTCGCTGAGCTACGGCAAGCTGCTGACGGCCGCCGCGGTGCTCGGCGAGAAGTTCGAGCATCTCTATGCCGGCCAGCAGACGCTGGGCGTCATGCTGCCCAATGCCAATGGTGCCTGCGCGGCACTTCTCGGCGTGATGTCGGCCGGCAAGGTCCCGGCGATGATCAACTTCACCGCAGGTGCAGCGAACATCCTGTCGGCCTGCAAGGCGGCCGAGGTGCGGACCGTGCTCACCTCCCGCACCTTTGTCGAACAGGCAAAGCTCGGGCCGGTGGTGGAGGAGATCGGCCGCTCGGTCGACATCGTGTGGCTCGACGATCTGCGGGCCACGATCGGCCTCAAGGACAAGCTGCTCGGCCTGTTGCGCAAGACGACACCGCGGGTGGCGCGCAAGGCGGACGATCCGGCAGCGATCCTGTTCACCTCGGGCTCGGAAGGCACGCCCAAGGGCGTGGTGCTCACCCATCGCAACATCCTGGCCAATGCCGCCCAGGCCGCCTCGCGCATCGACTTCCATTCGGGCGACAAGGTGTTCAACGTGCTGCCGATCTTCCACTCCTTCGGCATGACGGCGGGCACGGTGCTGCCGCTGATCTCCGGCGTGCCGGTCTATTTCTACCCCTCGCCATTGCACTACCGCATCGTGCCGGAACTGATCTATGCCTCGAACGCCACGATAATCTTCGGCACCGATACGTTCCTTTCGGGCTACGCCCGCACGGCGCATCCGTACGACTTCCGTTCGGTGCGCTACTGCTTCGCCGGCGCGGAACCGGTCAAGGCCGCCACGCGCACGACCTATATGGAGAAGTTCGGCCTGCGCATCCTGGAGGGCTATGGCGTGACCGAGACCGCGCCGGTGATCGCCATCAACACGCCGATGTACAACAAGTCGGGCAGCGTCGGCAAAATCATGCCCGGCATGGAGTACCGCCTCGAGCCGGTGCCCGGAGTCGACGAAGGCGGCCGGCTCTTCGTGCGCGGCCCGAACGTCATGGCCGGCTATCTGCGCACCGAGAATCCGGGCGTGATCGAGCCGCTCGCCAATGGCTGGCACGACACCGGCGACGTCGTGACCGTGGACGACGCGGGCTTCATCTCGATCCGCGGCCGCGCCAAGCGCTTCGCCAAGATCGGCGGCGAGATGGTCTCTCTTGCGGCGGTCGAGGCGCTGGCCGGCGAACTCTGGAAAGGCTCGTTGTCGGCCGTCGCTGCGGTGCCGGACGCGCGCAAGGGCGAGAAGCTGATCCTGATCACGGAAGCGCCCAACGCCACCCGCGCCGACTTCCTGGCCTTCGCCAAGGCGAACGGCGCCATGGACCTGATGGTGCCGGCCGAAGTGCGTGTCGTGGCGAAAGTGCCGGTGCTCGGTTCCGGCAAGCTCGACTTCGCCGGCGTGAGCAGGATGGTGCGCGGCGACGAAGAACTGAAGGTCAAGGCCGCCTGACCGTGGGCGCGAACAGGCCGGCAACAAGCTCCGGCCTGTTCATTGCCAATCGCTGCCGTTCAAAAGCAACTATGACATCGCGCCCAGGGAACTGCGGGAGCGGGCGCGCATGGTGGTGCACTGAGGGCGAACTGATCCCTACCGACAGCTGCACGCGCTCCTGCGTGGCACAGGGAGCTCCTCGCCCGCAAGCCGACCAGCAGGATAAGCCTCTACATGTTGGCCGCGGTCGGGCGCACGATCACTTCGTTGACGTCGACGCCGTCGGGTTGGTCGAGCGCGAAGCGGATAGCGCGGGCGATGGCGTCCGGCGTCAGCGACTTTTGCCGCCACTCTTTCAAGGCCGCTGCGACCTGCGGGTCGCTGATGTCGTCGCCCAACTCGGTCGCGGTCACGCCGGGGGAGATGATCGTGGCGCGGATGTCGTCGTGCTCCTGCCGCAGGCCTTCGGTGATCGCCCACACCGCATATTTCGTGCCACAGTAGACCGCCGCGGTGGGCAGCACGAGATGCGCGCCGACGGACGCCACATTGACGATGTGCCCGTTTTTCTGCGCGATGAAGCGCGGCAGCACCGAAGCGATCCCGTTCAGCACGCCAAAGATGTTGACGTTTATCATGCGCGCCCACTCATCGCGCTTCAGCGCGGCAAGCGGCGACAGCGGCATGACGCCGGCATTGTTGACCAGCGCATCGATCTGCCCGAATTGGGCATGAGCGGCGTCGGCGAAAGCTTCGAAGCTCTCGGCATCCGTTACGTCGAGCTCGCGCCAGGCGACGCGTTCACCGATTTCCCCGGCCAGCGCTTTCAGACGCTCGGCGCGCCGGGCTCCGATGAACAGTCTGGCGCCGGCCGCGGCAAGCTCTCGCACCGTCGCTTCGCCGATGCCGCTCGATGCGCCGGTGATGAGTACAATTTTGTCTTTCAGTCCCGTCATGATCGGTCCTTTTTGGCTTGCGGTGACGGGATGGAAAATGGCGCCGCACAGGCGAAGACCGGTAGTGTGATCGTCCAAAGAGTTTGCACAATCCTCCAAACGAGGCGGACAAGCCTTGCAACATTCCGCGTCATGCAGATTTATGCGGCATGGAAAAAATCACCGAACTGGCCGGGCTGATTGCCCGGCATGCCAGGGATCCCGGCATTTCAAGCAGCGCGATCCCCCGGCTGACGCTCATTCGTGCCGACCGGTCCAGCGCGCCGGTGCCGGCGGTCTATGAAGCTTCGCTTTGCATAATCGCCCAAGGGTCGAAGCGCGTCTCGCTGGCAGACCAGAGCGTGGTCTATGATGCATCGAGCTATCTTCTTGTTTCGGTCGACCTGCCTCTGGTCGGCCATGTTCTCGAGGCCAGTCCGGCCGCACCATATCTATGCTGCAAGATCGACTTCGACCTCGCGGCACTTGCCGACCTGCTGGTGACGGAGCGGCGGGCTTCTTACGAGAAGGACTTGCCTGTGCTTGCGGTCTATCCAAGCGACCCGGACCTGATCGATGCCGCGAGCCGATTGGTGAAGCTACTCGATCGCCCCGAAACCATCGATGTTCTGGCCCCGCTGATAGAGCGCGAAATCCTCTACCGTCTGCTTATCGGTCCGCATGGCGCAACGCTTCGTCAAATGGGAACCGTGGATAGCCACCTGAACCAGGTGAGCCGTGCGATCGCTAAGATTCGGAACGGCTTCCAGGCGCAATTGCGGATCGACGAGATTGCCGCGGCGTCAGGCATGAGCGCGTCGTCGCTTCATGCTCACTTCAAGGCGATCACGCGCATGACTCCACTGGAATATCAAAAGCAGCTACGCCTGCAGGAAGCGCGAAGGCTGATGCTGGCCGACGGCGCCAACGCTGGCACGGCCGGTTTCGCGGTCGGCTATGACAGCCCGTCGCAGTTCAGCCGCGAATATCGGCGCCTGTTCGGTGCCCCGCCCCGTCAGGACATCGAGCGGCTCCAGGCTATGCCGGACTCCGCCGCGGCCTATTAGGCACTTTGGCTGAGCGGCGGTGCAGCTTGCACCGCCGAAGATTTCGTCAGCGCGATCGCCGGCTCAGGCCGTGTATCTTGCCATGACGGGCTGCCTCGACCACTGCGCATACCAGGTGTCGAACAGCTTGAGCTGCTGCTCGGCATAGCCACGCTGGCTGTCGCTCAGCGCATCCGTCTCATTGAAGTGCAGCCTGTATTCGGGGTTACCCTTCAGCACCATCATGTGCTTGAAATAAAGCACGAGGTCCGGACCCTCATCGAAAGAGGACAGCACGGCCAACGCCGCGTCCAATTCCTGCGCCAGCCGGCGCGCTTCGGCATCGCCCTTGGCCGCTGCCTGGCTGAGGCCCACGAGATGCAGCACTTCCTTGGGCAGGACATTGCCGATGCCGGTGATGGCGCCGGATGCTCCGCAATTGACGAAGCCGTGGAAGACGGCGGTGTCGACGCCGATCATCAGCGCGACCTCATCGTCGCGGCTGGTGATGTTTTCCGCCGCATAGCGCAAATCCGCCGGGCCGCCGAACTCCTTGAAGCCGACCAGGTTCGGATGCTCGGCGCGCAGCGCGAAGAAGAGGTCCGCGCGGGTGGCAAAGCCGTAATAGGGACTGTTGTAGATGACGGCCGGCAGGTCGGGCGCGACGGCAAGGATCGCCTTGAAATGATGGCGCTGCGCCGTCACCGACGGCCCGCGCGAGAGCACGCGCGGTATGACCATCAGGCCCCGCGCGCCGACCTTTTGCGCGTGGGCGGCGTGCGCCACGGCGCTGGCGGTGTTGACCGCGCCTGTGCCGACAATCACCGGAACGCCGGCCTTCACCAGGCGCTCGACTCCTTCCATGCGCTGCGCGTCGGTCAGCAGCGGCCAGTCGCCCATGGAGCCGCAATAGACGACGGCCGACATGCCGGCGGCGATCAGCTCGCGCCCCTTGCGCACCAGCGCGTCGAAGTCGGGAAGTCGGTCATCGGTGCAAGGCGTCATCAGCGCCGGCATGCAGCCGGAAAAAACATTGGCGGTCATCTTCGAAGTCTCCTTGAGGCAGGCATGCGGAACGACCAGTTTGGCCCGGCGCAGCACCGCTTGCCAAGCGGATAGTCGCTTTTCCGGCTGAAGAGAGCCTCAAACGGTCACCACGATCTTGCCGAACTGTTCGCCTGCTTCCAGAAAACGGTGCGCCTCGGCGATCTTCTCGAACGGAAACGTCCCGGCGATGACCGGCTTCAGCGCGCCTGCGGCGAGGCCGTCGAGGATGAAGGCCTTGGCGGCTTCAAGCCGGGCGGGATCGCCGGTGATCTCGTGGACGAGGTAGCCGCGCAGCGTCAACGTTTTCGTCAGGACATCGAACAGCGGGAACGGCGTCGGCTCGGGGCTAAGGCCGCCATATTCGATGAGAATGCCGCCGCGCGCCATCGCCGCCGTCAGCGGCGTGAAGATCGGGCCGCCGACCGCGTCGAGGACGACGCGAACGCCTTGCGGTGCGATCTTCCTCAACCTCGCTTCGATATCCTCCTCGGCCAAGGCCACCACATGCGCCGCGCCGGCATCGAGCAGCGCCATCTTTTTGGCCGACGTTCGGGTGACGGCGATCGGCACCGCGCCAATTCTGTTGGCGATCTGGATGGCGGCCAGTCCGACGCTGCTCGACGCGGCGGTGATGACGACAGGCTCGTCAGGGCCGAGACGCGCGGTATCGGCCAGTGCGCCATAGGCGGTGAGATATTGCATCCATGTCGCAGCGGCGGCTTCGAACGAGAGCGATGGCGGATGTTTCACCACAAGCTCGGCCGGGAAATTCACGAGCTCGCCATAGGCCGGCCAGCGCGCCATCGAGCGCGGCGGGATGATGCTGACCGCATCGCCCAATGCGAAGACCTCCACGCCGGCTCCCACCGCCTCGAGGATCCCCGCCGCTTCGAGGCCGAGGCCCGACGGCAGCGTCGGCGTCTCGATGTAAGAGCCGTTGCGCATCAAGGTTTCGGCGCGGTTCAAGCCCAGCGCCCTGACGCGGATCCGCACCTCGCCGGGTCCCGGCGACGGAACATCCATATCCTCGATGCGAAGCACCTCGGGACCGCCGTGACTGTGAAAGCGAACAACCCTTGCCATGCCTGAAACTCCAAACCCTACCGATGGAATGGACTATGCAGCGGTATCGAGAACCGGTAAATCGGCACACAGGCAGAACAGTCGAAACGATTGGTTTTGAATATGGATCGCCTCGAAAGCATGGAGGTCTTCGTCAAGGCTGTCGATCTCGGCTCGTTCGCGGCCGCCGCGGCGGCGCTCGACCTGTCGGGGCCGATGGTCGGCAAGCATGTCCGCTTCCTCGAAGAGCGGCTCGGTATGCGGCTTATCAACCGCACCACGCGCCGACAGAGCCTAACCGATTTCGGGCGCGCCTATTACGAGCGCTGCCGCATCGTGCTGGCCGAAGCGCAAGCGGCCGATGCATTGGCAGCCGATCGGTTGTCCGAGCCGCGCGGCGCACTGCGCGTGACGATGCCGGCGCATTTCGGTCGCCACTGCGTCACGCCGATCCTAATCGAGCTGGCACGGCGTTATCCGACGCTGGAATTGGACTTGTCGCTCAGCGATCGCTTCGCCGATCTCATTGAGGACGGTTTCGACCTGGCGATCCGCACCGGCACGCTGGATGACAGGGCCGGCATCATCGCGCGCTGCGTCGCGCGGCAGCGCATGATCGTCTGCGCGTCGCCGTTCTATATCGAAAGCTTCGGCCGACCGCTTCAGCCCGAAGACATCGCCAGCCATCAGGCGATCGTCTACCGGCGGCTCGGCCATGTGCTGCAGCCATGGCTGTTTACGCGCGACGAGGGTTCGGTCGACGAGATCGTCCCGGCCGGCCGGCTGCGGCTCGACGACCTCGACGCCATCGCCGACGCGGCAACCGACGGCATGGGACTGGCCTGGTTGCCATACTGGCTGGTGCGTGAACGCATCGAGGGCGGCACACTGGTCCGCCTGCTGCCTGAGCAACGCGACTACCTCTATGACTGCCATGCGCTCTGGCTGCAGACGCCGCACCTGCCGCTGAAAGTGCGGCTGGCCGTCGACACGCTGGCGGCGGGATTGCCAAAGATGATGAACTAGTTCTACGCCGATTTCAGTCACTGCATCACACCGAAGGCGTCAGCCCCTTCGGTAGGAACAGTATCGCCAGCATGATCGACCCGAAACCCTTCAGCATTGCGGCGGGTTTGACCGTCTATGCGGCTGGAAGTCTCATGCCTTTCACACTGTAGAGCGCAGAAGAGCCTGCATGTGTTCTGGCAGATCGAGCTCGCCGCGCGCCTCGATCTCCAGAAGATATCGGGCCTTGGCCAAGTGGTCGCCTTGCTTGACCGCCCGATAGGCGCAGATGGCCAACAGCGCCCTCTCCTCCGCTAGGCCGGCCTCGATGTGGTCACGGCTGTGGCTGCCCGTTTTGTGGACGACCTTGCCGAACGCTGCGTAAGTTGCCTTGTGCGCCTCAATCAGGGCGACCAGGTCCCTGGACGGTTGCCGGTTGCGCCTCAGCGCCTTTGTGCCGTGACCGTTTGCTGCGACGGTCGAGGCGACGACAGCGCAGCCGGAATGAAAGAGCAAGGCGCGACGGCTGATCCTGGACGTGGTGAACTCTCCTCTTCATCTCACGGCAGGCCCGAGCGGATGCCGTGAACATCATCAGCACCGTAGCACAACGGTTCGCGCATTCATGTCAGGATGGATGGCGACGAAATTGAAGTTCGAGCGAGCAGACGGCCGCCGACCGGGCCGGAGCGGGTGAAGGGATCGACATCCATATGCAGGCCGGAGCGCATCGCCGGTCTGATCGGCGGATTCCGACGGCAGATAAGAAAAAGGCCGGGCGCGAAAGCGGCCCGGCCAAAGTATGAAGGTCATAACCTTCAGAGGGGAACATCGCCCGGCGCAATGGGAGGAAAACACCGAGCGATGCCCTTTATTTGGGGCCTGAACGGCGTATTTTCCACGAACGGAATTCCAAAAAAGAGCGAAATCGCGAAAAAATCTCGCTCAATCATCAGGAATCGTCAGTCGGCGACCGATGCTTTTTCCAGAAGATCGGCATAGTGACGCCGCGCCACGTCGGGATGCGACCTCAGCCGGCTTTTCAGTACGTTGGTCCCGACATTGCGGAAAAGCGGATTGTCGGGGTCGCTGGCCGGGCCGCGCGCTTCGGCCGCCAGTTCCTCGGGCAGATCGAGCAGCGGGACGGTGGCGTCAAGCCGGGCGCTGAAGAAGAACGGCACCGAAATCCGTTCGACGCCGGCCGGCGGCGTGACGACGCGATGCACGGTGGCTCTGAGATAGCCGTTCGAGGCGAGTTCAAGCAGCTCGCCGATGTTGACGACGAGGGTTCGCGGGATCGGGTCGACATCGACCCAGCTGCCGTCATATTCGACCTGCAGGCCCTTGTTCTCGTCCTGCAGCAGAAGCGTGAGGAAGCCGCCATCCTTATGCGCGCCGACGCCCTGGTCGTCGCCGGTGGCATCGCGGCCGGGATAGCGAACGATCTTCATGCGATGGTTCGGTTCGCCGCGATAGATCGGATCGAAAGCGTGCTCCGGCTGGTCGAGCGACAGCGCGAAGGCCTTGAGCAGCCGGATCGCCACATCGGTCGCCTTGGCCTGCCAGGCAAGCAGCGCGGGCTTGAGATCGGGGAGCGCGGCCGGCCACTGGTTCGGGCCCTGCAGCCGCGTCCAGGCCGGCACGCCTGGCCCTTGCGGAATGGTCGCGCGTTCGACGCCGACGTCGAGCTGCTCGCGCCAGTCGGCCTTGCCCCTGGTCAGCTCGCCGCCGGCGCGCGTATAGCCGCGAAACTGCGGCGACTTCACCATTTCGATGTCGAGCTTGTCGGCCTCCGGCAAGGCGAAGAAGCGGCGGGCGGCGCCCAGCACTGCGTCGATCTCCCGCTGGGTGATGCCGTGGCCGCTCAGATAGAAGAAACCGACATCGCGGGCGGCGGTGCGCAGATCGAACAAGAATGTCCGCAGTTCCGATGCGCCCTGCTCAAGGCGGTCGAGATCGAGCACCGGAATTGTCCTTGCCATGGACAGGCTCCTCTGGGCGGCAACTCTTTGTTTTTTTGCGATTCCGGACGGAAAACCGCTGCGCACTTTCCCGGAATTGCTCTCTTTAGTTTTGGCGCAATTCCGAACGGAAAACCGCTACGCACTTTTCCTGGAATTGCTCTAGCGACCCCGTCGCACGATGACATGCGCGCCATTGCGGGTGAAGAAACGCACCACCCAATCTCGTTGCAAACGAAGCAAGCCGGCGCTCAATTCCCGGCTTTTGCGGCAAATTGCGTTCGCGCCGCCATCCCGTGTCCGCGCTCTATCCGCGATGGTCCAGCCGAGCGACAAGGCGGTCGCCAATCCACTGGATGCCGCAGACGAGCACAATGAGCACGACGACCACGGCGACCATCACGCTGGTCTCGAAACGCTGATAGCCATAGCGGATGGCGAGGTCGCCGAGACCGCCGGCGCCGACGGCGCCGGCCATGGCCGACGCGCCGACAAGCGTCACGAGCGTCACCGTGAAACCGGCGACGATGCCCGGCAGCGCCTCCGGCACCAGCACCTCGCGGATGATCGTCCAGCGGTTGCCGCCCATGGCGCGCGCCGCCTCGATCAGGCCGTGATCGACCTCGCGCAGCGACACTTCGGCGATGCGGGCGTAGTAGGGTGTGGCGGCGATCGACAATGGCACGATTGCCGCCCATGTGCCGATCGAGGTGCCGACGATCAGCCGCGTCACCGGGATCAGCGCCACCAGCAAAATGATGAAAGGAACCGACCGGAAGCCGTTGATGATGGCGCCGAGACTGCGGTTGACCCAAAGGCTTTCGGCGATGCCGCCGCGGTCGGTGGCGACCAAGGCAAGGCCGAGCGGCAGGCCGAAGACCAGCGAGATGAGACCCGACGCGCCGGTCATCAGCACCGTCTCCCAGATCGAGCGAAGCAGGAGTTCAAACAAGACCGGCGACATGGCCAAGCACCTCCACCCGCGCGCCGCGGTCGTTCAGGAATGTCGTCACCCGCGCAAGACGCGTGGCTTCAGCGCCGGCAACGGCCAGGAACAGCGTGCCGACGGGCTGGCCTTGGACATGATCGACGCCGCCTTGCACCAGGCGGAACTGGCCTGGCACCGCCGCGGCAAGATCGGAAAGCAAAGCACCGCGCGCCGTCTCGCCGGCGACATCGATCCGGAGAATCGTTTCCGCACCTTCGCCCGGAACCAGCCGGGTCGCGATCTCGGGCGGCAATTGCGGCCGGATGCTACTGAGCAGGCTGCGGGTGATCTCGGATTTCGGATTGGCGAAGACCTGCCAGACGGCGCCCTCCTCGACGATGCGGCCGGCATCGATCACCGCCACGCGGTCGGCGATCGAACGGATCACCTCCATCTCGTGGGTGATGAGCAGGATTGTGAGACCCAGCCTGGAATTGATGTCCTTGAGCAGCGCCAGGATCGAGCGCGTCGTCTCCGGATCGAGCGCCGAGGTCGCCTCGTCCGACAGGAGCAGCGCCGGTCGGGCGGCAAGCGCCCTGGCGATGCCAACACGCTGCTTCTGTCCGCCCGACAGCGAGGCCGGATAGGCCTTGGCTTTCTCCGACAGACCGACGAGCTGCAGCAGTTCCGCCGCGCGCGCCAAGCGCTCGGCGCGCGGGCGGCCTTCGATCTTGAGCGGCAGCGCGACATTCTCCTCGACTGTCTTGGCCGACAGCAGGTTGAAGTGCTGGAACACCATGCCGATGCGGCGGCGCAGCGGCTGCAGCTCGCGCTCGCTCAGACGGCCGATCTCGCGGCCCTCGATGAAGACCTCGCCGGAATCGGCCCGCTCCAACCCGTTCAGGCAGCGGATCAGCGTCGACTTACCGGCGCCGCTGCGGCCGATGATGCCGAGGATTTCGCCCTTCTGAACAGTCAGCGAGACGCCGTCGAGCGCCGGCGTCGCGCCGAAGCGGCGCTTCAGGCCGGCGAGGCGGATAACGTCTTCCCGCCCGGTCGGCTGGATGTGGACCGGGTCGGCGCGTTGGGCCGTGACATGCTGGTTCATTTCTATGTCCGTTTCTGTGCCGTGCAAACGCGACGGCGGCCCGCTCAGCAGTGGGCCGCCTATTTGTGCCAGCCAGGCCCCGATCAATAGGCGCTGATCCCGGTGCCCTTGTAGACCTTGTCGAACTCGGCCTTGACGGTCTCGTTCTGATAGGAGGTGACCAGCGTCTTCACCCACGGCTCGTTCTCGCTGCCCGCTTTGACAGCGATGAAGTTGCGATAGGGATTGTCGGCCACCGGCTCCTGCGCGATGCGGTTTTCAGGGCCGAGGCCGCTCTTCAGCGCCCAGTCGGTGTTGACCACGGCAGCGTCGAGATCGTCCACCGAGCGGCCGACGATGCCGGCGTCAAGTTCCTTGATCTCGAGCTTCTTCGGGTTGTCGGCAATGTCGGCGGTCGTTGCCAGGATGCCGGTGCCGTCCTTGAGCTCGATCAGGCCTTCATGTTCCAGGACATGCAGCGCGCGCCCTTCGTTGGACGGGTCGTTCGGCAGGCCGATCACCGCGCCTTCCGGGAGGTCGGCGACCTTGGCATGCTTCTTCGAATAAAGCCCGATCGGCCAGACGCCGGTATAGCCGACCGGTACGATGTGGTAGCCTTGCGTCTTGATCTGGTTGTCGAGATAGGGCTTGTGCTGGAAAGCGTTGGCGTCGATCTCGCCCCGCTCCAGCGCCTCGTTGGGCTGGGTGTAATCGTTGAAGACGACGGTCTCGATGGTCAGCCCTTTCTTGGCCGCCTCGGCGGTGACGACACGCCAGACATCCTCATCCTCGCCGCTGATGATGCCGACCTTGATCGACTTCTTGTCCTCGGCGAAGGATGGCGACGGCATACCAAGGCCGATGACGGCCAATGTCGTGGCGAGAAGCACGCCAAGTCCGGCGCGCCTGGTGATTGACGTAACGAGAGACTTTGAAGCGTCGGACATGATGCGTTCCTTGCAATCCTGAAATCAGTTCGGCCCGGCGGAATGCGAAGCCTTGTTCTCAGCATCACCAATGCTGCCCGGCTGGGCAAAGAAGCGCATTTCCTCTGAAGCGGAGTGCGGGAAATATTCTCTCAAAGATTTGATGACTTGGAGCACGCCCGGTGAGCGGATGTTCGATATCGTAAAGGCGGCAGCGCCTATGAAGCGCGCCGGGCAAGGCGCAAGGGCAATCGGTCGCCTCCCGGCAGCGACGAGACGGACGGCAAGCCGCGCGCCTCCTGCGTGGCAAAGCCCAATCGGGTCAGGCAGGCCCGCGCCAGGGCCGCATTGCTGTCGATGACCAATACTCCGGCCGAATCGTTGAGGCTGGCGGCCACCACGGACAGTTCGGTGCAGCCGAGAAGTGCCACATCGGCGCCGGCCATTTGCGCGAGATCGAGCGCGCGCTCAGTCTCAGCCGCGGCTTCCGCAATCGAGCCTGCCTTTACGAGATTGATCGCGCTGTCGACGCGTTCCTGGAATTCCGCGTCTGCCGGAACGCAGACCTCGACCCCGCCGGCGAAATCCTGTCCTGATAAAAGCCGGAGGCAAGCGTGCCCCGGGTTGCGAGGTTCGCAACTCTGCCCCGGTCCAGGCTCCGGCGGATCTCCGCCACCACCGCGTCGCCGATGTGGATGATCTCGGCTGGCGAGTTCGCCGCCAGCCTGTCGTACCAATGATGGGCGGTGTTGCAGGGCATGGCGATACAGGAAACGCCGAGCGCGTTGAGCGTCGAGACCGCAGCTTGCAGCGGCGCCAGCGGCCCGTCATGACCAGCCAGGATCGCTTCGGTCCTGTCGGGCAGTTGCGGCACGCTGAGGATGACGGAAGGCACATGCTCGTTGTCGCGCAGCGCCCCGGTCATCCGGGTCAGCTTAAAGTAGAAGTCGGCCGATGCGAGCGGCCCGAGACCACCGATGATGCCGAGCTGCGGACGGATGCCGTCGTCGATCATCGGGCGGGCTCGGGTTCGAGCTCTTGTGCGACTGTTTCAGCAGCCTGCGCCGCTTCCCGGTGGCTGGGCGCGATCATTGCCGTGCTTGCGGCCACGGTGGAGACGCTGGACAGCGTCATCAGCGTGTCCACGGCCGCGTCCACCGCGACGAACAGGACGAACGCCGCCTCGAAGGGAAGCTTCAGATAGCCACAGACAATGGACATCTGCGACAGGATGAGCAGGCTGCCCATGCCGCCTGTGGTCAGTGCCAGAAGCGCAGAGACGACGCCGACAAGCAAGAGGTCCGGTATCGCCAGGGGATGGCCGTAGAGCTGGGCGATGAACAGGACGCCCGAGGTGTAGACCAGCGCCGGGCCGGTCCGCAGCAGCGCAGCCTGCAGCGGCACGAGCAGCTCGACCACCACCAGGTTGAACCTCAGGCGCTCTGTCAAAAGGTTGATGACCCAGGGCAGCGAGGCGACCGTGGAGCGCGTTGTGATGGCCACCATCAGAAGCGGCTGAAGGGTCTTGATCGTAGCCCAGTAGCTCCGCCGCGAGCGTATGGCGATGACGGCAAACGCGCCGGCGAGAAATGTCACGCAGGAAAGGCCCATCACCAGCAGGTAGCCGCCCATCAGCATCAGCGGCTTGATGCCGGTCGACGCGGTCTGGTCGGCGATCAGGATGAAGGTCGCGAAGGGCAATCCCCAGACGAACCAGTTGGTCAGCACCGTGCAGGCCTTGTACACCGCGTTGAGGGCCTGAGAGAGGCTGAGCGACGAGGGCTGGGGAATCCTGCCCATTGCAAGCCCGAAAAGCAGGCAGAACAACAGGACCTGGATGGTCTGGCCCGAGGCCAGCGCGTTGAAGACGTTGTTCGGCACCAGATCCAGGAAGATCGAATGTCCGCTGTTCGGATCCCCGGTCGACGGCGGCGGCTGGAAGGGGAATGCGAGATCGGTGGAGACGCTGCCTTGCGAATTGATGAACTCGCCGAGCTCGATACGCGACTGCGGGTTCTCGATCTGGCCGGGCTTGAGGATCAGCGAATATGTGCCGCTGACCAGCACGGCAAGGAACGACACGACCAGTACCGCTATGCCGACCTTGCCGAGATAGCGGACCGATTTCGGGTCCTGGACCATCGCGGTGATGGAGAAGATCACCGACGAGACCAGGTAGGGCAGGACGACCATCTTGAGGAAATTCAGGTAGACCTGCGCGATGGGGCTGATCGCATGGGCGAAGGCCGGGTAATAGAGGCCGCACAGGATCCCAGCCAGGATCATGATGATCGTCGTCGCCGGCGAGCGCAGGATGCGCTTTGCCGCCAAGCGCCAATCGAAAGGCATGGCTGCGGCTACATCCGAGACGGCCATTGTCAGACTTTGCTCCGCTGGCGATAACGCGCGATGATCTCGTCTGTGTTGAGGACCTGCTGGCCTCGCGCGAGATCGAGATAGAGATCGACGAAGGCCGCCAGATGCGGATTGTCCGGACTGATGCCGACGGCGATCGTGTCGACCTTGTCGGTCAGCGTGATCGAGCGTGCGACCACCGTCATCGACGGATCGTCGACCATCAGCTTCTTGATCTCGAAATCGTCGCGATAGGCGAGGTCGATCGTGCCGTTGCGGATCGCATCGATGACCGTGTTCCAGCCGGCGAAGCGCTGGATCGTGGCGTGCGGAAACGTGGCGGCCGCGTAGGTGGCGAAGGACGAGCCTTCGATCACGCCGAGGTCGCCGGAGAAGTCGCGGATGATCTGCTCAGGCGGCTTGCCTTGCGTGATGCGGGCCAGGTTGACGCGGTTCGCCAGTAGCCCCTGGTGCAGCATGGCGTAAGGCCGCGAATAGAGGATCGAGCGGCCGCGCCGCAGGGTGCGGCTCAGCTTGCCGATCGCCAGGTCCGCCTGGCCCGACGTCAGCTGCTGCACCATGGCGTCGAAGGTCCCGGCTGATCGGTCGAACACCGGTTCGACGCCGAGTTCCGCGGCTATGCCACGCGCCAAGCCCACATCGATGCCGCTGTCCCCAGAGCCGTCGGCCGGGAAGAAGGGATCGGAAGCGAAAGCCGGCATGGCGATGCGTAGCTTGTTGTCGCTGACGATGGGTTTGGCAGCGTCTTGCGCCTGGGCCGGCGTGGCCAGGGCTTGCGCCTGCGCGAGCAGCAGCCCTCCGCCTCCGGCTGCAAACAGCGTGCGACGTGTAAGCGGCATGCGCATTTCTCTATCGTGCAGGAGAGCCGGACAACAATTCTGACCGATGCGCAGTATGCACGTCGAAGTTAAGTAAAGGTATCTTTTGTTTTGCGCTTTTTTACATTGCAATCGGCCGAAATGGCCTCAGGATACATGCATACTTTCTAAAATAAAGAGTCCGCGGCGGGGCGTGTTGTTGCCCGGTTCGTGCGAGGGATCGTCAGAACGTCTCGACCCAGGGCCTCAGCTCGACCTCGAAGCTCCACGCGCTGCGATGCTGGCGATGGACGGAGAGATAGGTCTCGGCGATCGCATCGGGCGAGAGGCGACGATCCGGCCGGTCGGACTCGGGCACCTGTCCGGCCGGCTCGATCTGGCCGTCGATGATGAAATGGGCGACGTGGATGTTCTTCGGGCCGAGCTCGCGCGCCATCGATTGCGCCAGCCCGCGCAGGCCGAATTTCGGCATGGCGAAACCGGCGGAACCGGAGAACCCTTTCAGGCTTGCGCTGGCGCCGGTGAACAGGATCGAGCCGGAACCACGTGCAAGAAGCCGGCGCGCAGCCTGCTGGCCGACAAGGAAGCCGCCATAGGCGCCGACGAGCAGGGCTTGCTTGACCGCTTGCGCGTCGAGTTCGGCGATTGGGCCGCGCGTGCGGCCGCTGGCGTTGAAGACGGCAATTTCGAGGGGACCTGCCTTGTCGGCCGTCTCGAAGAGGCGCTCCACGGAGGCTGCGTCCGATACGTCTGTTTCGAGGGCCTGCGCGCCGGTTTCCTTGACCAGCGCGGCCAGTTTGTCGACGTTGCGGGCGGCAAGGATGGCACGGAAACCCTGCTTGGCGAGAAGCCGTGCCAGTGAGGCGCTTAATCCAGAACCGGCGCCCGCGATCACTGCGACGTTGGCTGCCATGGCGTTTTCTCCTTGCGATAGTCCATCCGGGCAGTCGCCCGGCCGATGGTCTTGTTCGCAGCCTCGCGCCTTCTTCGCCGAGAGGCAAGAACGGCGTTGCTCCGTTTTCACCATTCGATGCAAAAAGCCGTCGGTCTATGCGCCGGCCTGCTCGGGTGTAGCGAGACACTTGCCTGCCGCGCCGATCCGTCCGACACGTGAATGAAGGGCGATTCGAGGAACGACCATGGAACCAATCTGGGCCGTCGGCCTGATGACCGGCACGGTGCTCGACGGCAATATCGACGTGGCGCTGATCAAGACGGACGGAGAGCGCATCGCCGACACCGGTACCTACACGCTGGCCCCCTATCCGCAATCGATCGGCGCCCTGCTGGAAGAAACGCTGCGCCAGGCGCGCGCCTGGAATTTCGAAGGGCCGGAGCCGGCGATTTTTCGCGAAGCCGAGGAGGCGCTGACGCGCGCGCAATCGGCGGCGGTCAGGGATCTGGTGGAGAGCCAGGGCATGAGCATGGCCGATATCGGCGTCGTCGGCTTCCACGGCCAGACCGTGCTGCATCGCGCCCCGCAGCCGGGACGCATCGGCCGCACCCGCCAGCTCGGCGATGGCGAGCTGATGGCCTCGCTGCTCGGCACCAAGGTCGCCTATGATTTCCGCTCGGCCGATGTCGCGGCCGGCGGGCAAGGCGCGCCTTTGGCCGCCGCCTATCATGCCGCGTTGCTTAAAGAGGCGGACGCCAGCGGCGACACCGCGGTGCTCAATCTCGGCGGTGTCGGCAACATCACATGGTGGGACGGCAAAGACGCAATCGTCGCCTTCGACACCGGTCCGGCGAATGCGCCGGTCAACGATTTCATCAAGTCGAAAGGCCTGGGCGAGATGGACCGCGACGGCAGGCTGGCCGCCGCCGGCAAGGTCGACGAGGAACGGCTCGCCAGGCTCCTACGGCATCCGTACCTGACGAAGCCCTATCCGAAATCGCTCGACCGCTTCGACTTCACCGCGGCGATGGCAGAGGGGCTCGGCGCGGAAGATGGCGCGGCGACGCTGACGGCCTTCACCGTGTCGGCCGTCGGCAAGGCGCTCGACCTGTTGCCGCGTCGCCCGAATCGGCTCGCGGTCAGCGGCGGCGGCCGCCACAATCCGACGATGATGGGAATGCTCGAAAGCCGCGCCGGCGTCGAAGTGGTGCAGGCCGAGACGCTCGGATGGAAGGGCGATGCCGTCGAGGCGGAATGTTTCGCTTTCCTCGCCGTCCGCGTGCTGCGCGGCCTGGCGATCAGCTTTCCGAGCACCACCGGCGCGCCCGAGCCGCTGCGCGGCGGAAAACTGGCGGGCTGATCAGGACGACAGCTTCTTTTGCAGGAAGGTGCGGCTGCGGCCGGCCGGGAAATCCGGCAGCTCGCCGAACGGCTTGTAGCCCTGGCGCCGATAGACCTTTTCGGCGATCGGATTGAAGGTGTCGATCCAGGCGCCATGGCAACCGCGCGCGATCGCCTCCCGTTCGGCGGCGTCGAGCATGTCCGCGGCAATGCCTTTTCCGCGCAGTTTTTCGTCGACCCACAGCCACTGCACGTAGAGCCACCCCCAGGCGGTGTAGCCGGAAATACCGGCAACGAGGGCGCCGGTTTCCCCGCGCACGAAAACCGCGAGCGACTTTCGGCCTGACGCTCCGACATCGGCATCGTTGAAAGCGGTGAGGCTTCCGCTCAGGAAAGCGAGGTCCTGCGGCGAGGGCTCGGCGGTGATCTCGAGCGTCGTCTTCATCGGCTGCGACTCCGGTTCGCGAGCCAGCCTTAGAGCAATTCCAGGGAAAGTGCGAAACGGTTTTCCGGCCGCGAGCGAGGAGCGAGCCTGTCACCGAGGACCGACTGACCGCCAAGCCGCTGCGCCCGCCACCAGCATCAATCCTGCGGCGATCAAGGCGCAGTTGGCGAAACCGAGGTTCGTGTAAAGCGGGCCGAAGCCTGCCGTGCCGACTGTGACGGCGAGATAGGTGACCGCGCTGTTCAGGCCCATGATGGTGCCGCGGCGCGCCGGGTCGAGCGCGGTGAGGCGCATGACCAGCACGTTCAGCCCGAAATGGTTGGCGAGGCCCCAGACGGCGATCGTCGCGATCAGCGGGCCGAAGCCGCCGCTCGCCAGCGCGATTGCGACATAGACAGCGCCGACGAGCAGATAGGCGAAAGGCATGACGCGGCGGGCGCCGAGCCGGTCGATGACGCCATCGAGCAGAGCGGCCGCGCCGAAACCGAGGCCATAGGCGACCGCCGCCAGGCCGTTGGCGCTGACCGGCTCGCCGAGGGCTTGGTGGAGATGATCGCCGAGATAGCCGTAGACGCCATAGAAAGCGGTCATGAAGGCGCCGCAGGCAATGAGGAGCGGCAGGATGCCGGGAACGGCGAGCGCGCCAAGCGGCGACGGCGCGGGGCCGCTTTTCCCGGTGTTGTGCAGCGAACTCATCGCCAGGCCGGCAACGGCCGCTCCAGCGAGCAGTGCAACGGCCGCGAAGACGGCGCGCCAGTGGATAAGATCGGCAATGACGGCCGACAGCGAGACGCCGGCGACCATTGAGAGCGTCCAGCCGGTCAGCACCACCCCAATGGTGCCGCTTTCGCGGCCGGGCGGCGCGATCGCGGCCGAGCTGGCATAGATCGCCGGCATGGCGATGCCGGCGGCAATGCCGGCAACCAGCTGGGCGGCCACCAGCATCGTCACCGTCGGCGCCAGGGCGCTGGCGACCAGCGCGATTGCCAGCAGCAGCAATGCGCCCTGCAGCATGCGGCGCGCGCCGATCCGGTCGATGTAGCGGGCAAGGAAGAGCGCGCTGGCCGACGTGCCGAGGCCGAAGGCGGCGGCAGCCGTCATCACTGCCGGCACGCTGGCGCCGAACGACGCTGCGACGGCGGGCGCGATCGGTCCCAGAACCAGGGAATTGGAGCCGATGACGGCGATGCAGCCGGTCAGCAGATAGGCGGTGGCCGGAATCGGCGCGCGGGGCGCCTCGGTTATAATTGCTGATTGATTGCTGTTCGACATATCATCATAATGGCCGAATTGAATTCCGCATCAATGGAGAATTTCCGTATGGACACAGAAACAGATGACATTCAGCGGAACAAGCATCCTGCCCGGGAGGTCGACCCTATCGACCGAAAGATATTAGGCGTCCTCGTCGAGGACGCGACCATCAGCTATGCCGAGCTCGGCGAACGCGTCGGCCTGTCGCCGCCGGCGGCGCATGAGCGGGTCAAGCGGCTGAAGCGCAGCGGCGCCATCCGCGCCACATCGGCGATCATCGATCCGAGGGCGGTGAAGAAGCCGCTGCTTGCCTTCGTGCATATCGACACCAGGGGCTGGGGCAAGACGCCGGAGCTGATGGCGGTCTCCAAATATCCGGAGGTCGAGGAGATCCACACGGTCGCCGGCGACACTTGCATGCTGCTCAAGGTGCGCACCGAGGACACGCGCGCGCTGGAGGGCCTGCTGGCTCGTCTCTACGACACGCCCGGTGTCACCTCGACGCGCAGCTATGTGGTGCTCTCGACCTATCTCGAGCGGCCGGTGCAGCCCGAGATCACAAACGAATGGCCGGCGCCGAAGCATATGGCGACACCGGTTTATTAAGTCGCCGCGATCTGGTGGCGCCCGGAACGCGCCAGCAGATAGAACGCCGCGACATGCGTGACCATCAGCAGCGGCACGTAGAGGATCGGGATCGCATACGTCGCGCCCAACTGTCCGGCATGGCCAGGAAGGTCGAGCACGGTGCCGAGATAGTAGTCGCCGACAAGGTCCACCACGCCCGCGAGGTTGAAGGCGACGACCAACGGCCAGAAGATCGCGGGCCTCCTCACCGCGACCAGCGCCAGCATGGCAAGCAGGCCGGTGGCGAAGTCGCCATAGGCGGCAAAGCTTGCGAAGGCAGGAGCAAGATCGGGGCCCACGACGCCCGGGATGAGGAAGACGAGCCCGAAGAAGCGGAAGCTGTGCAGCGTTGCTATCGCGCGCTGCGCCTCTATCGGCTCCATCGACCGCAGCCTTGGCCAGATATAGGCGGCAAAACAAAGCAGCCACGGCACGTAGCCGAGCACGAGATGGATGTTGAAGATCATCGCAGGTGACATCTTCGCCCCCTCAAGCCTTGGCCGGAACGGCCTCGAACACTGCCGTCAGAATGCCCAGCCGTCCCTCCATGAGATTGCGCCCGAGATTGGTGGCGAAGTCGGCGAAACCCTGGCCCATGACGACCCCGAGATTGAGCAAAGGCGGCGGGCCGGAGGCACGGAGCTCGGCAAACCAGGCTTTCGCGGCAGCCGTATCGTCACGGCGGACGAGCGTGCCGAAGCCGGCGGCTTCGATTGCTTCGCAGGTCGCCTCGGCCGTCAGCAGGAAGCTTTCGCCCGGCGTCTTCGCCCAGGGCACCGGATAGTGCGGATCGCCACCATTCAGCACGACGTCGAATGTCGCGAATGTTCCGCCCGGCTTCAAAACGCGCCTGATCTCGCGGTAGAGCAACGGCCGGTCGGCGATGTTCATCGCCACATGCTGCAAGAGCGCGGCATCGAAACGGCTGTCTTCGAAAGGCAGCGCCAGAGCGCTGCCGGCTTCGAACGACACTTTGGCGTCTTGGCCGGTGCGCGTGGTCAGGTAACGCGCGGCCTCGACAAAAGGTTCGCTGAGATCGACGCCCACCACCTCGCAGCCATAGGTCTCGGCAAGAAACCGGGCAGGCCCGCCGACGCCCGATCCGACGTCGAGCACGGACATATCGGCATTGATGGCCGCCAGATTGGCGAGCTCCGCCGTCGCGGCCAGCCCGCGGGTATGGAACTGGTCGAGGGTCGCCAGCTGTTCGGGCTTCAGCCGCTGTTGCTCAGGCCCAAACACCGCCAGTGCGGTCTTCAATCGATCGGTCAAGCCGGTCGCGCGATAGTGATCGCGCACGCGATCGAGTTCATCAGTCATTGCCGTTTCCCTTCAGGCTTCCAAAGTCATGGAAGAAATACGGCCGCTTTCCGCGAACCACTATCCACGATAATGTCGATGGGTCATGAAGCAGAACTTCACAGTCAGGCACGGCGCGCTCGACGGCGTCGAAGCATTCCTGAGCGTCGCAAGGCATCGCAATTTCCGCAAGGCGGCAGCCGAGCTCGCCGTCACCCCGTCAGCGATCAGCCAGGCGATACGAACGCTCGAGGCGCGCATCGGCGCCCCGCTCTTCATCCGCACGACGCGCAGCGTCGGTCTCACTGAAGCCGGCGAGCGCTTTTTCGCCCGCGCCTGGCCCGCCTTCGAGGAACTGATCGCCGCGAGCGAGATCGCGCGGGGGATGGGCCAGCGGCCGGCGGGCCTCTTGCGCCTCTCGGTACCCCCGGCCGTGGTGCCGATGCTGCTGGAGCCGATGGTCGCCTCCTTCTGCCAGGCCTATCCTGAGATCGAGCTGGAGATCGTCGCCAGCGGCGAGCTCGCCGACCTCGCCGCCGAAGGATTCGACGCCGGCATCCGGATGGGCGATCTGATCGCGCCCGACATGGTCGCGGTCCGCCTGACGCCCTCCTTTCCGATGGTCGTCGTCGGCAGTCCGGATTACTTGCGCCGGCGCGCGGCGCCCGAGCGCATCGAGGACCTGCGCGACCATGCCTGCCTGCGCCTGCGCCGCTCGAATGGTTCGGTCGCGCCCTGGTCCTTTGTCGACGGCAACAAGTCCGTCGAGGCAATCGTATCGGGACCGCTCATCGCGCACGACTATCCGTCGCTGCTCGGCGCGGCGATCCAGGGTATCGGGCTGGCCCAGGTGCCTAGCCCGATCGCCGAAGCGCCGATAGCCGACGGGCGTCTGCAGGCGCTGCTCGGCCGCTTCGCAGTCACCACGCCGGGCGTTTTCCTCTATTATCCCGAAAGACACCAGGTGCTGCCCAAGCTGCGCGCTTTCATCGACCACATCAGGCAGCCGGGCGGCGCTGACGCTCCCCCGAAGCGATCGGGCAGGCGGCGGCAAAGCTGACGCTTCGAAGACCCGGTGAAGGCGGTTGAACCAGGCGACGAGCCGCATCGCCGACCAGAGCGGCTTCGGCGATGCCGGCCGCATGCGCCGCGCTTTCATGAGGAGCTTCGGCCAACTACCGCAAGCGATCCGGCGTGCGAGGGCGCGAAGGTAACGCCTTCTAGACCCTTATCCTTTGTGCCACGCAAGCATTCTACGGATCTCCTCGCGTTTTTCTTCCGACAGACCCGAGAGTAAGTCCTCGTCCAGATATCCTTGCCGGATGAGAGTTGCGAAAACGACGGTCAGTTGCGAATAGCGATAGTCGAACGTCCGATCCAAATCGCGACGTTGCTCCTTCAGATAGTCCTCGACCTCCCACATCTCGGAGGGTGTGGTCGCGGCGTTTGCCCGTCTTTTGAATTCGGCCATGATGCTGGCCAGTGCCCTCTCAAGAGCCTTGTCATATGCGGCGCGGGCAACTTTCTTTTCGGGGGCGACCAACTAAGCTCATTCAAGGTCATAGACATCTTCCACGAAGGACTCGGGCGGTGGATATTATCCTAACCGAGTCGCCTTTTCCGCTTCGCCGCCGCACCTTGGCGGAACACCGCACATGGCGGCCATCATTCTGCGGAACGAGCCGCGATCAGTGATCGAATACGTTCCGCATCGGCCGGCGTGACCGGATTGTAGACGATCATGCCGAGCTCCGGGCGGCCGTCGACCGCGAAGACCGAGAACTCCAGCTCGATCAGCCCGATTTCGGGATGCCGCAGACGCTTCACGCCTTCGCCATGCGCCGCAACGACGTCATTGTCGCGCCAGAGTGCCGCGAACTCGGGACTGGTCCTGGAAAGCTCCTCTACCAGTTCCGTGACCTCCGCGCCGGCTCCGGCGCGGACGGCGTCGGCCCTGAAGGATCCGACCACGAAACGCGCGACACTCTGCCAGTCGTCCTGCGCATGGCGCACGCGCGGGTTGCCGAACATCAGGCGCAGGATGTTGCGCTGCTCGCGCGGCAGCTTGGAATAGTCTGTCAGCATTGCCGCCGCGGCACGGTTCCAGGCCACCACATCCCATGTCGCGGTCTTGATGATCGCCGGACTGGGGTCCAAGGCATCGAGGACGCGCTGGAGGCGCGGCGTTACGCTGTCCACGCTCTTGTAGCGAACTTCCGGAGGCCGCCCGAGACCCAGCATAAACAAATGCTCGCGCTCGGGCTCGGTCAGCATCAGCCCGGTCGCGATGCGGTTCAGCACGTCGGCGGACGGCGCGCCGCCCCGCCCCTGCTCCAGCCAGGTGTACCAGGTCGGGCTGATATTGGCGCGCTGCGCCACTTCCTCGCGGCGCAACCCTTGTGTGCGCCGGCGACCCGTGGCGAAGCCGAAGGCGGCGGGATCGAGGCGCATGCGGCGATCTCGCAAAAAGGTGCCAAGCTTGTTGGACGTCTCGACGGACATTGCGATCCCGTTGACTATTATACCATGATAAAGTCACTACTTTAAGAGAATGATTTTAGCGCCAATAAGGCCTCCGAACAACCACAGGAGACCCTCCCATGCGTGTATTCCTTACCGGCGCGACCGGCTTCATCGGTTCCAGGATCGTGCCCGAACTTCTTGCAGCCGGCCATCAGGTGCTTGGCCTGACCCGCTCCGAAGCCGGCGCGCGGGCGCTTGTCGCCGCCGGTGCGGAGCCGCATCGCGGCGACCTCGAAGACCTCGACAGCCTGCGCGACGGCGCGGCGAAATCGGATGCGGTGATCCACACCGCCTTCGACCACAATTTCTCGAACTTCGCGGCGAATTGCGAGAAGGACAAACGCGTCATCGAAGCGCTGGGCGGCACGCTCGCCGGCTCGGACCGGCTGCTCATCATCACGTCGGGTGTAGGTATGGGATCCGCCGAACACGGACAGCCGGCGAGAGAAGATGTATTCAATACCGACCATCCCAATCCGCGCATCCTGTCGGAGCTTACCGGCGCGGCGATGGCGGAGAAGGGCGTCAAGGTGTCGGTGGTGCGGCTGCCGCAGGTGCATGACACGGTGAAGCAAGGCCTGATCACACCGCTGATCGCGCAGACGCGCGCCAAGGGCGTGTCGGCCTATCTTGGCGAGGGGCGCAACCGGTGGTCGGCGGCGCATGTGCTGGACGTCGCGAAGCTATACCGTCTGGTGCTGGACAAGCAGGAAGCCGGCGTTCGCTACAACGCCGTCGCCGAGGAAGGCATCCCGGTGCGCGAGATCGCGGAAGTGATCGGCGCCGGGCTCAACGTGCCGGTGGTCTCGCTCTCGCAGGAAGAGGCAGCGGACCATTTCGGATGGCTTGCCATGTTCGCCGGCCTCGACATGCCGGCGTCGAGCGAATGGACGCGCGCGCATCTCGGCTGGCAGCCGACCGGACCCGGCCTCATCGCCGACCTCGAGCGGATGGATTATTCGCAAGCCGCAGCGGCCTAGCCAACCTCGGCGGTTCAGCGACCCGGCTGGACCGCTGCTCGCTCTAGTCGAAGCAGATCCGACAGGCTGTCGGACTTCTCCACCTTGTCGGTAAGGTCGAGTCCGGACAGCAGGTCGACCAGATGGCTGTTCATCAGGGCGGCGGCGTCAGCGCTGTCGCCGGCTTCGATGGCGTCGACCAGCGCGTGATGAGCGTGCTTCTCGCAGGTGGCGTCGCGGCGCCTCCAGTAGAGTGCGATGATCAGCGAGGAGTGCGAGACGAGGTCGCGCACGAAATTGGTGAACACCGAATGCGCGGCGATCTCGGCGATGCCGACATGGAAGCGCGCCGACAGCATGATGGCGTCGCTGTCGCGGCCGGCTTGCAGCGCCTCGTGCTCCTTCTCCAGGTGTGACCGCAATTGCACGATATCGGACGGCACCGCCGTCCTGGCGGCGAGCGCGGCCACCTTGGGTTCGATCAGCGCCCTCGCCTCGAACACCTCCCGGGCCTCGATCTTTGACGGCTGCGCGACAAAGGCGCCGCGGTTGGGCTCCAGCCGCGCCAGCCGGTCATGGGCAAGGGCCTGCAGCGCGGACCGGACCACCGTGCGGCTCACCGAATAGATCGAGGCCAGCTCGTCTTCCGGCAATTTGGTGCCCGGCGCGAGACGGTGGCTGACGATGGCGTCCCTCAGCCCATAATAGATCGGCGACCAGCGCGCGGCCGGCTTGTCGTCCCGATCTTCTTCCTTGAGTACCGTCAACATGCTTTCAATGCGCGGGCCCGAAATGGCCCGATCTGCCCCCCAAATCGCCGGCAGCCCGTCCAATCTAGTATCGCTCGCGCGGCGGTCAATCCCACCTGTCCGGGCGCTGGCGGTCGTCCGGCAGCATGAAGCCGCCTAGGTGATCTCGACTTCCGGGGGCGACAATGGTGCGAACATGCCGGCGAACCGCTTGCCGCGCGGCGCGGCATAGCCGCCGATCTTCGATGTCCTCAATCCCACCTTGCACAAGCCCTCAGCCAGCGTGACGGCACAGACGACGCCATCGAGCACGGGGACCCCATGTTCTTCCGAAAGGCTGTTGGCAAGGTCGGCCATGCCGGCGCAGCCGAGCACGATGGCCTCGGCGTGATCCTCGCTTATGGCGCGGGCGATCTCCCGCGATATCCTGTGCCTTGCATTCGAGCCCGGGCGTTCGAGCTCAAGCACGGCGACCTCCGACGAGCGTACCTTGGCACAGCGCGAGGCGAGACCGTATTTCGCCAGATTGTGCTCGATCGCGGGTACCGACCGGGCAAGCGTCGTGACGACACTGAACTTGCCGGCGATCAGGCTCGCCATATGGAACGCGGCCTCGCCGATGCCGATGACGGGGGCTCCGCTGGCACAGCGCGCCGCGTCGAGCCCGGTGTCGTCGAAACAGGCAATCACATAGGCATCGGCTGCCGGCGCCTTGCGCATCTCGGCAATGATGCCCGGCACGGCGAAGACCTCGTCGAAGTAGCCCTCGATACTTGGGGGACCGTCGGCCGGATTGACCGCCATGATTTCGGTTCCCGCGGAAGCGACGCTTTTCGCGGCCTCGCCGATCTTGGCGGTCATCGAGGCGGTCGTGTTGGGGTTGATGACGAGAATGCGCATTGAAATCAGCCTCAGATCTCTCCGCCGAGATAAAGACGCTTGACCCGGTCGTCGGTCAGCAATTCGGCGGAGTTGCCGCTCAATGCGACACTGCCGGTGGTCAGCGCGTAGGCGCGCTGCGAGATACGCAGCGCCATTTGCGAATTCTGCTCGACCAGGAGCACGCTGACCTTCTCGTCGCGATTGATCGCGACGATGGAGCGGGCGATGTCCTGAACAAGTTTTGGCGCGACGCCGAGCGACGGCTCGTCGAGCAGCAGAAGCTTCGGCTTCGCCATCAGCGCGCGGCCGATGACAAGCATCTGCTGTTCGCCGCCGCTCATTGTGCCGGCGGCCTGCGAGAAGCGCTCCTTCAGTCGCGGAAAGCGCCCAAGCACCATCTCCATCGACGCGGCGATCTCGGTTTTGCTGGTGCGGGTGAAGGCGCCCATCAGGAGGTTGTCCCTGACCGACATGAAGGGGAAGACGCGGCGCCCTTCCGGCACCATGGCGATGCCCATCTTGACGATCTCGTCGGGGGCGGCGCCGTCGATGCGCTTGCCGCCGTAATGGATCTCGCCTGACCTGATCTTGCGCAAGCCGGTGATGGCGCGAAGGATCGACGACTTGCCGGCGCCGTTGGCGCCGATCAGCGCGACAGTCTCGCCCTCGTTGACCTCGAGCGAGACGCCTTTCAGCGCATAGACATGATCGTAGTAGAGCTCGACATTGGCGAAGTTTAGGATCTGGTTCATAGGCCGATCGCCTCGTCTTCGCTGCCCAGGTAGGCTTCGATCACCTTCTCGTTCGCCTGGATTTCCGACGGCGTTCCCTCGGCGATCTTCTGCCCGAAATTGAGGACCACGATGCGGTCCGAGATCTTCATCACGGCCGGCATATCGTGTTCGACGAGCAGGATGGTGAGGCCGAGATCGCGCAGGCGCCGCACCATCGCCACCATGCGCATCGTCTCGTCGTGGTTCATGCCGGCGAAGGGCTCGTCGAGCAGCAGGATCGAAGGATCGGTGGCAAGGCCGATGGCGATGCCCAGCGCCCGTAAATGGCCGTGCGGCAGGTTGCGGGCGATCTCGTTGGCAAGCGAGGAGAGGCCGAGCAGCGCCAGGATTTCGTCGGCGGAGGCGCCGAAGGCCACCTCGTCGGCCTTCGCCGCGCCGGTGCCGAGAAAGAAGCCGAGAAGGCTCGCCTTCGAGCGCAGGTGATGCGCGATGACGACGTTGTCGCGCACGCTCATGTTCTTGAAGATCGTCGTTTCCTGGAAGGTGCGCACGACGCCCTTGCGGGCGGCGATATGCGGCGCCATGCCGGAGATGCGTTCGCCCTTCAGGCGCACCTCGCCCGATGTCGGCCTGAGGAACGACGAGATCAACTTGAACAGCGTCGACTTGCCGGCGCCGTTCGGACCGATGACCGACAGGATCTCTTTCTCGCGCACCGAGAAGGAGATGTTATTGACCGCGACCAGACCGCCGAAGCGCTTGGTGATACCGGAGACTTCGAGCATCTCGGCCATGGCTCAAGCCTTTTTCCGGATCGAAGCCGCGAGGCTGAGCAGGCCATTGGGCAGCACCAGCATCAGAACGATCATCAGGCCGGAATAGATGAGCAGTTGGAACCGGCCGGTCTGGAACAAGAGGTCCCAGCCGAAATAGAGCACGAGGGTGCCGAGCATCGGCCCGAACACATAGCCGAGGCCGCCGAGGAAACAGTTCAGCATGAAGTTGACGGAATCGGTGACCGTGAAGCTCGACGGATAGATCGATTGCGAGATGGCGGCGAAGATGGCGCCGGCCACACCGCCGAAGAAGGACGACACGGCATAGGCGATGATGCGCAGATAAGCGATGTTGACGCCGATCGAGGAGGCCAGTTCCTCATTCTGCTGCAGCGACTGGCAAAGCTTGCCGATGCGCGAATTGACCAGCCGGTACATGACCCCGAAGCAGACCACCATCAGCGTGACCGCCAGGAGATAGAAGGCAAGCCGCGAATTCTGCAGCGTGGCGAAATCCGGAATGATGGTCAGGCCGAAGACCGACAGCGCGCCGGGCAGCGGGATGCTGACGATGCCCTTGGCGCCGTTGGTGATCGGCAGCGCCAGCGCGAGCAGCCGCGCCACCTCGGTCAGCACCAGCGTGACCATGGCGAAGTAAACGCCACGCAGCCGCAGGATCGGCAGGCCGATCAGCACGCTCGCAGCGGCGCAAAAAAGTCCGGCTACCGGCAAGGTCAACCAGAACGACCAGCCATAGTTCATCACCAGTATGGCCGAGACATAGCCGCCCATCAGCGCGTAGGCGCCCTGGCCGATGTTGATGCGGCCGATGTAGAAGGTGAGCCAGACACCGGCGCTGGCGATGCTGAGCAACGCCACCGAAGTCAACGTGTAATAGAGGTCGAAGCGGCCGCTTGCCGAGATCGTGGCCGGCACGGCGATGAAGACGATCGCCAGGAAGGCCGCGACCGACGCGATCTTCATGTTGCGATTGCGGGTCATGGCGCCATCAACCCCACGGCTTGCCCATCAGCCCGTTGGGGCGGATCGACAGGAACACCATCAGGGCGGCGAAGATGACAAGATAGGTGATGTCGCCATATTCGCGCAGCACGGTGAGGCCGACCGACTCCATCATGCCGAGAATGAAGCCGCCGGCGATGGCCCCGCCGACGACGCCGGCGCCGCCGATCATCACCATCAGGAAGGCTTTGATGGAGATCGGCCCGCCAATGCCGGAATTGACGCCGGTGATCGTGACCAGCAGCCCGCCGACGACACCCGCTAGCATGGCGCCCATCGCGAAACCGATCATCGAATAGCGGTCGACGCGGACGCCCATCAGCTGGGCCGCGACGCGGTCCTGGGCAAGCGCGCGCATGGCGCGCCCGACCCGGCTGTACTGCATATAGAGCACGAAGGCTGCGATGAAGACGATCGCCAGCACGCCGACGACCATGCGATCGTAAGGCATGATGATGCCGGCGTCGTTGAAGACGCCCTTGACGATCTTGGGAACGCCACGCTGTTTTTCGCCGAACAGAAGCAGGATGACGGCGTCGAAGAAAAAGGCCGTCGCGGCGGCGAGCAGCATGGTGCTCTCCTCGCGATGGCTGCGCCTGATGACGGTGCGGAAGAGGAATTTCTCCATCAGCGCGCCGATGACGGCGAGCGTGACGCCGGAGGCGAGCAGCGCCACCACGAAAGGCAGGCCGAGCTGGCCGTAGACGGTGTAGGTGATGAACCCGCCCAACACATACATCTGCCCGTGGGCGAAATTGAGCACGTTCATCAGGGCGAAGATCAGGGTCAAGCCCAGCGCGATCAGCGCGTATTGGGCACCGAGATACAATCCGTTGGCGATGACCTGTTCCATGGATACCTTCGATCTTCCGCGGGGTCCGACCTGTCGGACCCCGCGGCAAGCTTGAGGAAACGACGCTCGAAGGTGCGCTAGTCGACGGAGCCGACGAACAAGGTCTGGAAAGCGCCATCCTTATATTCGTTGACCACCATCGGCACCGAAAGCTGGCGCTTCTGGCCGAAGGACGTCATGCCGACATAGCTGAGTTTCGCGTCGCCCTTCAGGAAGGGATTGGGCGCCGAGAAAGTGTCCATGGTCTTCTTGAATTCAGCGACGTCGTTGATGGCCGCCGGATTGGCCTTTAAGGTCTCGATGATGTATTCGAGCGCATAGACTTTGGTGTTGGACTCGTCGTTGTATTCGCCGAACATCTTGGTGTAGCGGGCGACGAATTCCTTCATCACGTCCGAGGCGATCTCCGGCGTGGAGGCGCCGCCGACGGAAATGAATCCATTGGCGTATTCGCCGGCGCCCTCTTCCAGGACCTTGGCGTCCTGCGCGGTTTCCGTCGAGATCAGGCCTTCATAGCCAAGCTCGCGGGCGGCGCGGATGAGCAGCGGCGCGTTGGCCGGCGCCACGCCGGACAGGACGAGCAGGTCGGGCTTCAAGGCGACGATCGGCGTCAGCACCGGCGTGAAGTCGCGGGTATCGTTCTGGTAGGTGTCGTTCTGGGCGACGACTTCCAGTCCAAGTGCCTTCGCCGCCTCGACGCCGCTGTCGCGCTGGCTGAGCGGGTCGGATTCGTTCGCGGCGACAAAGGCGATCTTCTTAACGCCTTTGTTTTCCTTGAGATATTTGTAGATCGCCGGACCGGACTGGTAGTTGGCGATCATGCCGAGCACCGCATTCGAGGCCGGCTTCTGGTAGAGCGCCTTGGGGAAGGCGTAGGGAAAATAGATGATCCCATTGGCCTCAGCGACGGGGCGCACCGCGGCGGCGCCGTCATCGACATTCGGGCCGACGACATAGTGGACGCCTTCCTGCGCCATCTTCTCCATGCCGGCGATGGCGCGCTTGGGATCCTTCTGGTCGTCGAAGGTGACGATGTTGATGTTGTAGGTGTCATTGCCGATCTTGACGCCACCGGTTTCGTTGATCCAGGCGGCGCGGGTCTGCATCGAGCGCACGTTCGACGTGCCCCAGGCGGCAGCAGGGCCGCTGGTAACGCCAACGAAGCCGATCTTCAGTTGCTTGTTTTCAGCCTGCGCGGACGAAATGCCGAGAGCGGCAAGCGCCAGGGTCGAGACGGCGCCGAGCGCCATTGATTTCAGAGTCGAGCGACGGTTGATCATAGCTTCAGTTCCCCTTGGTATCGCGCTTTGTGTTTTGCTCGTAGGCTGCGCGTATAGCGTAAGGGAAACCGGCCGGGGCTGATTGTCAACATCTTTCTTTATTATTGTATACAATATCTGGATCGACTGTGTGCGATGACCCGCAGACCCGTGAGAAGATCGGCATTCCCCCGAGGTCGGCATTCAATGGAGGCCGTATCCGGCCAACCACGGCCACCCGGCGAGTCGGATAAGATCGCGGAGACCATAAACGCAAGAGGGGTCGAGGCTTATCGAAAACGTCCCCGAGGGGACGCCACACCGGGAATCCTACTTCCCGCAATAGTTATCGTTGATGTCGTTCACCGCATTCGCGTCCGGTCCGACGCGGTGATACCCGCAGGCGCCCGCCCCCGTGGTGGTCATCTGCTGATCGTAATAGCGCGGACCGCCGAATAGCGTCTCGATGATGTCGTCTCTGGCCGGAACATAACGCTCCTGTTGGACAACGTGGTAGCGATGCTGTTCGCCCGCGGCAGCCGGTCCCGCCATCATGGCCGCAGTGACAAGCATGAGCGCGGCGATTGCAGAATATTTCGTCATAGCAGCGACCTTCCGGGTAGCGACCTTCTGGCAATTTGATTTGCAGCATATCCAAAAATTGCCAGCGGAGCAAAAGTTCCCATAGCTTCTGTCAGCACCGCTAATGCTCGACAGAGCGACAGATCTACAGGTCGCCTAGAATCTGTCGACTACTATCGATGGCCTGGATTCGCTGGATTGTCCTCTGCTATCCGATACTACTTCACCATACTCGCCTTAACTCGATTGTCTCTATGCATTGTAACGCGCTGATTATGAGCGCCCCCTGACGGACCGTCACAGCTGCATTCGGTCGGACTTTGCGAAGCGCATGAACATGAACGTCGTTGTCGACGATCTGCGCGCCCATTCATTTCTTCTTGAACTCAAACAGTTCAACCAGATTGCCCGACGGATCTTCCAGAAGTCTGGCGCGACCGGCTCCCGCCTCGCTGATTTCTCCTTTGAATTTGGCGCCTGCATCGTTCAACCGGCCGACGAGGGCGTCTATGTCTTTTGTGACGATCATGAACCGGTTCCATCCGCCCGGCTCTGGTTTGCCGCCAGCAGTTCCTCCACTGCCTGCCCCCGGAGCGCTAAGGTAAAGCGTGAGATCATCGCGAATGAGCGCTGCGAACTTGCCAGGGTTGTGCATGTCAACCTTGAACTCGAGTTTATCGCGATAGAAAGCGACCGAACTGTCAACGTCTGTCACAATGTATCGGATGGATGCCATGGCCCGTGCTCCTTTCACCGTAGAAAGTGAACCGGCCAATGGGAATGTGGTTCCTTGGCATTGGGGATCACGGCCAACAGTCGGCCGGCCGACTGATGAGAACACGACCTAGCTTTCTACGGCCTGCGGAGCCGCGTCGCTGATTTATCGCTGGCCTCCAATTCGCTTACTCTGCTACCCCATGCTACTCCACGGTACTCGCTGTCATTCAACTCGATGTTCTAAGGGATGGTAACGAATTGAGTTCCAAGCGCGAAATCTTTTGCACGTGAAGGAGAACCGTCTCCGCGATCCGTCAGAGATTTTCGATCGTGATTTCCAAAAGAATTTCGCCAGTCGAAAGCTGCTTGGTTTCAGCAACTATCGGCATCAATTGGTCAATCTTGCTTGCCCACCGTCGCGAGTTGGGCTGCGCATCACCGACAGATAGGCATAGCCGCTCCCGAATAGAAGAAGTCAATCTGCTTCATTCCCTCCGCCTTCGCCCATCTGGTTGCCGGCGCTCGGCCAACTCGGCCACAAACCAATCCCTGAGTCGGTGACAGGGAAGATGAGTCTCCCGGAAGTAAGCCTGCCGCTCTCGTCACTCCTGAGCGGGGCCGTCATCTCAGATCGACCGAGGATACCAGCCCGGCTTGCTTCTTAGAGGTATGCTGGTATAACATGTAGATGGTATGGTGTCTTCGGGAGAGGCGCCGTAGGGAAATGTAAGAAGGCCGACCGTGTGGCGGTGTAATTGGGAGGAAGTATCATGAAGTCTGCAGTTGTTGCGGCGCTCGCCGGCGCCGCGTTTGCCAGCGTTTCGGTTGCGCCGGCCATGGCGTCGCCCGACGCGCCGGTTATCGCGCTGGCCAACGCCTATTATGGTAATACGTGGCGCCATCAGATGGTGGAAGCATTTGAGGCTTCGGCCAAGGAGGCCAAAGCCAAAGGGCAGATCGCCGATTACATCATCATGAACGGCGATGGGTCGGTGGCACAGCAGAACAGCCAGATTGCCGAACTGATCCTGAAGAGGGTGGATGTGCTCGCCGTCGATGCTGCTTCCGAGACCGCAGTCAACGGTGTCATCGAGAAGGCCTGCAAGGCCGGCATAATCGTCATCTCCTTCGACTCGGTTGCTTCGGCGCCATGCAACTACCAGCTCAATTTCGACTTCAAGGGCTACAAAGCAGCCCAGGCTGAGGCCGTCTTCAAGATGCTCGGCGGCAAGGGCAACGTCATTCAGGTACGCGGCGTGAAGGGCTCGGCGCCCGATAACGACATGTTCAACGCACAGCAGTCGGTGCTGGCCAAATATCCCAACATCAAGGTGGTGGCCACGGTCTACGGCCAGGCAACGGCCTCTGTGGCGCAGTCGGCCATCGCCAATGTCCTGCCATCCCTGCCCCATGTCGACGCGGTGCTTGGCCAGGGCGGCAGCGACGATGTCGGCATCACACAGGCCTTCATCCAGTATGGCGGCGAGTACAAGAACAAGATGCCGATCATCGAAGGCGGCGGCGGCACCGATTTCGTCAAGTGGTGGGCTGAGGAGAATGCCAAGAACGGTTACCAGACGGTGTCGATGAACACCACGCCGGGCATTGGCGGCGCCGCATTCTGGCTTGGCCTGTCGCTGCTGAAAGGTGCCAAGGCGCCCAAGCTGATGATCATGCCGGTGGCAACGGTCAATGCCAGCAACCTCAAGGACTATTCGAAGCTGCCGGGCGGCCAGATCATCAGCCCGAGTTATTCGCTGGACTGGGTCAAGCAGAACCTGCTCAGCAAATAAGGCTGTCAGGCGACTTCGATCGGGCGTCAGCGAAAGGCGCGCCCGATCTAGCCTTGAAGAAAGCGGAGGACGAATGTCCCACCCTGCCCTTGCCGGTCAGGACGCCGCATCAGCGACGCATGCGGCTTTTGCCAGGCCAAGTGTGGTTTCGCTTAGCGGGATCACCAAGAGTTTTGGACCGACACTCGCCAATGCAGGAATTGATCTTACCGTCTGCGCAGGCGACGTGATCGGGCTGGTCGGTGGCAACGGGGCCGGAAAATCGACGCTGATGCGCATCCTGTGTGGCGCGATGTGGCCGACGCTCGGCTCGATTTCCTTTGCCGGGACAGAGGTGGCTTTCGCCGGCTACGACACCGGCGAAGCGCAGCGGCGCGGCATCCGCATGGTGCACCAGGAGCTATCGCTGTGCGCCAACCTGTCCGTCGCCGAGAATTTTTTCCTGGAAACCCCAGGCGACTCGGCAAGCCGCCCGGGCTGGCGTGCGCTCTACCGCACCCGCGCCCGCGCGGCGCTCGATGCCGTCTTCCCCGGCAACGGCATCAGTGCCGACGCCGAGGTCGGACACCTCACCATCGCCGAACGACAGATGGTGGAGATAGCGCGCGCTGCGGCGACCCCCGGCGTCAAACTCATCGTGCTGGACGAGCCGACGTCGTCACTCGATCTCGATCGCTCGAAGCAGTTGAGGGCCTTTGTTCGCGAAAAAGCAAAAGCCGGACTGTCCTTTATCTTCATCAGCCACAAGCTGCAGGAGATCATCGACATCGCCACGCAGGTGATGGTGTTGCGCAACGGTCGCACCGCCTGGCAGGGCCATGCCGCGGACGCCTCGACAGGACGGCTTGTGCAACTGATGGGCGGCGACACCGATCCGGTCCACCAGCACACAGTGTCCACCGCATCCTCGCAGGATGTGCTGGTGCGGCTCTCCGGGCCGCTGACGTCCGGGCTCGGCCATGACGTCGAAATCGTGCGCGGCGAGATCGTGGGACTCGCAGGTCTCGAAGGCTCCGGGCAGAAGGAATTGCTGCACGCGATCTTCAAACCCGACCGGAAGCAACACGCGCCCGTCACCAGGCATGCGGACGCGGCTTTCATCGCCGGCGATCGACAGAAGGAAGGCGTGTTCCCGCTGTGGAGCGTGCTTGGAAACATCAGCATCGGCGCGGTTGTCCGTCGTTCGGCGCTTGGCGTCGTTTCCGACAAAGCCAACCACGCCAAGGCCTCGGGCGCCGCCAGCCGCCTGCGGCTCGACGACAGGCGCTTCCAGTCCAACATCACCGAGCTCAGCGGCGGCAACCAGCAGAAGGCGCTGGTGGCGCGGGCTCTGGTGGCCGACACGCCGATCGTTCTGCTCGACGATCCGACGCGGGGCGTCGACATCGCCACCAAGCAGGACTTCTATCGCCTCTGCAATGAGGTCGCGCGCGGCGGCCGCGTGCTGGTCTGGCACACGACCGAAGACACCGAATTGCTGGCCTGCGACCGCGTGTTGGTGTTCTCCGGCGGCCGGATCGTGAAGGAATTGCGAGGCGACGCAATCACCGAGTCGGCGATCGTCGGGGCCTCCTTCGTACAGGAGACGGATAAACGGGCAAGCATCGCGCGAAGCCAGACCGCAACGGCCGGGCTCGGTCGCAAGCTGGTCAACGCTGCGCCATTCATTGGGCTTGCCGCAGTGCTCGCCATCATGATCGCCATCAATCCGGCGGTCGCCTCGACTTTCGGGGTCGATCTGTTGCTGATGCCAGCATTGTCGCTGGTGTTGGTAACGGCTGCGCAGATGCTCATCGTCGGCGGCAGCGAGATCGATCTCGGCGTCGGCGCCTTCGCCGGACTGGTTAGTGTGCTCAGCGCCACCCTGCTCTACGATCAGCCATGGCTTGGCGCGCTGACGTTGGCGGCGGCCGTTGCTGCCTATGCCGGGCTTGGCGGGCTTATTCAAGCGCGCAAGATCCCCGCGATCGTGGTCACGCTCGGCGCGTCCTTCATCTGGGTAGGAATAGGCTATGCCCTGCAACCTACGCCGGGCGGCACGAGTCCGGATTGGCTGTCGAGCCTTTTCAACTGGTCGGTCGGCTTCGTGCCAACTTCGATCATCCTCATCGCGGCTGTGGCGCTGATCATACTGACCATCGACCGGTTGCCGCTTGGCGTGGTGTTGCGCGGGTTCGGCAACAATCCCGCGGCGATGATACGGTCGGGATGGTCGCCGACGCGCTATGCGCTGGTGCGCTATCTCATCGCCGGATTGTTCGCTGCCGCCGCCGGTCTATCGCTGACGGCCATCAACACTGCAAGCGACATCAATTCGGGCAATTCATACACGCTTCTCAGCGTCGCCGCGGTCGTGATGGGCGGCTGCTCGCTTCTCGGGGGGATCATCTCGCCGGTCGGCGCCGTCGCCGGCGCGGTGACGCTGTCGCTGATCGGTGCGTTGCTCGGCACGCTGAGCGTCAGCAGCGACTACAACGCCGCCACGCAAGGGCTGATCCTGATCGCGTTGCTGACGCTGCGCAGCCTGACCGCCGATCGCAGGAGCGAGCAATGAACGCACTCGCCGGCTTCGGCATCTGGGCGCAGCGGAACCGCTGGGTGTGGTCGGCGATCGGAGTGCTGTTTTTGTGGCTGCTGCTTTCCTTCGTGACCAGCCGCTTCAGCCTGTCCAGCCTGTCGGGCGTCATGCTGTCCGCATCGTTCCTAACGGTTGTCGGCATCGGCCAGATGTTCGTGGTGACCACCGGGCGCGGCAACATCGACCTGTCCGTGGCGTCGGTGATCACGCTCAGCGCGTTCGTAGCGCTGCTCACCGTCAAAGGTCAGGATGCGAACCTCGCCATTGGCGTTGTCATCGCCATCGTGCTTGGCCTTGCGATCGGAGCGCTCAATTCACTGCTTGTCGTCGTGCTTGGCATTCCAGCAATCATCGCAACGCTCGCGACCGGCTATGTGCTTGCGACCGCGACGCTGCTGTCGAACAAAGCGATACCGGGCTTTGCGGTGAGCCCTGCTCTCAAGGATGTTGCGACGGGACGCATCGGCGATGTGCCGATCATGGCTATAGTGGCCATCCTGGGCGTAGCCACAACGTCGTTCGTGCTGCGCTACACCGTGTTCGGACAGCTCCTCTCGGCAGTCGGCCAGAACCGAGCCGCAGCGCGGCTTGCCGGAATCCGCAACGGACCGGTGATCGCATCAGCCTTCGTGATCTCCTCGGTGCTGGCTTCACTCGATGGCCTGCTGCTCGGCGCCTATATTGGCGGAGCCTTCCTCGAGATGGGCCAGCCCTATCTGTTGCAATCGATCGCAGCAGTTGTGCTCGGCGGGACATTGATCTTCGGGGGCGCGGCGACCGCTCTCGGCACGCTCTTTGCCAGCGTCCTGCTCATCCTGATCGTCACCACCATGCAGATCATCGGCCTGCCACCTGGCGTTCAGGACATCGTGCAGGGCATCGTTGTCATCTTCGTGCTGGCCCTGGCGGGTCGGCAGGCATTGGCGCGGCGCGCATCCGTCGATTCCGCTGAGAGCGAGCAGACCTCGGCGAAGACAGCGGTTGGGGCCGCGCCGACCCGACCCGAATAACGGCAGCGATACACGATTCCTCTTGCCAATGTGGTAGGGTGATCATACCAGTATGAAGATGATGAATCGGCCGCGGTCGATCGTCTGAACATCAGGAGCAGGGTTCGATGACAACGATTGCGCTTTTTGGTGCGGGCGGGAAAATGGGCTATCGATTGGCCACCAATTTTCGTGGTTCCCCTTATGAAATCCGCCATGTCGAAATCAGCGAGACGGGTCAGGAGCGGCTGAAATCGGGCCTTGGCATCGACACGGTGGGCGTCGACCAGGCGCTAAACGGCGCCGACGCCGTCATCCTGGCAGTTCCTGATACACATATCGGCAAGGTTGCCGCCGGCATCGAAAGCAAGCTTTCGCCTGGCACAATGGTGATAGTTCTCGACGCAGCCGCACCTTTCGCCGGCCACCTGCCCAACCGTCCCGACCTCACCTACTTCGTCACACATCCCTGCCATCCGCCAATCTTCAACGACGAGACCGACATGGCGGCCAAGAAGGACTTCTTCGGTGGCGTAAAGGCCAAGCAGCATTTCGTGAGCGCCCTGCTGCAGGGACCGGAAGAGGACTACGCCAAGGGCGAAAGGATCGCCCGGATCATTTGGGCCCCGGTGATGCGCTCGCACCGCGTGACCGTTGAGCAGATGGCGTTGCTTGAGCCGGGGCTCTCCGAAACGGTGTGCGCTTCGCTGCTCGTCGTCATGAAGGAGGCCCTCGACGAGGTTGTGGCGCGCGGCGTCGACCGGCAGGCGGCGCTGGATTTCCTGCTTGGCCATATGAACGTGCTCGGCGCCGTCATCTTCGGCGAAACCAAGGGCGTGTTCTCCGACGCCTGCAACAAGGCGATCGAGTTCGGCAAGCCGGCGCTGATGCGCGACGACTGGAAGCGCGTTTTTGAGCCGCAGGAGATCGCCGCAAGCATTCAGCGCATCACCTGAGATCGCCAGGTACATGTCACCTGAATTTGTGGTTGACTCATTATACCAGTTGGCATTAGCTGATCCTGCTTGGGGTCGCTGGGAATCCGCAGCTGGACGAGCGGAGGAATATCGGGGTGCCGGCAGCGCGGATTGGTTCGGATAAAAGCCGGCGAACGTCGTCAATCTGAACGGTGCAGCCTGCACCCGCCTGACGAATTCAAACGCAGACAACCGCCTCGGACCGTTTCGAGGCAGGGTTTTTCAACGGGAGGACATCATGAAACTCACTCGCAGAATGACGCTGGCGGCTTTTGCCGGCATGCTGGCTATCGGCACGGCGATGCCCGCCTATGCGGCGGACCTGATCGCGATCATCACACCTTCGCATGACAATCCGTTCTTCAAGGCGGAGGCCGTCGGCGCCGAGGCGAAGGCCAAGGAACTCGGCTACGAGACGCTGGTGCTGGTCCATGACGACGACGCCAACAAGCAATCGCAGTTGATCGACACGGCGATCGGCCGCGGCGCCAAGGCGATCATCCTCGACAATGCCGGCGCCGACGCCACCGTTGCCGCCGTGCAGAAGGCCAAGGACGCGGGGGTCCCCTCTTTCCTGATCGACCGCGAGATCAACGCCACCGGCGTTGCCGTCGCACAGATCGTCTCCAACAACTATCAGGGCGCCCAGCTCGGGGCGCAGGAGTTCGTCAAGCTGATGGGCGAGAAGGGTAATTATGTCGAGCTGGTCGGCAAGGAATCCGACACCAATGCCGGCATCCGCTCCAAGGGCTATCACGACGTCATCGACGACTATCCAGATCTGAAGATGGTGGCGCAGCAGTCGGCCAACTGGAGCCAGACTGAGGCCTATTCCAAGATGGAATCGATCCTGCAGGCCAACCCGAACGTCAAAGGCGTGATCTCCGGCAACGACACCATGGCAATGGGCGCCTACGCGGCGTTGGCAGCCGCCGGCCGCAAGGATGTCATCGTCGTCGGCTTCGACGGTTCGAACGACGTTCGCGACTCCATTACCTCAGGCGGCATCAAGGCGACGGTGCTCCAGCCGGCCTTCGCCCAGGCGCAGATGGCCGTCGAGCAGGCCAATGACTACATCAAGAACAAGAAGTCTCCCGAGAAGGAAAAGCAGCTCATGGACTGCGTCCTGATCAACGGCGACAATGCTCCCAAGCTGGAGACCTTCGCGCTCAAGAACTGAGCTGGCGCGATGCAAGCTGCGAGGGACGAACGCACGTTCGTCCCTCGCCTCCATTTCACTGTCGGGTATTGTTGATTCCCATGACCAAGCAGAGTTGGCTGCTAATTGCGCTCACAGCCGCCGTCGGCCTCAGCGCCTGTAAGATTCTGCCGACGCCGTCCGCGCAAGGCGGCGATAACGCCAGCAGCTCTGCCTTCAATCCCGACAAGATGGTCGAAGATATCTGGGCCTCGAAAGTCATCCCCTACCTGCAGCAGAAGGCAGGCCCATTTGCACAGGTCCATGCACTCGCCAAAATCGATCCCGCCGCTGCCGGTTCCAAGTACGGCAATCCGAAGAAACAGGCGAATTCGCCATGGACCTTCGCTGTGCGCCTCGAAGGCAAGGTCGTCGCCGCCAACACACAGTCGCGCGCGGCAACCATCGACGTCGACGTCGATGGCGACGGCAAGGCGGATGCGCGGGTGCAGATCGGGCCGGCCATGCGCGGCACCGCCCTGCGCGACAGCCTCGACTTCGTACAGTTCAACGATTTCACCAACCAGATCGACTTCGCCCAGTTCGGCAAGGCTTTCAATGCCTATGTGGACAAGACGGTGTTGTCCAAGTTGCCGCGCGACGGGCTGGAGGGCCGCACCGCCAAGGTGCTCGGCGCTTACACGATCGAAGGCGGGCAGGACCTGCCGCTGGTGACGCCGGCGGAGGCCGAGATCGGGCCCAAGCCGTGAGTTCCTCGCCGGGTCAGGACGTCATCCTCAAGCTGGAGGATATCTCCAAGGTCTATGCCGGTACCGTGGCGGTCAAGCATGCCAATTTCGGGGTGCGCAAGGGCGCAGTCAACGTGCTGGTCGGCGAGAACGGCGCAGGCAAGTCGACGCTGATGAAGATCATCGCCGGCGTCGAGCGGCCAACCGCAGGCCGCATCGTGTTCGACGGAAACGAGGTTTCCTTCTCGTCATCCGCAGACGCCGTGAGCCGCGGCATCGGCATGGTGTTCCAGGAACTGAACCTTTTCGGCAACCTCACGGTCGCCGAAAATATTTTTGCCACGCGCGAGATCACCAACGCATTCCGCAAGATCGACCACAAGGAGCAAGAACGGCGCGCCGCCGAATTCCTCGAACAGCTGGAAGCTGGGATCCGACCGGACATGCTGGTTGAGGATTTGCGTATCGGTCAGCAGCAGCTGGTCGAGATCGCCAAGGCGGTCTCGCTCGACGCGCGCATCCTGATCATGGACGAGCCGACCTCGGCGCTGAGCGCGGCGGAAGTGGAGATACTGTTCAAGGTGATCGCCGATCTCAAGGCGCGTGGCGTCGCCATCGTCTATATCTCTCACCGGCTGGAGGAGCTGATCCGCATCGGCGACTTCATCACCGTGCTGCGCGACGGACGCATCACCGGCCAGGAGGAGATGCGAAACGTCGACACACAGTGGATCGTGCGGCAGATGATCGGCTCGGACGCGAAGGATTTCGCAAAGGCCGACCGCCATCAACCCGGCGCGGAGGTGTTCCGCGCCGAGGAGATCTGCCTGCCGCGCGTCAGCGGGGGACTGGCCGTCGACCACGTCTCGCTCTCCTTGCGCGCCGGCGAGATCCTCGGCATCTACGGGCTGATGGGCGCCGGACGCAGTGAGCTGTTCGACTGCATCATGGGACGCCACGGGCAGGCGAGCGGCAAAATCTTTATCGACGGAAAGCAGATCCGGGAGCGCGATACGGCACGGCGCATCCAGCGCGGCCTGGCTCTGATCCCGGAAGACCGGCAGCGCGAGGGTCTGGTGTCAATCCTGTCGGTGGCAAGCAATCTGACTTTGGCCAGCCTGTCGCGCTTCGTCAGCCTGTTCCACATCCGCGGCGGCGCCGAGCGACAGGCGGTGGCGCAGATGGTGCGCGAGCTGGCGATCAAGGTCGCCGATCCGGCGCAGGAAGTGTCGTCTCTGTCGGGCGGCAACCAGCAGAAGGTGGTGATCGGCAAGGCGCTGCTCACCGGGCCGAAAGTGCTTTTGATGGACGAGCCCAGCCGCGGCATCGATGTCGGCGCCAAGGCCGATGTGTTCCGCACCATGCGCAAGCTTTCGCGTGATGGGCTGGGCATCCTTTTCGCCACTTCGGATCTCGACGAGGTGATGGCGCTGTCGGATCGGATCGCGGTGATGAGTAACGGAAAGCTGACGGGCATGTTCGATCGCGCCGAGGCGACCGAAGCGGCGATCATCGCCGCATCGGCGCTTGGCCATGGACCCAGCCCGAATATGGAGAACAACGCCCATGACTGACGTTTCGGCCAAGGCGCCCGCCTCCTCCGCATCCAGCGGCTCGCTGCTGCTTACGCTGATGAAGCTGCGGACCTTCATCGCGCTGATCGCTGTGCTGGTGGTCTTCTCGATCGCGGCGCCGAATTTTCTCTCGGCCGCCAATCTGATCCTGATGGCGAAGCACGTTGCACTCAACGCCTTCCTCGCCATGGGGATGACTTTCGTCATCATCACCGGTGGCATCGACCTGTCGGTCGGCTCGATCGTCGGCCTGTGCGGCATGGTCGCCGGCTACCTGGTGCTCAACGGCATAGACCTTGAGATCGGCTACACGGTCTATTTCAACGTCGTGGAAATCGCGCTCATCACACTTGCGGTCGGCATCGCGATCGGCGCCGTCAACGGCCTGCTGATCACCAGGCTGAACGTCGCGCCCTTCATCGCCACGCTCGGCACGCTCTATGTCGCGCGCGGCCTGGCGTTGCTGGCATCGGATGGCCGCACCTTCCCCAACCTCGTCGGCAAGCCGGAACTCGGCACCACCGGCTTCGGCTATCTCGGTGCCGGCAGGCTGCTCGGCCTCCCTGTCTCGATCTGGATCCTGGTCGTGGTCGCGCTGGGTGCGGCCTATCTCGCAAGGTTTACGCCGCTCGGCCGCCACATCTTCGCGGTTGGCGGCAACGAGCGCGCGGCGCGGATTTCAGGCGTTCGCGTCAATATGGTGAAGATGTTCGTCTACATGTTCTCCGGTTTTTGCGCAGCGATCGTCGGCCTCATCATCTCGTCGGAACTGATGGCATCGCACCCCGCCACTGGCGAGAGCTTCGAGCTCAACGCCATCGCGGCGGCCGTGCTCGGAGGCACCTCGATGTCGGGCGGACGCGGCACGATCGGCGGCACCATCGTGGGCGCCTTCGTTATCGGCATTCTCTCAGACGGACTGGTGATGATGGGCGTGAGCTCATTCTGGCAAATGGTGATCAAGGGTCTTGTGATCATCGTCGCAGTCGTCGTCGATCAGGCGCAGCGCCGGCTGCAGAGCCGCGTGACGCTGATACAGATGGCGAAGGCGGGCTAATCATGGCATTGCGCGGAGCGCTGATCGGCTGTGGCTTTTTCGCCATCAACCAGATGCATGGCTGGCGCGACATCGCCGGCGCCTCGATCGTCGCGATCTGCGACCGCGATCCCGAGCGGCTCAGGATCGTCGGCGATCAGTTCGGTGTAGCACGGCGCTACACTGATGCAGCCGCGCTGTTTGCCGGCGAGAAGCTCGACTTCGTCGACGTCGCGACCACCGTCGGCAGCCACCGGCCGCTGGTGGAACTGGCGGCCGCCAACCGCGTCCCGGTGATCTGCCAGAAGCCATTCGCACCGACGCTTGCCGATGCAATCGCTATGGTCAGAGCTTGCGCCGACGCCGGCGTGCCGCTGATGGTGCACGAGAACTTCCGCTGGCAGTCGCCGATCCAGGCCGTGCGGGCCGTACTCGACAGCGGCGAGATCGGCAAACCGTTCTTCGGCCGCATCTCCTTCCGCTCCGGCTATGACGTCTTTTCCGGCCAGCCCTACCTTGCGACAGGAAAACGATTCATCATCGAGGATCTCGGCATCCACATCCTCGACATCGCCCGCTTCCTGCTGGGCGACGTGTCGAGCCTCACCGCCCGCACCGCCCGGATCAATTCGAGCATCGCCGGCGAAGACGTCGCGACGATACTCATGGACCATGAAAGCGGCGCAACCTCCGTGGTTGATTGCAGCTATGCGACGAAGCTTGCCACCGAACCGTTCCCCGAGACGCTGGTCGAACTTGACGGCAGCGAAGGCACGATCCGGCTATCGCTGGGCTATCAGCTCACCGTGACCGGCAAGAGCGGCACCCATGTCACCGATGTCTCACCGCAACTGCTCCCCTGGGCGTCCCGGCCCTGGCACAACATCCAGGAAAGCGTCCTGGCCATCCAGAAGCACTGGGTCGCGTGCCTGGCCAGCGGCAAGGAGCCGGCAACCTCCGGCGCCGACAATCTCAAGACATTCGCTCTGGTCGAGGCCGCTTATGCCGGTGCCGCCAGCCGCGAACCAGTGCGTATCAACGACCTGCTCAGATGACCAACGATCCATTCCTACTCTACGGCACCCGCGCCGTCGAAGCCGAACCGGTCCGACTCAGCGCCGGCCCGCTCAGCGCCGATCTCGTCAACGGCAATCTACGCACGATCCGTCACGACGGCATCGAGGTGCTGCGCGCCATTGCCTATATTGTGCGCGATCGCGACTGGGGCACCTATGAGCCGACACTGACGGATCTGCTCGTCGAGCAGGCCGACGACAGTTTCTCGGTAAGCTATTCGGCCGGTTGCGAGGGACCGAACGGCAGCCGGCTCGATTTCCGCGCCACAATCGAGGGACACGCCGATGGCCGTCTCGTTTTCGATGTGAGCGCGTTTTCCGAAACGGATTTCGAGACCAATCGCTGCGGCTTCTGCATCCTGCATCCGATTGCCGGACTCGCCGGCAGCCCGGTGAAGATCGAGCACTCCGACGGCAGCGCGGTGCACACTGAGCTGCCGCTGCTGATCGACCCATGGCAGCCGTTCAAGGATATGCGCGCCATCACCCATCAGGTGCGGCCGGGGGTCAGTGCCGAATGCCGCATGGAAGGCGACGTTTTCGAGATGGAGGACCAACGCAACTGGTCGGACGCCTCATACAAGACTTATGTGCGGCCACTGGCGCTGCCATGGCCTTATATGCTGCCGGCGGGACAAACAAATCGACAGACCATCACCCTGCACATAACGGGCGGCTCCAAGATGGCTGGCGCGGCAACCGCAGCCGAGCCGGTATGCATCGAACTTGGCGAGGCCGGAGCGAAGCTGCCCGATATCGGCGTGGTCATCTATCCGGAAGATGTCGAGGCGGCTTTGGGCAAACTGCCGCTGCTTAGCAAGCTAGGCCCCCAACAGCTTCTCCTCCATTACGATCCGACGCGTGGCCATGGCCTGGAGGCCTTGCACGCTCATGCCGGCCTTGCAGCCGCATTCCCCGCCGAGACGACCCTCGAATGCGTCGTCGCCTGCGCCGGCGATCTCGACGTCGAACTCTCCGGCGTCGCCGAGATGGTGCGTAAGGCAGGCCTGCGGCTCGATGCCATCGCGGTCTCGCCTTCGGTCGACCGGCAGTCGACGCCACCCGGCAGCACCTGGCCGGCCTGCCCGCCGCTCGAGGATGTTTATGCCGCGGCTCGCCGCGCCTTCCCCGGCATCCGGCTCGGCGGCGGCATGTTCAGCTATTTCACCGAGCTCAACCGCAAGCGGGTTCCGGCCGGCGCGCTGGATTTCGTCAGCCATTGCACCTGCCCGATCGTGCATGCGGCCGACGATCTCAGCGTCATGCAATCGCTGGAAGCGCTGCCATTCATCACCCAGTCGGCACGGGCGATCTACGGCGCGAAGCCCTATCGCATCGGGCCCTCGACCATCGCCATGCGGCAGAACCCCTATGGCGGCGCGACCAAGGACAATTTTGACGGCCAGCGCATCGCCATGGCCAACCGCGATCCGCGCCATGCCGGCCTGTTCGCTGCCGCCTGGACGATCGGCTATGCCGCGCGCGTGGCGTCGACCGGGCTGGAGATGCTGACGCTCTCCAGCTTCACAGGGTCGTTCGGCCTGCTGGCCGCCGCCGGCGAACCGGCGCAGGAAGGAACGCCGCGTCCGATGTTCCACGCGATCCAGGGCCTCGCTGCGCTGGCTGGCCACACGCATATTGCGATGCGCTCAACTGATGAGAATCGCGTGGCAGTGCTTGCAGGACGTTCGCCGACTGGTGCCATCACAACCTGGTTGGCAAATTTCACGCCGCACAATGTCGCGGTCGACGCCTCGTCCGTCCTCGCCGAAGCGGCAGGCCCGGTCAGCGTCTGGGACGCAGCAGGTGAGCACACGCTTGAACCCGGCGCGGGTTCAAGGCACATCACCATGCCGGCTTACGCCATAGCCAGAATGGGCTGAGCGAAGTTACTTCTCAGAGCTCATCGCGTAGAGGGCGCGCGAGCGTTCGAGGTGCTTGATCATCGCCTTTTCGGCGCCTTCGGCGTCGCCCTTCTCGATGCGGCTGACGATCTCTTCGTGCTCGGTCAGCGTGAACTTTTCCTTGCCGGTCCAGATCAGCATTTCCGTGTGGTATTCCTTCAGCCAGCCGAGCATCGCCTCGCTGACCGCGACATAGATCGGATTGCCCGAGATCGCCGCGATCTGGGTGTGAAACTTCATGTCGGCGGAGATGAATGCCTCGGCATCGCCGCGCGCGCCACGTTGCTCGGCGACCGTTGCCTTGAGCCGCTGCACGTCCTCGGGGGTAGCCTTCTCCGCCGCTTCCTTGACCATGCCGCGCTCGAAGAAGATGCGTGCGCTCTTCAAATGCTCCAGCGTGTCCTTCGACGAAGACAGGATGATCTTCGCGGCGCCGTCGACCTGCTTGATGATCGATTTGGCGGTGAGCTGCAGTACCTTGGCACGCTCGCCATGCGAGATGGCGACCAGGCCCATGTTGCTCAGCGCCTGCATCGCCTCACGGATTGCTGGACGACCGACCTCGAAGCGCTCCATCAGCTCGCGCTCGGACGGCATGTCGTCGCCCGGTTGCAACTCGCCGCTGGTGATGAGGCGCTTCAACCTGACAAAGACTTCATCGGACAGCTTGCGCCGGACGATCGGCTCCGAACGGTTCATCTGCGCGAATCACTCCCTAGACCCAGTTTCCGTTTTAGCACTGCACGCGCAAGAACCGGAATGCCTGTCGGTCCACACGCTGCGCGGGCATGATAACACTTGCAATGCTTATGTACTCATTATACCAGATTTGACGCGCAGGGAATTATTTTCCTGCCTTTCGACTGAGTAGCCGGCCATGATCACTCTCACTTACCGGATCGAAACCTCGGGAAGCATCGAGGCGCTGGCGGCCAAGATCGCGAGCGACCAGTCGACCGGCACGTTCGTCGCTGTGCCCGGCGAAACCGAGGAGCTGAAGACGCGGGTTGCGGCGCGCGTGCTAGCGATCCGCCATTTGCCGGACGCGGCGCAACCTTCAATACCAGAGGCCGGCGGCGGTCCCTTCAAGCGCGCCGATATCGACATCGCCTTCCCTTTGGACGCCATCGGCACCGATCTGGCGGCGCTCATGACAATTGCGATCGGCGGCACCTTTTCGATCAGGGGATTGTCCGGCATCCGCGTCGTCGACATGAAGTTGCCGGAGGAATTCAGGGGCGCCCATCCCGGCCCGCGATTCGGTGTCTCCGGCAGCCGCAGGCTGACCGGCGTCGAAGGCCGCCCGATCATCGGCACGATTGTCAAGCCGGCGCTTGGCTTGAGACCACACGAGACGGCCGCGATGGTGGGCGAACTGATCGAGGCCGGCGTCGATTTCATCAAGGACGACGAGAAGCTGATGAGCCCGGCATATTCGCCGCTGTCGGAGCGGGTGAAGGCAATCATGCCGCTGATCCTGGATCATGAGCAGAAGACCGGCAAGAAGGTGATGTACGCTTTCGGCATATCGCATGCCGATCCGGACGAAATGATGCGCAACCACGATCTGGTGCTTGAAGCCGGCGGTAATTGCGCCGTCATCAACATCAACTCCATCGGCTTCGGCGGCATGGCTTTCTTGCGCAAACGCTCCGGACTGGTGCTGCACGCACACCGCAATGGCTGGGATATCCTCACCCGCCATCCGGGGCTCGGCATGGATTTCCAGGTCTGGCAGCAATTCTGGCGGCTGCTCGGGGTGGACCAGTTCCAGATCAATGGAATCGCCTCGAAATACTGGGAACCTGATGACTCGTTCATCCGCTCATTCCAGGCGGTGACGACGCCGATGTTTTCGCCAGAGGATTGCGCGCTGCCTGTGGCCTGCTCCGGTCAGTGGGGCGGCCAGGCGCCGGAGACCTATCGACGCACAGGGCGCACGATCGACCTGCTTTATCTATGCGGCGGCGGCATTGTCAGCCATCCAGACGGGCCAGCAGGCGGCGTGCGCGCCGTGCTCCAGGCATGGCAGGCAGCGGTCGAGGGCATTCCGCTGACAGAGTTTGCCAAAGACCATGCGGAACTGGCGCACTCGATCGAGAAATTCGCCGACGGCAAGGCGGCGTGAGCATGCAGAAGCTGCTTCTCAGCTACTATGGCGACGACCTGACCGGCTCGACCGACGTCATGGAGGCGCTGGAGCTCGGCGGCGTGCCGACCGTTCTGTTCATGCGCAAGCCGGCTGCCGGACTGCTGGCGCGCTTCGCGCATTGCCGTGCCGTCGGGCTCGCCGGCACCAGCCGCAGCGAGTCGCCGGCCTGGATGGATACGCATCTGGAAGAGGCTTTCACCTGGCTGAAAACGCTGGAAGCCGAGCTCTGCCATTACAAGGTCTGCTCCACCTTCGATTCCAGCCCGACGATCGGCAGCATCGGTCGCGCGATCGAGATCGGCCGCGCGGTATTCGAACAGGGTTGCGTGCCGCTGGTGGTCGGCGCGCCGCAGCTCAAGCGCTACACAGCCTTCGGTCATCTCTTCGCGGCCTATCGTGACAAATACTACCGCATCGACCGCCATCCAGTGATGAGCCGCCATCCGGCAACGCCGATGGACGAATCCGACCTTCTGGTGCATCTGTCGCGGCAGACAAAGCTTGCGTTGGGGCTGCTCGACCTGGCGACGGCGCAATCGCCATCTCGATCGGAGGCTCTCGACCGCCTCCTCCGGGACTGCAACATCGTGCTTATCGATGTCGACAGCCGCGAAACGCAAGCGCTTGCTGGCCGGGAAATATGGCGCACCCGTACGCCAGGCGGCCACTTCGTCGTCGGTTCCTCCGGCATTGAATATGCGCTTCTTTGCCAATGGGCTGGCGATACCGTTCCGGGCGATGGAATATTCCCGCCCCCGGGTGCGGCCGACCGCATCGCGGTGGTGTCGGGGAGTTGCTCGCCGACGACGGAGCGACAGATCCGCCATGCGATGAGCGACGGGTTCGACGGCATTGAGGTCGACCCGGTCGAGCTGGTCTCGGAGCATTCCGAGAAGGCGATGGCGCGCGCGGCTGCAGCCGGCAAGGCCAGCCTTGAGGCCGGACGCAGCGTCATTCTCTACACCGCACTTGGCCCCGCCGCTGACCGCGGCGCCGAGATCGATCGCCAGGAAGGCGCCCGCCACAAGCTTGGACGCGGCCTGGGCGAACTGCTGCGCGCGTTGACCGTGGAGCAGAAGTTGCAGCGCGTGATCATCGCCGGAGGCGATACCTCCAGCCACGCGCTTGGACAGATGGGCGTTGACGCGCTGACAATGAGAATGCCGCTGCCGTCCTCTCCCGGCTCGCCGCTTTGCGTCGCCCATTCGAGCATACCCGCGATCGACGGGCTGGAGGTCGCGCTGAAGGGCGGGCAGGTCGGGGCCGATCGTTATTTTTCAGCCATTCGTGATGGCCTCGGCAATTGACAGCACCGTGCCGCACTCTCGCCCCTCCGGCTCGCTGTCGCCAGGGAACTGACCAATGACACAGATGCCTCAGCTCTGGATCGGGACCAGCTGGAAAATGAACAAGACGCTGGCCGAGGCGCGCGCCTTTGCCGGCGGGCTGCTTACCGATCCGGAAGGCGACCCGCGTGTCCAGCGCTTCGTCATCCCGCCCTTCACGGCGGCGCGCGAGGTCAAGGCGATGCTGAAGGATACGTCCGTCAAGGTTGGCGCGCAGAACATGCACTGGGCCGACGAGGGGGCATGGACCGGCGAGATCTCGCCGGTGATGCTGCGGGATTGCAACCTTGATATCGTCGAGCTCGGCCATTCGGAGCGCCGTGAGCATTTCGGCGAGACCGACGAAACCGTGGGCCTCAAGACGCAAGCCGCGATGCGCCACGGCCTCATCCCGCTGATCTGCATCGGCGAGACATTGGCCGAGCGCGAGGCCGGCCTTGCCAGCGAGGTGCTTGCCAAGCAGGTGCGCGGCGCACTCTCCAGGCTCGGCGCCGCGCAGAAGACCGCGCCGATCCTGCTCGCCTACGAGCCGGTCTGGGCGATCGGCGCCAACGGCATTCCGGCAACCTCGGACTACGCCGACGCCCGCCAGGCG